>JBDGSQ010000083.1:0-14656 GCA_042217455.1 Haloferacaceae archaeon | reverse complement strand
CGAGCACGCGGTGACCGGAGATGCAAGCGCGTCGCCCCGTGCGGGGCAGCGAAGCGAGTTCAGTCGTCCTCGACGAGTTCCGCGACGAGCGTCTCGAGGCTGTAGCTCTGGAAGGCGTGGTGGCTGTCCGCGAGCGTCGAGATGACGAACGTCGAGTCGGTGCGTCTGACCTCCTCGATGTGGTCGAGTTCGCTGATGAGTCGCTCGACCATCTCACGGCCCGTCAGCTGCGCGATGACGACGAAGTCCGTCTCGCCCATCGTGAAGTAGACGTGCGTGACGCCCTCGATGTCGAGGAGCTTCTCGCCGAACTCCTCGTAGGGACCGCCGTAGTCCGCGTCGATCTCCACGATGACCGTCACGTCCAGCCCGACCACCGACAGGTCGATGTCGTAGAGGTCGTTCGTGATGACGCCGGCCTCCCGGAGGTTGTTCAGCCGGTAGTGTATCGTCGAAACGGGGATGTCCGTCTCCTCGTGAAGCTGCTCCGGACTGCCGGTCTCCAGGTCCGCGATGGCCTTGAGGATCCTGATGTCGCGCTCGTCCATCTGTCCTTCGCGGTGTCATGAACCGCGGGAGGACTTAAACCAGATGGTGGTCGCGGGTGCACTCGTCACAGTCCCTCTCCGCACCGTGATACTGATCGTAACCCTCACAAAATCACATTTTGTTAGATTATAATTCAATATAGTCGCGGTCCTTTGTAGTAAAGTATAACAACGTCCGGCTATTGAAGTTGGATGAGAACCAATGATTCCCGCTCGAAATTACAGGAATCTCCCACTGGTCCCGGTGCTGTTCGTCCTCCTCGGGGCGATGTGGGGGACGTCGTTCGTGGCCATCGAACTCGGCCTCTCGTACTTCCCGCCGGTGCTGTTCGCGACCATCCGGTACTACCTCGCCGGCCTCGTCATCCTCGGATACGCGGCGCTCACGGTCGAGCGGTGGTATCCCCGAACGCGCACGGACGTGGCGGCGACGGTGCTCACGGGACTGTTCCTCATCGCGGGGCACCACGCCTTCCTCTACGTCGGCCAGCAGTACGTCTCGGGAGCCATCGCGTCCGTCGTCATCAGCCTCTCGCCGGTCCTGACCGCCGTCTTCGCCAGCGCCCTGTTCGCAGAGGAGCGACTCACGGCCCTCCGGGGCCTCGGACTACTGTTCGGTATCCTCGGGGTCGCCGCCGTCGCCAACCCCTCCGCGTCGGCCGTCGCGTCGACGAATCCGCTCGGCCTCGTGCTGGTGTTCCTCGCGGCGGCGAGTTTCGCACTCGGCTCCGTCCTCACGCAACCGTTCCGGACCGGCCTCCCCGCGCGGTCGCTGCAGGGGTGGGCGATGCTGGTCGGCGCCGTCGCGCTCCACGGCGTGAGCCTCGCGCGCCACGAGTCGCTCGCGGCCGTGAACTGGACGCCCGCCGCGCTGACGGCGCTCGGCTATCTCACCCTCGTCTCGGGCGTCCTCGCGTTCACGCTCTACTTCGAGTTGCTCGACCGGGTCGGCCCCGCCGAGCTCAACCTCGTCGGCTACCTCGAACCGGTCGTCGCCACCGTCGTCAGCTGGCTCCTGCTCGGTCGCCTCGTGGACCCGTCGACCGCCGTCGGCTTCGCCGCCATCTTCACCGGGTTCGCCCTCGTGAAGCGCCGCGCGCTCCTCGATTTCGCTCGCTCGACGGCCCGGACCGCCGGCATCTGAACGCACCGCGCCCGTCCTCCTCCCGGCTCTCCCAACCGCCCAACCGCCCCGACGACCGCTCACTCCTCGTCGCGCAGCCGGACCGTCAGGACGGGCACGTCGGCGAGTCGGACCACCTTCTCCGTGACGCTCCCGAGGAGATACCGGTCGAGACCGGTCCTCCCGTGGGTCGCCATCACCACGAGGTCCACGCCGTTCTCGTCGACGTAGTCGAGTATCACCCGGTGCGGCGGCCCGGTTCCCACCCGGACCTGCACGGACACGCCCGCCTCCTCGGCGCGGGCGACGACGTCGTCGAGGGCGCGCCGGCCCTCCGCTTCCAGTTGCTCGAAGACGTCGCCGGTGTCGAACTCGGCGGGGAGGGCACCCAGTTCGACGGCGTACACCGCGTGGAGCGTCGCGTCGAACGCCGCCGCGAGGTCGACCGCGTGCGCCACCGCCCGCATCGACCCCTCGCTGCCGTCTGTCGGGACCAGCACGTTCTCGTACATGCGTGATAGTTCTCCCGCTCGTCTCATATGGGTGGCGGCGGTCGTCGCCGGCTGCGAGGGGGCGTCGCCGCCCGCTCGACCGCCGAATCGAAAGCCTCGCCGCAATCGTGTCACGCCGCAACCGCAGCGGGCGACTCGCAGCTTTAACTGTGACTCTCGCCAACACCACACATGGCACTCGAGTACGTCTCGCTCGGGCGAACCGGGCTGAAAGTCAGCAACGCCTCCTTCGGCACGTGGCGGTTCGGCCGGGAGACCGACGAGGGGAGCGTCGAGATAAAGCGCGGACAGGCGTACGAACTCCTCGACACGTACGCCGAGGCCGGGGGCAACTTCGTCGACACCGCGGACGTCTACGGCGGCGGGCTGGCGGAGGAGCTCGTCGGCGACTGGCTGGCCGACCGCGACCGGGAGGACTTCGTGATCGCCTCGAAGATATACTGGCCGACCCGCGACGACCCGAACGGCCGCGGTCTCAACCGCAAGCACCTCCGCCGGCAGGTCGGTGCGATTCTCGACCGCCTCCGCACCGACTACCTCGACCTGCTCTACATCCACCGCTGGGACGACGACACGCCGGCCGAGGAGTTCGTGCGCACCCTCGACGGATTCGTCCGCGACGGGCGGGTCAACTACCTCGGCGCGTCCACCCAGCGTCCGAACGCGTGGAAGGTCGTGAAGGCGAACGAGATCGCTCGCCGCGAGGGCTACGAACCGTTCACGGTCGTCCAGCCGCGGTACAACCTCGTCGACCGCGAGATCGAGGGCAACTACCTCGACATGTGCCGCGACTACGACCTCGGCGTCGTCCCGTGGTCACCCCTCGCGTGGGGCTTTCTGACAGGGAAGTACAGCCGGAACGGCGGCGACGTGGCGTCGCGGGCCGCGGAGGACGCCCGCTTCGCAGAGCGCTACCTGAACGAGGAGAGCTTCGCCGTCCTCGACGAGGTGGAGGCCGTCGCAGAGGAGGTCGGCGCGACGCCCGCGCAGATCTCGCTGGCGTGGCTGATGCACCACGAGCAGGTGACCGCCCCCATCGTCGGCGCCCGGACCGTCGACCAGCTAGAGGAGAATCTCGCTGCCGCCGACGTCCGCCTCTCCGCGTCGCAGTACGAGCGACTCGCCGGCGCACCGTGAGCCGCACTCGCGGTTCGACTGTCAATCGCACAATACCTTCACGTTCGTGGGGACCCAATTGTTACCATGCCCAGACGACACCACCGCTGCAACCTGTGCGGCAAGGACTTCGACGAGGAGGCCCAGCTGCGAGAGCACATGGAGCGCCGGCACCCCAAGGAGGACTACCACTGGTGGATCGTCGCCGAAGACCCCGAGAAGGGCCTGCAGTTCTGGGACGAGCAGTGACTCGCCCGCGAACCGACAGCCGCCGACCCCGGCGCTGAGTCGTCGTCGGCACGGTCGTCGAGTCAGTCGCGGTCGTTCACCCCGCCGTCGACAGGTCGTCGAGTCAATCGCGAGCGGTCACGCAGCCGTCATCCACCGGCACCGACCCGGAACGGGGGAACCGAGGCACCTCACTGGTACATGCTCGGCGACTGCGGCTTCTGCTGTTGCTGCTGCTGGAGCTGCCTGGCTATCTGGCTCTTCCGGCGCTGTATCTCGTCGGCCTGCTCTTCGAGCTCCGTGGTGTCGATGTCGAAGTCGACGAGCGGTTCGAGGGCGTTCTCGATGACCGACCGGGCCGCGCCGGGGTCCGGGAGGTACGGGTTCGACTTCACGACGAGGACGGCGGCGGGGACCTCCGCGTGGTAGCAGTCGCTGACGAGTGCGCCGGTGACGCCCCCGACGAGGCCGTTGCCCTCCATCAGGTCGACGCCGGCGGCTTCGAGTTTCCGCTCGACGTCGTCGGTGGTCGCGATGCCGAAGACCTCGCCGTGGGACTGTTTCGACTCCGCCGACACCCCCGCGAGGAAGATGGCCTCCTCGAAGTGCGCGGAGAGGCCGTCGACGATCGCGCCCGACAGCGGCGCGAACGACTCCTGCGGGAGCGGCAGGTCGCTCTGGAGGGTCATCACGGCGGGGTCGGTGCCGGCGTAGACGCGGACGAGGTCCCGGACCCGCCCGTCCTCGAAGGTCGTCACGGGCGGGAACGACTCCGAGTAGACGTTTCCGAAGTGTTCGAGCGCGAGCTGCTTGGTCACCTGGTCGACGGCGATGGACGCGACCAGTCCGTGCCCCGGAAGTCCCTCGATGAGCGTCGACGACTCGACTCGGAGGTCGGACAGCGCCTCGAACGTCGCCGGTTCGCGTGTGGCAGACATGACAGCGTTCTCCGCAGAGAGGTTCGTGCAGCCACCGTAAATGTCTAGCTCCGCGACGGGACCGGTCCCGGTGACGGGGCGGTGCACAGGGAGTTTTTAACTGTCCGTGCCACGAAACGACACCCATGAGCCTGGAGGTCGAAGTCCCCGACCCGCCGGACCTGACGAACCGGGGCCCGCCCGAGCAGTTCGACGCGGTGGAGTCGATCGAGTCGGGTCTGTTCCGACGGGAGGAACTCGAGTCCGCGCTCCGCGACGGGGCGTGGCAGGAGGCGTTCGACGAGTGGGCCGAGTACACGGACCTCACCGAGGCGCAGTTCGAGGCGGTCCGGGAGCGCGGCCTCTTTCGGGAGTACGACTTCTTCTGGGACCCCGACGAGGAGCGACTCCGCTTCGTCTCCCCCACGGTGCCCGAAGACGACGTCGGAGCGCTCGACGACGGCACCATCGACGGCGCGCTGTCGGACCTCGGACACACCGTCCTCGAGATGCTGCAGGGCCTGTACGCGGAGTACTGGGACCACGACACCGAGGACATCGTCTGGAGCGAGCAGACGTTCGGGCAGACGCGCGGCGAGGAGGAAGACCGCCTGTGAGAACGAGCGCCGAGCGGTCCCCCGCTCGGTCGCGGACCCGTAACCGACGACCGGCGGGCGGAGGCACCGGCGTGACCGACGACCGGCGGGCGGAGGCACCGGCGTGACCGACGACTGGCGGGAAGGCACCTCCCGCGTGCCCCGACCCGCGTCGGCGGCCCGCGACTGGTACGACGCACTGAGTCGCTGGTACCGGTACGTCGAACCGTTCGAGGCCGCCGCCCGCGAAGCCGGTCTCGACCTCCTCGACGCGAGCGCCGGCGAGACGGTCCTCGACGCCGCCGCCGGCGCGGGAGGCGCTCTCGTCTCTCTCGCAGGCGACGTGGGTCCGGCCGGCCTCGCCTGCGGCGTCGACGTGGCCGCCGGCATGTGCCGGGTGGAGCGGGGGCGACTCGCCGACGCGGGGCTGACAGACCGGTCGGCCGTGGTCCGCGGCGACGTGCGGTCGCTCCCGTTCCGGGACGGGGTCGCCGACGCGGTGTTCTGTAGCTTCGCGCTCGAACTGTTCGACGCCCCCGACGTCCCGCGGGTGCTCTCCGAGTTCTCGCGCGTCCTCGGCGACGACGGCCGGCTCGTGGTCGTGTCGCTGTCCAGCGAGCCGGGACACGCCGGCGGTCGGCGGCGCGAGGCGGCCGCCGTCGCCGTCTACGAGCGACTCCACGAGGCGTTCCCGACCGCCCTCGACTGCCGGCCCATCCCCGTCGCGGCCGTCCTCCGGGACGGCGGGTTCCGCGTCGAGCGACATCTGGCGCTCTCGGAGTGGGGGCTCCCGGTGCACGCGGTGCTGGCGCGGCCGGACCCGGCGTGAGACGGGAAGCGACTCCCGCGGGTAGGAGGTGTGCGGAGTCGACGGTTCTCGTCGATGTGAGGTGTGCGGAGTCGACGGTTCTCGTCGATGTGAGGTCGACGTCCGCTACTCGCGAGCCCCGAAGACCCTGTCGGAGACGCGCCCGGCGACGACGTTCACCCCGAGAAAGAGCGCCGTCCCGACGCCGACGAGCGCCCACTCGGAGAGGCCGAGCGAGTCGACGCCGAACAGCCCCGCGACGGGCGTATAGAGGACGAGCAGGTGGAGGGCGAACGACCCGCCGACCGCCCAGAGGAGCCACCGGTTCGAGGTCAGTGGCTGGTTGAACCGCGAGCGGATGACCTGAATCACGGCCAGTTCCGAGACGACCACGAACGTAAAGAGGAGCGTCTGCGGGTAGGTCAGCGTCTCCCGGGCGACGAGGCCGGAGAAGAACAGCGCGAGGCCGACGGCGGCCATCGTCCCGCCGATGGTGAGGATCGAGGCGACCATGCGGGCGTCGATGATGGACTCGTCTTCGGCCCGCGGCTGGCGGTCCATGATGCCCTCCTCTCTGGGGTCGGCCCCGAGCGCCAGCGCCGGGAGGCCGTCCGTCACGAGGTTGATCCACAGGAGCATCACCGGCGTGAGGATGAGCGCCTCCGACCGCGCGGCGAACAGGTCCGGAAAGAGGAAACTCCCGACGACGACGCCGACGAGGACGGCCAGCACCTCGCCCGCGTTCGCGGAGAGCAGCAGGTTGACGAACTTGCGGATGTTGTCGAAGATGCTCCGACCCTCCGCGATGGCGTCGCGGATGGTGGCGAAGTTGTCGTCCTGCAGAATCATGTCCGAGGCCTGCTTGGCGACGTCGGTGCCGCGCTGTCCCATCGAGATGCCGACGTCCGCGTTCCGGAGCGCCGGGGCGTCGTTGACGCCGTCGCCGGTCATCGCCACGTTGTGACCGTTCTCCTGGAGCGCCTGCAGGATGAGGACCTTGTGCTCGGGGGCGACCCGGGCGAACACCTCCACGGACTCGACGACCTCGAGCAGGCCGTCCTCCGAGAGTTCGGTCAGGTGCTGACTGGTCATCGCGCCCGTCGGGTCGAAGCCGATCTGCTCGCCGACGGCCTTCGCGGTGGTGAGGTTGTCGCCGGTGACCATCACCACCCGGATGCCCGCGTCGCGGCAGTCGGCGACGGCCTCGGGGACCTCCGCCCGCGGCGGGTCGAGCATCCCCTGCAGGCCGAGAAACACCATCTCGCGCTCGAGGTCGTCCTCGTCGGCCTCGTGGTCCGACACGTGCCGGTAGGCGAACCCGATGACTCGGAGGGCGTCGGTGCCGAACGCCTCCGTCCGGTCGAGTATCGCCGCGCGTCGCCCGTCGGTCAGCTCCCGCTCCTCCCCGTCGACCAGCACGCGGTCGCACCGGTCGAGGACGGCCGCCGGCGCGCCCTTCATGTAGGCGGTCGGGTCGTCGCCGCCCTCACCCCGTTCCGGCGGGACGACGACGGTCATCCGCCGGCGCTCAGAGGAGAACGGTATCTCCCGGAGGCGGTCGTCGGTCGGGTCGACGCCGGCCTTCTCGGCCGCGACGAGGATGGCTATCTCCGTCGGGTCGCCGAAGTACTCGGTGTCGCTCGAGTCGGGGGCGCGCTCTGCGTTGTTGCAGACGACGCCGCAGCGGAGCAGCGGCGCGAGTCGGGCCGGGTCGACCGCCTCGCCGTCGCGGCGGAACTCCCCCTCGCTCGACAGCCCCGCCCCCGTCACCTCGTACTCCTCGTCGCCGAAGAGCACTCGCGTGACGGTCATCTGACTCTCGGTGAGCGTCCCCGTCTTGTCGGTGACGATGACGTCGACCGAACCGAGGCTCTCGACCACCGGCAGGCGGCGGACGAGGGCGTTCCGGTCGAGCATCTTCCGCGACCCGAGCGCGAGGGTCAGCGTCACCACCGCGGGGAGCCCCTCGGGGACGGCCGCCACCGCGAGGGTGATGCCGACGAGGACGATGGCGAGCGGTCCGGTGGCGGTGAACAGGTACTGCGTGACGCCGACCAGCGCGATGAGCGCGACGACCCCGTAGCCGATGCGGCGACCGAGGTCGTCGACCTCCGCCTGGAACGGCGTCTGCCGGTCTTCCGCCTCCTGTAACTGGGTCGCGATGGCGCCCACCTCGGTGTCCATCCCCGTGGCGACGACGACGGCCCTGCCGTGGCCCTTCACCGCGTTCGTGTTCATGTACACGACGTTCGTCCGCTCTGCGAGCGGCGTCTCCGGGTCGAGGACGCCGGTCACTTTCCTGACGGTCGCGCTCTCGCCGGTGAGCGCGGCCTCGTCGGTCTCGAGGTTGGTCGCGGTGAGGAGGCGTGCGTCGGCCGGGACGGCGTCGCCCTGTTCGACGAAGACGACGTCGCCCGGGACGAGTTCCCGGGCGCTCACCTCGGCCTTCTCGCCGTCGCGCAAGACCGTCGCGGTGGGGGAGGCGAGTTCGCGGAGCTTCTGAATCGACTGCTCGGCGCGGTAATCCTGGACGAACCCGAACACGCCGTTCGCGAGCAGGATGAGCAGGATGAGGCCGGCGTCGACGTAGTTCGGTTCCTCGCCCGGGAGGAGGCCGACCGCGAGCGACAGCATCGCCGCGAGGACGAGCAGGTAGATGAGCGAGTCCTGAAACTGTGAGACGAAGATGTCGAGCGGTGAGATCTCGTCGTGTTCCTCGATCTCGTTCTCGCCGAACGCCTCGAGGCGGCGAGCGGCCTCCTCGTCAGAGAGTCCACGCTCGTCTGTCTCGAGGGCGTCGAGCACCTCCTCGACCGGCGTGGCGTGCCACCGGCTCTCCGTGTCGACGTCCGCCGCTCCGAACGCCGGTTCGGACTCGGGACGCGACCGCTCGCGGGCCGTCACACGCACTCACTCCGACGGTGACGCGCGGTCCGTTCGATCGACCGCCGATTCACTCGGAGTATCCTTCCTGGAGGAATCGCCCCTCGCTCTCGTACATGCTGACGAGTTCCTCGACGAACTCCGCGTGGGTCTCGTCGTCTTCGAGGTGGGCGTCGATTCGCTCTTTCAGGTCGTCCGAGATTTCTATCGTGAAGGTCATGGCTCCCGCCCCCGTGGGCGTACAGGACAGATTGGTCGCGGAGCACCAATAAGGTGCAGGTGATTCTCCCCCGACAAGAACCGGAGCGCGGTGACATTCCGAGCCCGCCGCGTCGTCGACTACTCCAGGAGCGCGCCGTGTTCGTCCACCTCGCCGCGGACGATGCGCGTCGAGGAGATGCGCTCACCGTCGTCGGCGCGGACGAAGGGGACGACGACGGCCTCGAGGGGGGCGAGCCCGCGCTGTCTACGGCGGCGGTTCACCTCGACGACCTCGCCTTCGGTCTCCGGCGAGACGACGAGGGCGTCGAGAGACGGGTCCCACGCCGCGACGTCGTACCGGTGGTCGAGCGTCCGGATAGCCACGTCGCGCCCCCACCGATCGAGGTCGTCGAGTTCCGCCCGGACCGCGTCGAGTCGCTCCTCGAGCGGCGGCACCGGGCGGGGTTCGTGGCGCGTCTCCCGGGCGAGGTCGTCGCTGGTCAGCCCGACGAGGACGCCCTCGTCACCGAGTTCGAGGGCGCGCTCGAAGAGGGCGCGGTGCCCGTCGTGAATCGGCCCGAAGGTGCCCGCGACGGCGACGCGCATCTCCGGGGGCTCACCGAACGGACTCGAGGTCGTCGAGCACCTGGTGGGCCTTCACGGCGTACGCCAGACCGGGACCGCCGCCCATGACCACCGCTATCTTGAGCGCGCCGAGCACCTCCTCGCGGGTCGCGCCCGCTTCGAGCGCACCGTTCGTGTGCCACAGGATGCACGGCTCGCAGTGGGAGACGATGCCGATGGCCAGCGAGATGAGCTCCTTGTACTTCGCGTCGAGTTCCCCGGGGGCCTCTGCGGCCTCGACGTACTCCAGGAACTCGTTTATCTCGGGGGCCTCGTCGGTCAACTGCTGCATGTGGCGCTGGAACTGGTCCAGCTCCTGCTCGCTCGTGGTCATCGGACACTCACCGTCGACTGTTGGTCGGGAACGACCATCGATACTGCGGGTCGTTCTCACATCTTAGGAATTTTACAAGGTGACTTGCGGGTGGGAGACCGACGTAGGAGGTGATGCCAGCGATAGACCTAGAGACACGGGAGGGCAGAGTCGAGGCGCTGGAGCGGATGCTCACCATCCGCGAGTTCGACGACACTGCGAGCGAACTGTTCGCAGACGGGGAGATACCGGGGTTCGTCCACCTCTACATCGGGGAGGAGGCCGTCGCGGTCGGCGCGTGTAGCGCACTGGAGGAGGCGGACTTCATCACGAGCACCCACCGCGGCCACGGCCACAGCATCGCCAAGGGCCTCGACCCCGAGCAGATGATGGCCGAACTGTTCGGCAAGCGGGACGGGTACTGCAAGGGCAAGGGCGGGTCGATGCACATCGCCGACGTCGACGCGAACATGCTCGGTGCGAACGGCATCGTCGGTGCCGGTCCGCCGCTGGCGACGGGCGCGGCGCTCTCGCTCTCCCTGCGGGGGGAAGACCGGGTCGCGCTCGCGTTCTTCGGCGACGGAGCCGTCGCGCAGGGACAGGTCCACGAGGCGCTCAACCTCGCGTCGACGTGGGAACTCCCGGCCGTGTTCGTCATCGAGAACAACCAGTACGGGGAGGGGACGCCCGTCGGGAAGCAACACCACGTCGAGAACCTGAGCGAGCAGGCCGAGGCATACGACATCCCGGGCGTCACCGTCGACGGGATGGACGTCACCGCCGTCTACGAGGCCGTCTCGGAGGCGAGCGCGCGCGCCAGAGACGGCGAGGGGCCGACACTCGTCGAGGCCGAGACGTACCGCTACCGGGGCCACTTCGAGGGCGACCAGCAGGTCTACCGCGACGAATCGGAGATCGACCGGTGGCGACAAAACGACCCCATCGAGGCGTTCCGGGAGCGACTCGTCGAGCGCGGCGACCTGACCCGGGAGCAGTTCGAGGAGATGGAGTCGGAGGTCGAAGCGACCATCGCGGACGCGGTCGAGTACGCCCGCGGGGCGCCCGACCCCGACCCGAGCGAGGCCTACGAGGACATGTTCGCGGAACCGGCACCGGAGATAGCGCGGTTCGCCGGTCGGCTCGAAACCGACGGCGGAAACGGGGGAGGTGACTGATATGAGCACACAGGCGACCGAACAGGAGACCGAATCGATGACCTTCCGGGAGGCCGTCCGGGCGGCCCTCCGCGAGGAGCTCGCGCGCGACGGGGACGTGTTCCTCATGGGCGAGGACGTCGGTACCTTCGGCGGCGTCTTCCAGGTCACACAGGGGCTCGTAGACGAGTACGGGGAGGAGCGGGTCCGCGATACGCCCATCAGCGAGGCCGGATTCGTCGGCGCGGGCGTCGGCGCGGCGGCGACCGGGTCGCGTCCGGTGGTCGAGGTGATGTTCTCCGACTTCCTCGGGGTGTCGTCCGAGCAGATTCTCAACCAGATGGCGAAGATGCGGTACATGTTCGGCGGGAAGATCGAGATGCCACTGACGATTCGGACCACCGAGGGCGGCGGACAGCGCGCCGCCAGCCAGCACTCCGGGACGATACACACGTGGTTCGCACACTTCCCGGGCATCAAGGCCCTCGCACCGGGGACGCCGCGCGCCGCGAAGGGCCTGCTGAAGTCGGCCATCCGCTCGAACGACCCGGTGATGTTCTTCGAGGACAAGGTGCTCTACGAGATGGAAGGCGAGGTCCCCACCGACGACGACTTCACCCTCCCCATCGGGGAGGCGAGCGTCGAGCGCGAGGGCTCCGACGTGACCGTCGTCGCCACCCAGCGACTCCTCGGCGAGACGCTCGACCTCGCGGAGCGACTCGAAGGCGACGTGAGCGTCGAGGTCATCGACCCGCTGTCGCTGTACCCGCTCGACCACGACACCATCGTCGCGAGCGTCGAGAAGACGGGGCGACTGGTCGTCGCAGACGAGAGCCCGCTCTCCTACGGTACCCACGCCGAGATCGTCGCGCGCACGATGGAGGACGGGTTCTTCAGCCTCGACGCGCCGGTCCAGCGCGTCGGCGTCGCCGACGTCCACATCCCGTTCAGTCCGACACTCGAAGACGAGGTCCTGCCGCACGCGGAAGACGTGCAGGCCGCGATAGAGCGCATCGTCTGAGCGTCGGGCCACCGCGTCGTCTGAGCGTCGCGGGCGGCAACCCCGTCCGCGCGTCGTGAACGACGACCGGACCGGGTCGAATCACACCGGTCGGGCGGACTCGCCCGACCTCGAACGCCCTCGGACCGACTCCACACAGTGAACGTTATCGGACTCATCGTGAACCCCGCCGCCGGCCGCGACATCCGGCGACTCGCGGGAGGTGCCGTCGTCAGCGACAACTACGCGAAGCGCCACGTCGCCGCGGCCGTCCTCGAGGGGACGACGCTCGCGGCGACGCCGCCGGAGGTGCTCGTGATGCCGGACCGGGCCGGCCTCGGCGAGGCGGCCGTCGAGGCCGCAGGCGACGACGTCGACGCCTCGCTCCTCGAGATGCAGATTTCGGGGACGGCGTCGGACACGCGCCGGGCCGCCGCGCGCCTCGGGAGGGAGGCGGACGCGGTGGTCGTCCTCGGCGGTGACGGGACCGCCCGGGACGTCACGACAGAGGTGGGGGCCGTGCCGGTCGTCGCCGTCTCCACCGGGACGAACAACGTCGTCCCCACGCACGTCGACGGCACCGTGGCCGGAGGGGCGGCGGCGCTCGTCGCGGCGGGCGTCGTCGACAGCGCGGAGGCGACGCGGCGACACGGCACCGTCCGGGCCGACGTCGAGCACGCGGGCGGGCGCGAGTCGCTCACGGGGCTCGTGACGCTCGGCGTCGTCGACCGACCGTTCGTCGGCACGCGGGCGATTCTCCACGGGCGGGACTTCCTCGGCGGCGTCGTCTCGCAGGCGGCCCCGCAGGACATCGGTCTCTCAGGCGTCGTCGGCACCGTCGCCCCCCACGCCGCGGACGCGGCCGGAGGCGTCGGCGTTCGACTCGGACCGGCCGAGTCAGCAGACCGGGTCGTCAGGGCGATTACGGTGCCGGGCGTCGTCGAGGAGCTCGGCGTCGAGTCGGTGACGCGGCTCGCCGTCGGCGAGTCGCTGACGTTCGAGGTGCCGGAGGGCGTCCTCAGCGTCGACGGCGAGCGGGAACTCGAGGTGACCGACGCGACCTGCGAACTCGCGCCGGGCGGGGACGGCCCTCGCATCGTCGACGTGGAGCGCACCTACGCGGCCGCCGCCGCCGTCGACTACTTCTCGTCCGGGCCACGGCAGGGTTGACCCGGCGCTCGCCCCCCGCCACGACGCGCCAGGGCCACGACCGGAACGCGGCCCAGGCGCTCCCACGACATCCCGACGGTCACGGAACGCGGCCCAGGCGCTCCCACGACACCTCGACGGTCACGGCACGTGACTCAGGCGCGCTCCCACGACACCTCGACGGTCACGTCGTCTCGAACCAGTCGGCGGACGTAGCAGTCCTGTTCCGCGTAGTCGACGATCCGGTCGAGTCTGTCGTCGGGAGCGTCCGATTCCAGCGTCGCGGTGACGTCGACGCGTTCGACGTCGCCGTCTTTCGGGTGCGCCTCTGCGGCGACGTCGACGGCGCCGAGCGAGACGCCCTCCTCGTCGGCCCGCAGGCGGAGGAACACGGACAGACACCCCGCGAGCGACCCGACGAACATCTCCAGTGGCGTCGCGCCGTCGCCGTAGGTCCACTCGGCGTCCCCCGAGGACACGGTGCCGCCGAGGCCCTCCGGGGAGTGCGAGCGCGCGTACCGCTTGGGCGTCTCGGAGGCCTCGCGCTCGCCGCCGCGGGCGGCACGCACCGACTCGGGGAGGAGCGGCCACGGGTCCTCGAGGTGGACCGCGAGGCTCTCGAGGAAGCGCGCGGCGTCGGCCCCGTCGACGACCCGGTGGTCGAACGAGAGGTCGAGCGGGAGCTGTCTGCGGACGGTCACGTCGCCGTCGTCAGCGACGGGGCGCTCGTCGATGGCGTCCACGCCGAGGATGGCCACCTGCGGGGGGTTGATGACCGGGTCGAACGACTCGACGCCGAGGACGCCGAGGTTCGTCACCGTGAAGGTCCCGTTCGCGAGGTCGTCCATCGAGTAATCGCCGTCGAGGGCGCGCCGGGTCACCTCCCGGCGGGCGCGGGCGACGTCGGCCAGCGACTTCCCTCCGACGTCCGGGATCACGGGCGCGACGAGGCCCGCGTCGATGTCGACCGCGACGCCGACGTTGTGCTCCTCGTAGACGCGGTGGGTCCCGTCCTCGAAGGTGGCGTTGAACGCGGGGTGGTCGTCGAGCGCCGCAGAGAGCGCCACGAGGAGGAGGTCCGGGAGCGAGACGTCGGCGTCGAGGGCCTCCTTCGCGGCGGCCGTCGCCTCGAACAGCGCCTCCGCGTCGACGGTCCGGTGTTCGGTGACGTGGACGGCGTTCCGGTAGCTCTCGCCGAGGCGGTCGGCGATGGTCTTTCGCATCCCGGAGAACGGTCGCTCCTCCGCGACCGTCAGCGGGGCCGGTCCCGCACCGATTCCCGGACCCCCACCGGCTTCCGCCTCGCCACCTCCGGCCTCGGCGGCGGCTTCCACGTCGGCCTCGGTCACCGACCCCTGCGGTCCGGACCCCGAGACGCTCCCGAGGTCCACACCGAGTTCGTCTGCGCGCTGTCGCGCCCGCGGACTCGCCTTCACCGCTCCGCGCTCACTCGCTGCCGGCCCCTCGCCCGTCTCCGCCGACGC
>JBDGSQ010000043.1:3675-27055 GCA_042217455.1 Haloferacaceae archaeon | reverse complement strand
GGTACCTGTAGGTGAACCACCATGACCGACCATCGCGGTACGCTCCTCGCCGTCTCCTTCGGTCTCCTCGTCGTCGTCGTCTTCAGTCTCCTCTTCGCCGTCTCCGCCGGGCTGTTTCTCGGGTCCGGACCCGGATACGTCGGTGTCGAGGACGCGCCGTCCGGCACCGGTTCCGACGTCGTCGGCGTCGACGCTGCCGCTCCGAACGAGAGCGTCGGACCGGGCGACGCGGCGCCAGCGGACCGGACGTGGATCTCCGACTACGTCTTCAGAACGGTCGACGAGGAGGCCGGCGTCGTCTGTTACGTCGTGAACCTGCAGGGCGGCGTCGGCATCGACTGCCTGCCGCTCGACCAGACGAACCTGGTCGGGAGAAACCTCACCGCGGGAGACGCGAATCGGACGGCTGTGGCGGCGAGTGCGACGAGCGCGAACGCGACCGCGAACACGACGTCGGACTAGCGGGCCACGACCCGGACGACGACCGCGAACGCGATGACCCGGACGACGACCGCGAACGCGATGACCCGGACGACGACCGCGACGCGCCGACTGGAACACCCAGCCGGGCGACCGTCGCTCAGTAGATGGAGTCGGCAGTCGCCGCCCCGATGACGCTGAATATCGCGCCGACGTTCACCGCCTTCACGGTCACGGCCGCGACGACCGGGTAGACCGTCACGCTCCCGACGACGACGGGTGCGCCCAGTCTCGGGACGAACGTGGTCGGGGCGTCGAACGCCATCGCGAGGATGAACACCGAGAGGTAGGAGACGAGAATCAGCGAGACGAACCGGAGGGGGACGCCGGCGACGTCGCTCTCGCGGTCGGGGTCGCGGTCGTCGTCGGCCTTGTAGAGCGCCCCGTACCCCACCACGAAGACGATGGCGACGGTCAGCAGCGTCTGCGCTACCGACATGCTCCGGGCGAGGACCCACACCTCCTCTGTCACCACGAAGGGGCCGGCGAGGAGGAAGCCGCCGACCAGTTGCTGGGCCGTGTCCGAGACCGCGTACCGTCGAGTCCGACTACCCATGCCCTCCACTCAGCGTCCCGATGCCGATAAACCCCGGTCGTCGTCACGACGCCAGTCCGTCACGCGGTCGTGCCGTCGACCCCCTCTCCCGGAGAAATCTGGCAGTTCAGCCGCCGTCGGGGAGGACGTGGACGTCTCCGGGTGCGAACCCGACGGCCACCGCCTCGTCGGCTTCGGGCGGGTCCTCGGCACGGAGGGTGACCGTTCGACCCTCCCAGTCGAGGCGGACCCGCGTCGACTCGCCGAGGAACTCCGCGCTCTCGACTGTCGCGGTGAACCGGTTTCTCGACTCATCGACGCGGAGGCGCTCGGGCCTCACGCAGAACGTGATCGATTCGCCCGGCGACGCGGTGACGTCCTCGCTGTCGAGACGGAACTGGTGGTCGTCGACCCGCACGGTCAACCCCTCCGTTTCGTCTCCAGTATCTGACTCGACTACGTCGACGACGCGGCCCTCCAGCAGGTTGTTGTCGCCGACGAACTCGGCGACGAATCTGGTCGACGGGGTCCGGTACACCTCGCGGGGGGTACCGACCTGCTCTACGGCGCCGTCGCTCATCACGGCCACCCTGTCGGAGATGGCGAGCGCCTCCTCCTGGTCGTGGGTGACGTAGACCGTCGTGATGCCGAGTTCGGACTGTATCTCGCGGACCTGCACCCGGAGGCGCTCGCGGAGCTGGGCGTCGAGCGCGCTCATCGGTTCGTCGAGCAGCAGCAGGTCGGGCCCGGGAGCCAGCGCCCGCGCCAGCGACACCCGCTGTTGCTGGCCGCCGGACAGCTCCTCCGGGTCCCGGTCGTCCATCCCGGCGAGGTCGACGAGGTCGAGCAGTTCGGACACGCGCTCCTGGCGGGTGCTCCCGTCGGGCGGGGCCGCAAAGCGGAGGCCGTAGGCGACGTTCTCCGCGACGGTCATGTGCGGGAACAGCGCGTAGTTCTGGAACACGACGCCGACGTCGCGGTCCTCCGGGGGGACGGAGACGACGTCCTCGCCGTCGAAGCGAACCGTCCCCGCCGTCGGCGACTCGAAGCCCGCGACGAGTCGGAGCGTCGTCGTCTTCCCGCACCCCGAGGGGCCGACGAGCGTGAAGAACTCGCCGTCCTCGACCTCCACGTCGACGTCGCGGAGCGCCTCCGTCTCGCCGTAGGACTTCTGCAGGCCGTCGAGGGTCAGTCGCACCGCGGACACCCCCGACGACGGCGACGGCAGGGGACGCTCCGTCTCACAGGCCGCCCCACCTCCCGCCGAAACGGTCGATGACGACGAAGCTGACGCTCGTCACCAGCAACAGCACGCAGCCCATCGCCGTCGCCGGACCGAGGCGGCGCCCGATGAACCGTTCGACGGCGACGGGCATCGTGTAGCTCCCCGACCCGGTGGCGAGGATGACCGTCGAGTCGAACTCGCCGATGCTGATGGCGAACGCGAAGGCCGCGCCGGCGACGACGCCGGCGGCGACGAGCGGCAGCTCGACGTCCCAGAGCGCCCGCACTCGCGAGGCTCCGAGGCTCCGGGCCGACTCCACGAGGCGCGGGTCGAGTCGGTCGAGGAGCGGCGAGACGTTCCGCGTGACGAACGGGTAGGCGCTGACGGCGTGGGCGGCGACGATGGCCACGGGCCCGGTGACGGTCACCCGGTGGCCGAACACCTCCACGCCGAAGACGAGCCCGCGGAGCAGTCCGAGTCCGACGACGATGCCGCTGACCGCGAGCGGGGCCATCGAGAGCGCGTCCACGAGTCGCCGCCCCGGGAACGAGCGCGTCGTCAGCACCGACATCACGACGCCCATCGGGAGCGCCACCAGCAGTGTCCCCGCGCCGAACACGAGCGAGTTCCGGATGGCCGGGAGCGGCTTCACCTGGAAGCTCGCGCCGGTGATCTGCCTCCGGAGCAGGAACTCGTAGTTCCCGAGGGTGAACGCTCCGCCGGCGGTGGTGAAACTGGCGAGGACCATGCTCGCCAGCGGGCCGACGAAGACGACCAGCACGACCAGCGCGTACCCCGCGATCGCCCCCCGCGAGACCACCGCGCCGGGCGACCACGACTCGGGGAGAAACGTCCGCCTCGGCAGCGGGCGCGCTCCCCGACCGGCCGCGGTCTGTCGGCGCTCGTACCGGAGGTACGCGTAGGTCAGCCCGAGGGAGAGCACGGTTTCGACGACCGCGAGCGCCGCCGCCTCGGCGTACTCGAGTTCGCGCACGAGGCGGAATATCCACACCTCGACCGTCGCCAGCTGGAATCCGCCGAGCGCGAGGACGATGGGAAAGGAGGCGAACGTGAAGATGAACGTCAGCGTCGCCCCCACCAGCATCGCCGGGAGGAGCTGCGGCACGACCACGTCCCACGTCGCTCGCCACGGTCCGGCCCCGAGGCTCCGGGCCGTCTCCACGGTGCGGGCGTCGACGCTCTCCCACGCCGCAGTCGTCACCCGGGTGACGAGCGGCGCGTTGTAGAACGCGTGGGCGACGAGAATCGCCTGGAGCGTGTACAGCAGGTGCACCCGGCCGAGGCCCGCGAGCGCGAGGGCGCGGTTGAGCGTCCCCTGCTCGCCGAACATGGCGACGAAGCCGATGGCGACCATTATCGAGGGGAGGACGAAGGGGAGAATCGTCAGCGAGCGGAGCGTCTCTCTCCCCCGGAACTCGAACCGCGAGAGGACCCACGCGCCGGGGAGGCCGAGGGCCACGCTCGCCAGCGTCGAGAGGAACGCCTGGTAGGCGGTGAAGCCGATCAGGTCGTACCGGTAGAACCGCGAGGAGAGTATCTCCCGGAAGGCGGCCAGCGTCCACCGGCCGCCGGCGTACACGGCGTCGACGAACACCGTCGCGACCGGGTAGTAGAACAGCACGAGGAGGACGGCGGCGGTGGCGACAGCCAGTATCGTGAGCGCGCGCCGTTCCAGCCGCTCCCGGAGGCGACGGGCGAGACGGCGAACCCGCCCGGTCACGCTATTTGCTCGCGAACTGCTGTGCCCAGGCGTCGACCCAGTCACCGACGTTACCCTTCAGTTCCTGGTACGTGAAGGTGACGGGCTCGGGCGGTTCGAGGGCGTACTTCGCGTACTCGTCGGGCAGCTCCGCCGTCGTGGTCGCCGGGAACTGGACGTTCCGGACGGCTATCTCCGCCTGCACTTCGGGCGTGAGCACGAACTCCATGAACTGGCGCGCGAGGTCCGGGTTGTCGGTGTCTGCGAACTGGGCCATCCCCTCGGGGTTGGCGTACCCCTGGTCGTTCAGGAACCGAATCTGGTGCTCGCTCAGGTCCTCGTCGGCCCGGTGGGCGTACACCTGGTCGGTCGAGTAGGAGACGACCATCGGGGCCTCGCCGCTGGAGTAGGCGGTGTAGGCGTCGGACCACGTCCCCAGCACCCGGACGTCGTTGTCCTTCAGCTGCTTCCAGTAGTCGAGATATCCGTCGGCCCCCCTCGCCTTGATGGTGTGCAGGAGGAACGCCCGGCCCGTCTCGCTCGACGTGGGGTTCTGCGTGATGAGGTCCCCGGAGAACTCGGAGTCGAGCAGGCCGTCGAAGGTCGCCGGGGCCTGAATCTCGTTTTCGTTCCACACGAGGCTGATGTAGCCCGTGTCGTAGGGAATCGCCCTCCCCTTCGGGTCGAACTCGAGCGACTGCTTCACGTCGTCGCGCCCCGCGATGTCGCCCGAGCCGACCTCGGCGAACAGCGGCTGGTCAAGCTTCTCGTCGATGCGGATGAGCGTGTCCGTGTTGAGACCGACGTACACGTCTGCCTCGATGTCGACGTTCTGGAGCGCCCGCTCGATGTAGTAGTTGATCTCGCTGTCCGGCGTCTGCCAGACGAGCGTGGCGTCGTACTCCGACTCGAACTGCTCTTTCAGCCACGCGCCCGGACTCGAACTCGGGGCGTCGACGAAGGGGCTGTAGGTGGCGACGACGAGCGTCCGGTCGCCGGAGGCGGTCCCGACCGTGGTCCCGGTCTCGGTCCGGGTGGTCGTCTCCGACGCCGTGGTCGTCTCCCCCTCGGTCTCGGTCGTCGTCTGCTGGCTGCCCTGTCCCGAACAGCCGGCGACGAGTGCGGCGGCACCGGTCCCCACCGTTCGGATGAAGGTCCGTCGTTCCATTACCCAGTGATTACAGCCAGTGGTATTTAACGCCCGTGGTCCGCGACGGGCGCGGGTCGGAACCGCGGCCGGTCGGCTCCGCGACGAAACTCCCTCGACGGTAACGGTTTTGACCCGTCGGGACGCTCCCTCGGTCGTGACAGACAGACGACCGTACGTGCTGGCGGCGCTGCTGGCGGCGTTCTCCGTGGTGGCCGGGTTCATCCTCGTCGACGTCCTCGGCACCGTGTTCTTCGCCGTCACCGTCGCCTACCTGTTGTTTCCGCTCAGAGAACGACTCGTCGACCGGGGCCTCTCGGCGTGGTGGGCCAGCGCCGCCTCCACGCTCGCGGCCCTCGGGGCGGGCGTCCTCGTGACCGCACCGCTCGGCGTCGTCCTCTTCGTTCGCTTTCAGAGCATCGTGGAACTGCTCGCGCTGGTCCCCGAGCAGTTCGCCGTCGAACTGTTCGGCCTGCGGTACGTCGTCACCCTCGAACAGGTCGTCGCCCTGCTCACGAACCTCGCCCGGTCGGTGGTCAGGACGGTGGCCGTCGCGGGGCCGGTCCTCCTCGTCAAACTCGGCCTGTTCGTCCTGCTCGTGTTCGCGCTCGTCTACCACCGACACCGGACGCGGCGGGCGATTCTCGCGGTCGTCCCCCCGGACTACCGCGACGTCGCCGCCGCGCTGAACCGCCGCGCCCGGGAGACGCTGTTCGCCATCTACGTCCTGCAGGCGGCCACGGCCGTCGGCACCTTCCTCCTCGCCCTGCCCTTCTTCACGCTCCTCGGGTACTCGTTTCCGGTCACGCTCGCCGTCGTCGCCGCGCTCCTCCAGTTTCTCCCCATCGTCGGACCGAGTCTGCTCCTCGTCGGCCTCGCGGCGTACCACGTCACCACCGGCGACGTGGCCTCGGCGCTCGTCGTCCTCGTCGGCGGCGGCGTCCTCGTCGCGGCGCTCCCTGACCTCCTCGTCCGCCCCCGGCTCGCCCGCGAGACGGCCGACCTGCCCGGGAGTCTCTACTTCGTCGGCTTCACCGGCGGCCTCCTGAGCCTCGGTGCCGTCGGCGTCATCGCCGGCCCCCTCGTCGTTGCGCTCGTGGTCGAACTGACGGCGCTGCTGTCTGCGGAACTCGACCCGGCCGCCGGTGGAGAACAGTAGGGAGCAGGTGCGGTTCCCGGCGGGAGTGGCTGCGGTTCCCGGCGGGAGTGGCTGCGGTTCCCGCCGCCGCCGGACTCCAGCGCCCGGCTACTCGCTCTCGCCCGCTTCGCCCGTCTCGATGGGCGCTCTGATGGTGTTGCCCCACTCGGTCCACGACCCGTCGTAGTTGCGGACGTCGTCGTAGCCGAGCAGTTCCCGGAGCGCGAACCACTCGATGGACGAGCGCTCGCCGACCCGGCAGTAGGTGATGATGGCCTCGTCGCCGTCGACGTCGCGGCGGGCGTAGATGTCGCGGAGTTCGGCTGCGCTCTTGAACGTCCCGTCGTCGTTCAGCACCTCGGCGATGGGGACGTTCCGGGCTCCCGGGATGTGGCCGCCGCGCTGGGCCGTCTCTTTCATCCCCTCCGGGGCGATCTTCTCGCCGGTGAACTCCGCGGGCGAGCGGACGTCGACCATCGGGATGCCGCTCTCCATCGCCTGCTCTACGTCCTCCTTGTAGGCGCGGATGCCCTCGAACGGGCCGCGGGCCTCGTACTCCCGCGGCGTGAAGTCGGGTTCCTCCCCGGTGAGCGGGTAGCCCTCGTTCACCCAGTACTTCTTGCCGCCGTCGAGGACGCGGGCGTCCTCGTGGCCGTAGTACTTGAACTCCCAGTAGGCGAACAGGGCGAACCAGTTGGCTATCCACCCGTCGCCGTAGAAGACGACGGTCGTGTCCGCGGAGATGCCGGCGTCGCCGACGACTCGCTCGAAGTCCTCCTTTCTGAGAATGTCGCGTCTGACCTGGTCCGAGAGGTCCTCGTCCCACTGGAAGCCGACCGCGCCGGGGGCGTGCCCCTCGTCGTACGCCGACGGGAAGTCCTCCTCGGGGGTTTCGGGGCTGTTGACCTCGACGAGTCGCATGCCCGAGTCGTCGTCCTGGAACTCGTCCAGTCGCTCCTCGACCCAGTCCGCCGATACCACCACGTCTTTCGCGTACCCTGTGTCGGACATAGACGTGTGGTACATTATTGCGGGTACCCAAGATTCTTTGGCCGTCGGTCGACCGGCGCGCCAGACTCCGACAGTGGCGGTGAGGGGGCGCCGGGGCGAGGCGCGCGACGACACACACCGGAGTGGAACTGTCGATTTTCTCAGGTATCGGTCCGCAGTCCCCCGGTTTCCATCGGAAACGAAGGGGTCGAGGCGGGGAGCCGTGTGAAGGTTGATAACTGTTCTCGCCCAACGTCGACGTGCAATGGCACAACAGGAAGTGAAACAGGAGCTCGCGGTCGATCGGTACACGAAGGGCCTCGTCGGTCCGGACCAGGAGTGGGCCGGGACGGTCGCCGACGGGGGGACGCTCCGCACCCACACGCCGCCGGCCTGCTGGGGGCCGATGATAACGCCGTCGTTCAGAGGCGGCCACGAGGTGACCCGGCCGGTGCGCGTCGACGGGGCCGAAGTCGGCGACGCCATCGCCATCACGATCCGAGATATCGAGGTGACGAGCGTGGCGACGAGCACCGGGAGCATGGCCGAGCGCGAGGGCGCGTTCGGCGACGACCCGTTCGTCGACCACCGGTGTCCCGAGTGCGGTGCCGAGTGGCCCGAGTCCGTCGTCGAGGGCGTCGGCGAGGAGTCCGTTCGCTGTGCCGAGTGCGGCGCGAACGCCTCCTCGTTCGGGTTCGAGTTCGGCTACACCGCCGCCTTCGACGAGGACGACGAGGTCGGACTGACGATGGACGCGGAGGCCGCAGACGACCTCGCACACCGCGCCGAGGAGGCGATGGCGCTCCCCGACCACTCCGAACAGCACCCCATCCTCCTCTACGAGCCGTCGGAGATGCCGGGGACGCTCGGCCACCTCCGGCCGTTCATCGGGAACATCGGCTCGACGCCGCCCATCGAGATGCCCGACTCGCACAACGCCGGGGACTTCGGGCAGTTCCTCGTCGGCGCGGGCCACGACTGGGGACTCCCCGACGAGGAGGCCCTCGGCCAGCGCACGGACGGCCACATGGACATCAACGCCGTCCGGGAGGGCGCGACGCTCGTCGTCCCGGTGAAAGTCGACGGCGGCGGCATCTACGTCGGCGACATGCACGCGAATCAGGGCGACGGCGAACTCTCGCTGCACACCACCGACGTGAGCGGGAGAGCCGAGTTCGGCGTCGAGGTGGTGAAGGGGCTCGACATCGACGGGCCGCTCCTCCTCCCCAACGCGGAGGACCTCCCGCACATCGCGAAGCCGTTCACCGACGAGGAACTGGACCGCGGCCGCGCGCTCGGTGAGCAGTACGGCGTCGACGTCGAGGACGACGTCGGGCCGATTCAGGTCGTCGGGTCCGGGGCGACCATCAACGACGCCACCGAGAACGCCTTCGACCGGGCCGGGACACTCCTCGACATGAGCGAGGGCGAGATCCGTGCGCGCTCTACGTTCACCGGCGGCGTCGAGGTCGGCCGCCTCCCAGGCGTCGTGCAGCTGACCATGCTGGTCCCGATGTCGAAACTGGAGGCGCGCGGCATCGACCACCTCGTCCGCGAGCAGTACGGACTCTGAGTCGGCGGCCGACTCACCTCGTCCGCGATAGACAGACTGCGGGTCGGCGACGGGGTCACCCGCCCTGCATCGCCGGGAAGAGCGACAGCTCCGCGTTGGCCGGGCACGGGTCGTCCGGCTCGGCGCGGTCGCCGTCTCGCACGACCCGTACGCTCGGTCTGAGCGATCCGTCGTCCGCGTAGAGTTGCGACCGGGCGCGGGGGTAGGCGTCTGCGAACGCCGCTACGGCGTCGGCGACGGTGTCACCGTCGAAGGCGACGTCCACCGTCTTCCCGCCGGTCGCGCTCCTGAGTGGACCGTAGACCGTGACCTCCATGGGCGGTCTGTGGACCCGGACCGACAAAACGTCCCGCATCGTCCCCACGGAGAGGCCCCCGTCGCCTAGGGGCGTCGACGACGACGTTCCCACGTGGAGTGGTCCACCACCCGAGGTCGTCGAAGGCGACGCTCCCACGTGGAGGGTTCCATCGCCCGGGGTCGTCGACGGCGACGCCTCTCTACTCCGGGTCGTTCCCGGTACGCCTCTCTACTCCGGGTCGTTCCCGGTACGCCTCTCTACTCCGGGTCGCTCTCGGCGGCGGGGACGCCCCGGAGAATCTCCGGGTTGCGGGCGGTCCGGACGACGAAGTACGCAGAGAGCGCCACGAGCGCGCCGACCGACCACAGCACCTCGGTCGAACCGAGGCCGAGCATGGCGATGGCGAGGACGACGAACGCGACGACCGGGAGCGCGTACCCGCCGGGCGCGCGGAACGAGGGCGTCACGTCGCGCCGGTAGTACCGGAAGCCGACGAACGAGAGGACGTTGATGGCGTAGGGGAGACCCGTCCCGACGACGGCGGCGATGACCAGCAACTGGTAGAAGTACTGGGGGACGGTGGCGAGCGCGCCCGCCACCACCGCCACGAACGCGATGGCGACCCACGGGACGCTGAACCGGTCGCTCGTCGTCTCGAAGACGGCCGGGAGCGTGTCGTTCCGACCGAGGGCGAGGAGGACGCGTCCCGCGCTCAGCATTCCGATGAGCATGGTCGTGAAGATGGCGACCACGGCGGCCACGGCGAGCAGGGCGCGGAGCCACGGCAGGGCGAGGGCGTCGGCGGCGACCCGGAGGGGCGCCTGCGCCGCGACGCTCCCCTCGACGAACTGCGAGGGGGAGACGACGCCGTGGACCGCGGCGACGATAGCGGTGTAGACCACGGTCGTGAGCGCGAGCGAGAGCAGTATCGCCCGGGGGACGGTCCGGGAGGGGTCGCGTATCTCCTCGACCGCCGACGGGATGGCGGTCCACGCGCCGTAGCCGGTGATGGCCACCTGCACGGCGGCGAAGAAGTCCCACGTCCCGCCGGTGACGACGGGTCGGTAGTTCGCCGGGGAGGCGGCCGACAGGCCGGTGGCGACGAACGCGAGGAGGACGGCGAGCAGGAGCGCAGAGAGCAGCAGGTTCGTCCGACTCGCCACCGTGACGCCGAGGAGGTTGACGACGGCCGCGAGCACGATGGCCGCGAGCGCGACGCCGACGGTGTGCCCGGCGGCCGCGGGGACGACCACGGCGAGGTAGTTCGCGGCCGCGAGCGCCGAGATGGTGATGGCGAACACCCAGCCGATGGTGTAGCCGACGCCCTCGAGGTAGCTCGCGAACGCCCGAATCGAGGGGTACGGGCCGAACGACTCGTAGGGGAAGACGGCGATTGCTCCCGCACGCGGGAACGCGAGCGCGAGTTCGGTGTAACAGAGCGCGACGGCGACCATCAGCACCCCGGCGAGGAGCCACGCGCCGACGGAGGCCGGGCCGACGAGTCGCCCCGTCGTCCCCGGGAAGATGAATATCGCCGACCCGACCATCCCGCCGAAACTCAGGAGGACGGCGTCGAGCAGTCCGAGTCGCTGTTCGAGCGCGGAGCCGGAGTCGGTCACGGCGCTGACTCACCCCGGCTCTCGTCTGCCCGCTCGTGTCGCTCGTCTGCCCGCTCGTGTCGCTCGTCCGCGACCGCTCTCCGATTCGTCGTCGACGCGGTCCGCACCGACTGCCGGTGTGTCTCGGTCATCTCGTGTGTCGCTTCCCTCCTCACCGTCACAAATACGTTACTATTCTCAACTTCGTGAAGATGTCCCCTCGACCCGTCGCGGTTCCCCCGGAGCGGCCCGTGCAACAACTGTAAACCCCCTGCGGCCGTTACCCGTACCGATGAGCGACACCGACTCCGGCCCGCTCTCCGTCGACCGTCCGGACGTCGAACGCGAGTTCCGCGTCGACGCGCCGTTCGACCCCGCCGGCGACCAGCCAGCGGCCATCGAGCAACTGGCGCGCGGATTCGAGGAGGGAATGGAGAGACAGACCCTGCTCGGTGTCACCGGGTCCGGCAAGACCAACACCGTCTCGTGGGTGATCGAGGAGATACAGAAGCCGACGCTGGTCATCGCCCACAACAAGACCCTCGCGGCCCAGCTGTACGAGGAGTTCCGGAACCTCTTTCCGGACAACGCCGTCGAGTACTTCGTCTCCTACTACGACTACTACCAGCCGGAGGCCTACGTCGAGCAGACGGACACCTTCATCGACAAGGACGCCTCCATCAACGACGAGATAGACCGCCTGCGCCACTCGGCGACCCGGTCGCTACTCACCCGCGACGACGTCGTCGTCGTCGCCTCCGTCTCCGCCATCTACGGCCTCGGCGACCCGCGCAACTACGTGGACATGTCGCTCCGCCTCGAGCGCGGACAGGAGATCGACAGAGACGAGTTGCTCGCGCGCCTCGTCGACCTCAACTACGACCGCAACGACGTCGACTTCACGCAGGGAACCTTCCGCGTCCGCGGCGACACGGTCGAGGTGTTCCCGATGTACGGCCGGTACGCGGTCCGCATCGAGTTCTGGGGCGACGAGATCGACCGCCTGCGGAAGCTCGACCCGCTCGAGGGCGAGGTCAAATCCGAGGAGCCGGCGGTGCTGGTCCACCCGGCCGAGCACTACTCCATCCCCGAGGAGCGCCTCGAACGGGCCATCGGGGAGATCGAAGAGCTGATGGCAGACCGCGTCCGCTACTTCGAGCGACAGGGCGACCTCGTCGCCGCCCAGCGGATCGAGGAGCGCACCACCTTCGACCTCGAGATGATCCGGGAGACGGGCTACTGTTCTGGCATCGAGAACTACTCGGTCCACCTCTCGGACCGCGACTCCGGCGACGCGCCCTACACCCTGCTGGATTACTTCCCGGACGACTTCCTCACCGTCGTCGACGAGTCCCACCAGACGCTCCCGCAGATCCGCGGCCAGTTCGCCGGCGACAAGTCCCGCAAGGACTCGCTGGTCGAGAACGGCTTCCGCCTCCCGACCGCCTACGACAACCGCCCGCTCACCTTCGAGGAGTTCGAGGAGAAGACGGACCAGACGCTGTACGTCTCCGCGACGCCCGGCGACTACGAGCTCGACAGCTCGGGGCAGGTCGTCGAGCAGATCGTCAGGCCGACCTACCTCGTCGACCCCGCAGTCGAAGTCGCCGACGCGTCCGGACAGGTCGAGGACCTCCTGGACCGTATCGACGAACGCATCGAGCGCGACGAGCGCGTCCTCGTGACCACGCTCACAAAGCGGATGGCCGAGGACCTCACCGAGTACGTAGAGGAGGCCGGCGTCGACGTCGCCTACATGCACGACGAGACCGACACGCTGGAGCGACACGAACTCGTCCGGAGCCTCCGCCTCGGCGAGATCGACGTCCTCGTCGGCATCAACCTCCTGCGGGAGGGACTGGACATCCCCGAGGTGTCGCTGGTCGCCATCCTCGACGCAGACCAGGAGGGCTTCCTGCGCTCTGCGACGACGCTGGTACAGACGATGGGCCGGGCCGCCCGCAACGTCGAGGGCGAGGTCGTTCTCTACGCCGACGACCGGACCGACGCGATGGAGGAGGCCATCGAGGAGACCCGCCGCAGGCGGCGCATCCAGCGGGAGTTCAACGAGGAGCACGGCCACGAACCGACGACCATCGAGAAGGCCGTCGGCGAGACGAACCTCCCGGGGAGCAAGACCGACACCTCAGGGGCGACCGGAGCCGCCCCCGAGGACGCAGACGCGGCCGCCCGGCAGATCGAACTCCTCGAAGACCGGATGCGGGAGGCCGCGGACAACCTCGAGTTCGAACTCGCGGCCGACATCCGCGACCGCATCCGCGACCTCCGGGAGGAGTTCGACCTCCGGGGCGGCGACGACGAGGACGGCGTCGCGCCCGAGCCAGAGGACATGTTCTAGTCCCCACTCGCCGGGCTGTACCGCCACGACCGAGGCAGAAGACCCGTTCTAGTCCTCGCCGGGCTGTACCGCCACGACCGAGGGGGCGTCGTCGACGCCGAGGACGAGTTCGTCGCCGGGAGCCGCCTCCGGAAGCGACACCGACACGTCGAGTCGCACCGGGTCGCGCGACGCGACCGACACCGGGTCGCCGGTCCAGTAGCGGAGCGTCAGGTACGGGTCCTCCCGGAGGTCGACCCCGCGCTCGTGACAGAACGACACCGCCGCGGGGTGGGACGTCGCCACCGCGCCCGCGGGGAGTTCGACGCCGGCGCTGCACCGCGGACACCGGCCGGTGAACAGGTGCGCGTCCTCGCCCGGTCCCGCCCACGAGACCGAGAGCGGTCCCTCGCAGAACGGACAGGCCCCCTCGCGGACGAGTTCGAAGTCGTTTCGCGTGGCGGTCACCAGCCGCGCGACCAGTTCGTCCGCCGGCGCGTCGAGCAGCGACGGCGGGACGACGTTCCGGAACCGGTGGTCGCCCGCGCAGGCGAGGGTGAGCAGCCCGCGCTCGACGGTCGCCCGCAACGTCGCCCCGCAGGCCGGACACGGCTCGTCGAGTCGTTCCTCCCGCGGGTCGTGTTCGGCGTAGGCGCCGCTGACGACGGCGCTGACCACTTTCACCCCCGCGGGGGTGAGGCGGTACCCTCCCTCGGCCTCGACGACGAACCGGTCCCGCAGCTTCCCGAGGTGGTAGTTGAAGTTCCCGGAGTCGGGGACGCCGGCCCGCTTCCGCAACTCGGCGAACCCGAGCGTCGGGTCCTCCGGATGCTTTCGCCGGCGCGCCGCCAGCACTTCGAGGACGCGTACCCGGCGCTCGTCACGGAGCGCGTCGAAGGCCTCCGTCGGCGTCCCGACCCGGAGCGGGCCGTCTCCCTCCCCGGAACCGCCGCCGTTTCCGCCCATGGCGGTGCCGACGTCCCGCGGCGACGTAAGCGCTCGGACGAGTCAGGGAGATTTCACTAATCTCGTACTGGAGCGTTATTTGCCCGTCGAGGCGCTCCCCGTTCGTATGCCCTCGAATCGCACTGCCGGACTCGCAGGTGTCCTCGACCGACGCCCGGTGGCCGCGTTCATCGCCCTCGCGTTCGCGCTCTCGTGGGGGTTCTGGATTCCGACGTTCCTCGCCGTCTCGCCCGGTCGAGTCGGCAAGCTAGTCCTCGCGCCCGGCGCGTTCGGTCCGCCGGTCGCGGCCGCCGTCGTCGCGTACGGCCGCGGCGAGTTCGCAGACTGGTTCCAGGGGGTCCGCCGCCTCCGGGCCCCCCCGCGCTGGTACGTCGCCGCCCTCGCCGCTCCGCTGGCGCTCGGTGCCGGGGTCGTCGCCGCCGCGGGCGCGTCCGGTGCCGCTCTCACGCTCGACCGACTCGCCCGCGTCGCCCCGGTGCTCCCGGCGTCGCTGCTCCTGACCGCACTGCTCGGCGGCGGACAGGAGGAACTCGGCTGGCGCGGGTTCGCGCTCCCGCACCTGCAGTCGCGGTTCGGCGCGCTCTCGGCGAGCGTCCTCCTCGGCGCGGTCTGGGCGCTCTGGCACCTTCCGCTGTTCGTCCTCGAGTCGGGTCTCTACGCCGACCGGTCGTTCCTGCTGTACGGCCCCGCCGTCGTCTGCCTCTCGGTCCTCCTGACGTGGGCCTACAACGGCTCCGGGGGGAGCGTCCCCGTCGCGGTGCTGCTCCACGGGGGCGTCAACGCGGTCCAGGGCGTCGCATTCGCCGGGGTCGCGCTGGACACGCTCCCGGTTCCCCCCACGGCACCGTTCCTCGCCGCCTCGTTCGCGGCCGCCCTCCTCGTCCTCGCGCGCTTCGGCCCGAGGACGCTCGCGCCGACCGACGCTGTTCGCGCCGCGGACGCCGTTGCAGGTGCAGACGCTGACGTCACTTCGGGTGCAGACGCTGACGTCACTTCGGGTGCAGACGCTGACGTCACTTCAGATGTCGACGCAGACTCACCCGCGGCGGAAGCAGATTCGGACGTAGACGTCGGCGACTCCCGGGAGGTGGCCACGTGACCCGGCTCGCCGGACGCGGCTTCGACGTCGCCGCCGCTGCACTCCTCGCCGTTACGGCCCTCCTCGGGGTCGCCGCCCTCGGGTCGCTTCCCCCGTCGATCGCGGTCCACTGGACCGTCGGCCTCGACGGCGGCGTCACCGCCGACGCGACACTCCCCCGCCGGCTGGGCGTGGCCCTCGTGCCCGTCACCGCTGTCGCGGCGTTCGTCGCGCTCCGGGTCGCCGACGCGGCGGCTCCCCTCGACGGGCGTGACGCCCGGTGGTACCGCGCGGCCGTCGCCGCCCTGCTCTGTCTCCTGCTCGTGGTACAGTCGCTCCTCGTCTGGCTGAACCTCCGGTGAGCCGGCGGCGACGGTGCGGGCGCTGGCAGGGAATCGGGTGCGTCGGCGGCGACGATGCGAGCGGCGTCTACGAGAGAGCGGTCACTCCGGAGACTCTCGCACGCTCTCGGGGTCGGCGGTTTCGCCGTTACCCGGCGCGCCGCCGCCGAGCATCTCCTCGATGTCGTCGAGGCCGAGCAGTTCGCGGGTCTCCTCGTCGAAGCCGAGGCTGTCCAGTCCCTCGCGGTCCTGCACGTCGCTGCCGGTGAGGCTCTTGCCGTACCGCCCCAGCAGCGAGGTGAGCTCCTGCGGGAGGACGAACGTCGTGGACTCGCCCTGCCCGATGGTCTCGAGGGTCTCCATCCCCCGCTCGACGACGGCTCGCTCGCCCATCGACTGGGCGGACCGCGCCCGGAGGACCGTCGCGATGGCGTCCCCCTGCGAGGAGAGTATCGACGCCTGCTTCTCGCCCTGCGCCCGGATGACGTTCGCGGCCCGCGCCCCCTCCGCCGACTCGATTGCGCTCCGGCGCTCGCCCTGCGCTTCCAGAATCATGGCGCGGCGGTGCCGCTCTGCGGAGCTCTGTTCTTCCATCGCGTTCTCGACGTCCGCGCTCGGGTTGACCTCGCGCACCTCGACCGACTCGACCCGGACGCCCCACTCGTCTGTGGGCTCGTCGAGTTCGATGCGAATGCGGCGGTTTATCTCGTCCCGGCGGCTGAGCGTCTCGTCGAGTTCCATGTCGCCGAGTACCGCTCGGAGGGTCGTCTGGGCGAGGTTCGAGACGGCGCGCTCGTAGTCGTCGACCTCGAGGAACGCCTTCTTCGCGTCCATCACGCGGATGTAGACGATGGCGTCTGCGGTGACCGGCGAGTTGTCCTCGGTTATCGCCTCCTGTTTCGGGACGTCGAGCGTCTGGGTCCGGAGGTCGAAGGCGTAGGTGCGCGAGACGAACGGCGGGACGAAGTGCAGTCCCGGTTCGAGGAGGCCACGGTACTCGCCGAAGACCGTCAGCGCGCGCTTCTCGTAGGCCTGCACCACCTCGACGGCGCTCGACACCGTCGCGGCGGCGAGCACCAGCGCCACGAGTCCGACGTAGGTGACGGGGTCCGGCGGGACGACGAGGAGGGCGAAAAACAGGAGGACCACGAGGACGGCGGCCCGCTGGGCTCGGCGCGGCACGCCCTGCGCGCTCAGTCGTCCCAGCGTTCGGAAGATGCTGGCCATACGTGTCGGTTCGTGGCAACCGGGATAAAGGTCTGGTCCGTCAATGCGTTTTTGGGCCACCCAGACGAAATCGGCTGTATGCCCCCGTCGCGCGCGGCAATCGAAGTCGAGGACCTCCTGCGAATCGTCCTCGTACTGGTCGTCGTCTGGATCGTGCTCGAAATCCTCGGCGAGGTGTTGAACGTCCTCTCGTGGCTGTTCAGTCCGCTTCGTCCGCTCCTCGGGCTGGTCGTCGTCGCGCTCATCGTCCTCTGGTTGCTCGACCGCATCTGACCGGGCCGATTGGACTGCTTCCGGCCGGGCCGATTGGACTGCTTCCGGCCGGGCCGATTGGACTGCTTCCGGCCGGGCCGATTGGACTGCTTCCGACCGGGCCGATTGAACCGCATCCGGCCGGACCGATTCGACCATATCTGACCGGGCCGGTTGAACCGCATCCGGCCGGGTCGACACCCTGAAACGCCCGCGTATCGAAGCACGCCCGTGTACAGCCTGAACGTCCCCGTCCCCGGCGACGTCGAGCGACTCGCGGGCGACCTCCACGCCCGACTGCTTCCGTTCGACCGGATTCGAGAGCGGCACACGCTCGTCGTCAAGCGCCTCGGCGACGGGTCGCTCTCGCGGGTCCGCGAACGCCTGCGAACCTCCCTCGCTGGTGCGCCGGCGTTCGAGGCTCGCGTCGCCGGCGTCGACTACTTCGCCGACCCGCCCGTCGGGTCGGCCCCGGTCGTCTACCTCGCCGTCGAGAGCCCCGGCGTCGAACGCCTCCACCGCCGCCTCGTCGGCGAGTTCGACCCCGTCTCGGGCCTCGAAGGCGACGACTACGTCCCGCACGTCACGCTCGCCCGCGGCGGGTCGATAGCGGACGCCGAGGCGCTCACTGGCGTCGAGTTCACACCGGTGACGTGGACGGTTTCGCGGCTGGAACTCTGGGACGCGACCCACCGAGAGGCTGCCGCGTCGTTCGGCCTGCCCACCTGAGAGTGAGCCTCCCCTCTGCCCCGTCGCACCGATTCGACGCCTGCACGACAACCCTTTTTCAGTCCGGGCGTCTCGGTTCGACCACGTCGCGCCCGCGCCGGCGTGGTTGAAAGAGAGATGGCCGCACTCGCCCAACAGCTCGAACAGTACGTCAGTCTCGGAATCTTCGTCGTCGCCGCGACGCTGGCCGTCCTGAGCCTCGTCGCGTGGCGTAGAGAGCGCGACCGGCGGATGCTCGTCGTCACCGTCGCCTACACCCTCTTCGCGCTCCGGGGACTGGTCGTGTTCCTCGAGTACTGGCTCGTCGCCCTCGTTCCGGCCGCGAACGTCGAACTCGTCGAACACGCGTCGGGGATACTCGTCCTCGTGGGACTGCTCGCGTTCTTCCTCGCGCTCGCGCGCAGGTGACCATGGACGACCTCGAACTGGAGTCCCGCCGGCAGATATTCCAGTACGTCCTCGACAACCCGGGAATCCACTTCCGGGGCCTCGTGGAGGCGTTCGACTACGCGCAGGGGACCCTCCAGTACCACGTCCGCTGGCTGGTCGACGAGGGCCTCCTCGAATCGTCCGAGGACGGGTCGTACACGCGGTACTACCCCGCGGAATCGTTCGACGAGGGCGACCAGACGGTGATGAACGCCCTGCGGCGGACTATCTCTCGCCGCATCGTCGCCTACCTCGCCGCCGAGGGGCCGCTCACCACCACCGACCTGAGCGACCGACTCGACCGCTCTCGGTCGACGGTCTCGTGGCACCTCTCGAAGCTCTCTGAGGCGAACCTCGTCGAGAAGGAGCGAGACGGTCGGCGGGTGCTCTATCACCTCACCGACGCCGAGCGCGTGACCTACCTCTACACGGTCCACCGACAGACCTTCACCGACCGCCTCGTCGACAGACTGTTCGACCTCTGGGACGCCTACTGACCTACTCGTCGAGGACGGCCGAACACGTCTCGTCTCCGAACCGTTTGACCATCGAGTTGCACTCGACGTTCTCCGGAATCACCTCGCCGTTCGCGTCCAGGTCGTCGCCGCTCAGGTCCAGGTCCCAGCAGAGTTCGGGGTTGTCGTACGTGACGACGACCCTGCGGTCGTGGCCCGGCGAGCAGTCCAGTGGGGTGGTGAACTCGTCCGGCAGGTCGTCGGCACAGATAGTGAAGTCGAACAGGATCTTCCCGTTCTCCGGGGTCAGCCGCGCTCCCGCGGTCACCTCCTCTCCCGCACCCTGCGGCTGACTCGGGGGGTGGTGGTGCTTGTCGTTCGACGTCACGCACTCCTGGAACACCCGCACGTCGGCGGAGAACCGCGCGTACCGGTCGGTGTTCCCCACTCCCGCGACCTTCCCGCTCACGGAGAGACAGGAGTTCAGCGGGTCGCTCGAACACGACAGTCGCGTGTCGACCTTCCCGACGTAGTGTGGGTTCTGCGCCGCCGCCGGCGAGGCGAGCGCTCCCAGCCCCCCGCCCGCGAGGGTGGTCACGCCGGCCGTTCGCAGTACCGCTCGTCGTGTCGGCTTGCGACCGGCAAGCCGAGGTGGTTGGTCTCTCATAGCGGTCGTCGGACGGGACGGCGTCTCACCCGTCCACGAGTGCCAACGCTCCCGCCGAGAATTGTTATGCGCTCGCAAGAAATGGTCAGCTCAGACGACATTTCATTGTGAAAAACGATGTGTTACGCATGTAGATTGTTAGATATAGAACGGAGTACGTGACGTTCTCGTTCGAAATACACATCGTATCTGAAACTCAACCATTTGCCCTCCCGACGAACCCGAGGGTCGGGTAGCGCGGTGTCGTTCGCCACCGGACCGCAAGTGCCCGCGCGCCGTCACCGCTCCCGTACGAGCGTCGGGCGTCGTCGGCGTTTCTGTCGCGAGCGTGATCGGATTACCGTCTCGTTTCCCCGTTCTCTCGTGCGGAAACTGGAGGATACCGGACGTTTCCGTCCGTCGTGTCCGGCGGGGACTTCGACGTTCCGACAGCCGCCGGGACGTTTCGCCGGCGTTCCGTGCGTGTCTGGGTGCCGCTGTGTGCTGCGTGTCGCTGTGTTCTCCGGGTGTCGCTGACGCTCTCCCGCTAGCCCCCGACGCCCCCGGCGTCCGCGTTCTCCCGGCCCTCACCGACGAGTCGCAGCAGCAGGACGTAGACGAGGAAGGCCGCTCCGGCGAGCAGTCCCGGCCGGACGAACGACACGACGTCCGTGCCGATTGCGGCGGCGTGGACGGTGGCGAAGGCGAACCCGCCGTAGGCGAACGCGTGGACGACGCGCGGTCCCCACGGACGCTCGAAGCGGCGGGCGTCGACGAAGCCGAGGACCGCGACGAGCAGGAGCAAGAGCCCCCCCGCGCCGACGACTGCGCCGGCCAGCAGATACCTGTTCGAGTACGCCGGCGCGGGGACCTGCCCGGCGAGGACGAGCCACGTGTCGAGGACGCCGACGACGCCGTGTAGCAGCATCATCAGCGTGGCGAACGCCGACACCTCGACGTGGACGTCCCGCGCCGCGTCGCCGAGGAAGCCGAACGAGCGGGTGTCGTAGAAGACGCCGGTGATGACCGCGAGATACAGCGCCGGGTAGGCGACCAGCGCCGCCGCCCGGTCGAGGAACCAGACGACCTCCATCAGGAGGCCCCCGTGGTCGCCACGACGTCCGGACAGCCGTCGCCGTCCTGGAAGCCGTTCTGCGTCTCCGGGCGGGTCGGGCACCGGTCGACGCCGTCGTCGATTCCGTCCCCGTCGTAGTCGCTGGTCGCCTGTCTGCTCGTCACCTGCTTCGTCACGTCCGCCGTCTTCGCGTCTGCGGCCTGTGCGTCCCGGACGTCGGCGATCTGCCAGCCGGCCGCCACCGTCGCTACGAGGACGAGCACGGCGAGCAGGGTGATGGTTCGCTGACTAGGCATCGTACACGTGTGCGTCGAAACCGTCGGTCGCGAACCGGTCGCCGCCGTGGACGACCAGCGCCGCTCCACCGGGCCAGTCGGCAGCGGGCGCGGGGGTATCGACGAGCGAGAGCGCCGGGAGCATCGGGAGCACGGAGCGCACCGAGAGGGTCGTCGCCAGCGCGACGGCCCCGTCCCGGATGCCTTCGACCCGGACGAGGAACGTCGCGTCACAGCGGTCGAACTCGCGACCCGCGGACCCGAGGCGACATCGACCGGACGAGAGCCCGTCCGCCAGCGTCGACAGCATCGTCAGTCGTACTCCTCGTGTTCCTCCTCTTCGTATTCCTCGTGTTCGCCTTCCTCGTGTTCCCCGTTGCCCCCTCCGCTGCTGGTCGAGACGGCCGGGGTGAAGTTCTCGTTCGGCGTCGGCGCGTCGCCGGAGAGCCCGGCGGCGTTCTCGACGGTCTGGGTGTCGTCGTTCGAGAGCACGCCGGGCGCGGCGAGTCCCGCGGCGACGACGGTCGTCAGGAGTGCTCCCACGAGCGTGAGCGCCACGAGCCGGTTCTTCGGGATTGGCAGTCGCATCGTACCTCGCCCTACCCCACTTCAGAGTAAAGCCGTTCGCGTCCAACCCTCGAAACGTCGTACGGGTCTCGAATCGTCGCGGCGCCGTACAGGCCCCCAATCGTCGAGAGCGACCGGCGTCGCTTCAGCGGACGCCCGCTGGACTGCCTCGCCGGCGGCGACGTTCGCTGCCTCGCCGGCGGCGACGTTCGCTGCCTCGCCCGCGGCGACGTCCACTGCCTCGCCGGCGTCGACGTCACGCTGCCCCGCCCGCGGCGCGACGTCCCTCCTCTGGACCGCGCTCACCGCGCGTGGAGTCGCATTTTCGGCGGCTCCTTCGGGTGCATCGTCAGCGACCCGCGGCGTTCGAGCGGTCCCGAGTCGGCTCGCGTCAGTCGGAACCGCTCAGCGATGGTTCCGAGGACGAGTTTCGCCTCCAGCATCGAGAACTGCTTGCCGATGCAGTGGCGGGGGCCGGCACCGAACGGGAAGTAGGCGTACCGCGGCCGGTCACCGCTCCGCGCCGGGAGGAACCGGTCCGGGTCGAACGTCTCCGGGTCGTCCCACCACCGGGGTGAGCGGTGGACCACCCACTGTGGGAGCATGACCGCAGCACCCTCCGGAATCCGGTAGCCGCCGACCCTGACGTCCACCTCCGGCTCTCGAAAGAGCGTGTACACCGGCGGGTCGACCCGCATCGTCTCCTGCAGGACGCGCTCGACGTACGAGAGCCGCCGGGCCTCGCCCGCGGTCGGCACGTCGCCGGCGACGACCCCCGCCAGTTCCTCGTGGACCCGCGCTTCGACGTTCGGATGCGCCGAGAGGTGGAGCCACGCGTACGTGAGCGTCAGGGCGGTCGTGTCGTGGCCGGCGAGCAGCATCGTCATCAGCTCGTCTCTGAGTTGCTCCTCGGACTGCTCGCCGCGGGCCTGCGCCCGCAGGAGAATCGAGAGCAGGTCCGTCGGCTGGTCCCCGCCGTCGCCGAACTCGGTCCCGCGGCGCTCGGCCACCACCTCGTCGAGCACGCCCTCGAGCGCACGGACCGCCCGGCGGTACTCGCGGTTCTCCCGCGTCGGCGTCCAGTTCGGCAGGAGAAAGCGGAGCGGGTCCGGTTCGAACCGCGCACCGAGCGGTTCGAGGTGTTCGTGGACCGTCTCGACCTGTTCGTCGGTGAGGCTGGTGCCGAACATCGCCTCGACGATGATGGAGACGGTGAGGCGCGCCATCTCCCCCTCGACGTCGACGACGTCGCCGTCGCGCCAGTCTGCGACGACGTCGAGCGTCCGGTCGGTCATCAGCCCGTCGAGTTCGGTGATTCGGCTCATCGCGAAGGCCGGCTGGGCGAGGTCGCGCTGTCGCCGCCAGCGCTCGCCCTCGCTCAGGAGGAGGCCGTCACCGAGCAGGTCCTCGACGGCGTCGTCGCGGAACGACGGCTTGCGGAACGTCGCCGCCTCCGTCACCAGTATCCGCTCTATCTCGTCCGGATTCGTCACCGCGTAGGCGTCCATGGGACCGAACCGGAGGCTGATCACGTCGCCGTACGCCTCGGCGCAGGCGTCGAGGAAGGAGAACGGGTCTCTCGCGTACCGTCTCGCGTTGCCGACGACCGGCAGTCCCTTCGGTCCCGGCGGTTGGGGACGCATCGGGACTCGTAGGGGCCTCAGAGACATAAGGCCCCGGTCGACGGCGGGTGGCACTCGCCGGCGACGGGACGCTCGCGACGTCGACCGTCAGTCCGCCTCGCCCGGGCCGATGCGGACCACCAGCACCGGCTGGCCTGCCTCCTTGACGACCCGGTCGGTGACGCTCCCGAGGTGGACGAGTTTCTCCTTGCCGGTCCGGCCGTGGGTGCCGATGACGACGATGTCGACGTCCGCGTCGTCCCCGTACCGCAGAATCTCCGTGTGGGGAATCCCCTCGCGAACCTCGGTAACGACGTCCACGTCCACGCCGGCGTCGTCGCTCGCATCTTCGATCTCCGCCGCCGCCGAGTCGACCGCCTCCTGGGCCTGCGCCCGCAACTGTTCGAGAACCTCCTCCTGTCTGTCTTCGTCCGCCGAGAGGTAGACCCGCCGGTCCGCGACAGAGAGGACGTGGACCGTGGCGTCGCGGTCCCGCGCGATCTCGATGGCGTGCGCGACCACTTCGGCCGTTCCCTCGCTGCCGTCCGTCGGGACGAGGATGTGCTGGTACATCGCTGTGCGTGCTATTCTCACCCGGCGACTTGAATGGGGCCCCTCGCTCCAGCGCGGTGGGATTCACCGGGCGCCCTCGCCGGGAGCCGGTCGGTCGCGGCCG
>JBDGSQ010000043.1:0-3575 GCA_042217455.1 Haloferacaceae archaeon | reverse complement strand
GAGCCGGTCGGTCGCGGCCGGGGGCGTCCGCAGCAGACCGGTCAGGGGCTCGGCGGTTCCCCCTCGTAGGCGTCGTGGTCGGTGTAGAAGTTGAGCATCGCGAATTTCAGTTTCGACGGCGCGACGTCGATGAGTTCGTCGCGCTCCTCGGGCGGGAACTCGCTCCGGACGCCGTACTTGCCCATGTCCCGGCTCTCGCGGGTGTACCGGCGGTCGAGGAGGATCCGCACCCCGAAGTCGTTCGGCGACCTGATGACCCGCCCGAGCGCCTGTCTGGTCTTCCGGATGGTCGGAATCTCGACGGCGTAGGTCCACCCGGCGTCGCGGTTCCGCCCCCCGTACGCCCGGTCGTAGGCCTCCTGGACGGCCTCCATCCGGTCTGAGAGGTGCGGGTAGGGGACGCCCACGACGACGACCGTGCGCGCCTCGTCGCCGTCGAAGCTCACCCCCTCCGCGAGCGTCCCCCACAGCGACGTGAACAGCGCCCCGCGTTCGCCCTCGACGAGTCGACTCCGGATGTCCTCGACGCTCTGGCCGGCCTCGTCGAGGTAGCACGTCGCGTCGAGACGCCCCCGTAACCGCTCGTAGTAGCGCTCGGCCTCGGCGTACGACGGGAAGAAGAGCAGCGCGTTCCCCGGCGTGAACCGGATGGCGTCGTAGAGCGTGTCGGCGACGACCTGCTGCGTGTCGGGGTCGTTGCGCTCGGAGGAGAACAGGGCCGGCCCCTCCACGGCGAACGTCCGGCGGTTCTCCTCGGGGTAGCCGAGGCCGTAGGCGAGCGTCGCCGGACTCTCCAGTCCGAGGACGTCGCCGACGACGTCGAAGGGGCGGAGCGTGGCGCTCATCAGGATGCTCGCGTGGACCTCCGAGAACAGCCCCTCGGTGACCTGCCGGGGGATGCAGGTGTACAGCTCCGCCCGGCCGTACACCTCGTCGGTCCCGGCGTCCCGGCGCACCGAGACGACGGGGTGCTGGCCGAGCTCCGCGCCCTCCTCCATCCACTCGGCGACGAACGCGGCCGCCTGCAGCGTCTGGCACTCCCTGCGGCTGGTCGTCTCGCCGTCCCTGTACGCCCGCTCGTACTCCTCGTCGAGCGCCTGTCCGAGCTGGACCGCGAGCTCCACCTCGGTGTCGATGCCCCGACCCTCGTAGGCGTCGAGGAAGGCGAGGGTGAGGTCGTCGCGCCGGTCGTCGTTGGCGACGGCGAGGTCGTGCCAGCTCTCGCCGACCTGCTCGCGCTCGCCGAACCCGAGCGCCTCGTCGTAGGTCTCCCGCAGGGCGGCGAGGAACGCCTCGAGGACGTTCCGGGCGCTCTCGGCGCGGGAGTCGTCGACCTCCTCGAGTTCGCTCACCGCGCTCTCTATGGTGTTCTCGGTGAGCGTCCGGGTCGCGTGGTCTCTGGCCGACGACTCGATGTTGTGGGCCTCGTCGAAGACGGTGATGACGTCCCCCGGGTCGCGTCCGAGCCACCGGAAGAACTGCTCGCGGATGTTCGGGTCGAGCAGGTGGTTGTAGTTGCAGACGACGAGGTCGACGCCCTCCATCCCCTCTTTCAGGAGTTCGTACCCGCAGAGGTTCCGCTCGTCGGCGTAGGCGTAGATCTCCTCGGGGGTCCGCACGTCCTCGAAGAGCCACCGGTAGAAGTCGTCCGTGTCCCGGACGAGGTTGTTGTAGTAGTGCTCGCAGACGTTCCCCTCGCGGAGCGTCTCCAGTTCGTCCTCGACCGTCTCGAGTTCGTCGGTGACGGCGTCGCGGGCCTCGGCGGCGTCGTCGTCGCCCTCCCGAATCTGGTCCAGCAGCGCCTCGCTCTGCTGGCGGAGCTGTCTCGCGTCGCGCTCGCTCTCGACGAGGTCGCGGGTCGTGTCCCGGAGCGTCTGGCACTCCTCGAAGCCGACGTCGATGTGACACATCTCCCCCTTGCCCTTGAAGACGACGGCCCTGAGTCGCTCCTCCCGGGCGATCGCGCGGGCGTCCTCGACGAACTGGCGCATCTGCTGGTGGACGTTGGTCGTGATGACCACCGTCTTGTCCTCCTCGCGGGCGTAACTGAGCGCCGGCACCAGCGCCGAGAGGGTCTTTCCGGTCCCCGGCGCCCCCTCGAGCAGCACGTCCTGCTGGCGCGCGAGGACGTTCGCGATGCGGTCCATCGCCTCGCGCTGATTCGGATACGGCTCCTCGTAGGGGAAAAAGCGCATGTATCCGTTCGTTTCGGCCACGACCGTCCGTTCGTCGGCATCACGCTAAAACGCTCGGTCTGTGACGGTCGCGCGCCGCGCGCTCCCGACCGCCGGCAGTCGGCGGATTCACCCGAGGTAACCGTACCGACTCCACCTGAAACTACCGCCCCGGTGCGTTCGTGACACCTCGTCGAGACACCGCTTTTCGTCGTCACACCAATCGACGTGTGCGATGAGTTCACAGACCGCAACCGCGAGCGGAGAACAGTACGAACGGAGCGCGTGGGTCGGCGGGGCGGTCGCCGGCCTCGCGGGCGGCGTCCTCATGGGCGCCGTGCTGACGGTGCAGATGACGCCGGTCGTCGCGGCCGCGATACCGGCGCTGTACGGCCTCTCCGGGCTGACGGCGGGGTGGGTCGTTCACCTGTTCCACTCGGCGGTCCTCGGACTGGTGTTCGCGGCCGCCCTCCGTGCCGAACCGCGACTCGCCGAGACGCGCGCCCGTGCCGCCGGGTCGGGCGTCGCCTACGGCGTCGTCCTCTGGGTCGTCCTCGCGGCGCTCGTGATGCCGGTGTGGCTCGGTGCCGTGAACTTCCCGGGAACGCCGCCGTTCCCGAACTTCAACCCGCTGTCGCTCGTCGCTCACGTCGTCTACGGGGCCGTCCTCGGCGTCGTCTTCCCCTCGGTGGCAGACCTGTGAGGCCGCGGTCCGACGACATCTCACCGTCCGGGGCCGCGGTCCGACGACACCTCGCCGGTCACAGGTCCCGGCGCAACCGCACCGCCTCGTGGTCGGGGTCGACGCCGGCGACGGCGGCGGCGGGGTGTCGGTCGACTTCAGCGAACCCCTTCGACCGGTAGAACCCCAGTCCGGACTCGTTGCCGGCGAACGACTCGACGACCTGCGCCGTCGCGCCCCGCGCCCGGTGGCGTTCCGTGAGGCCGGCGAGCAGTTCGCTCCCGACGCCCGCCCCCTGCGCGTCCGGGTCGACGTAGAGGTTGAACACCTCGGCCTCGCCGCCGTCCCGGAGGCCGCCGCGGGCGGCACCGACGACCCGGTCGCCGTCGAGGGCGACCCGCCACGGGTCCCACTCCGCAGGGTCGGCTATCTCCTCGCGGACGCGCTCGGGGCGGTACCACGTCGAGACGTTCGCCTCGACGTACGCAGCGGGCAGGAGGTCCTCGTAGGCGTCTCGCCAGCCGCGCTCGCACACGCGGCAGACGTCCGGTGCGTGGTCGGTGGAGGCGTCGACGATGCGGGGCACAGTCGAGGGTCGCCGGCGTCGGTGAAAAGCGTCCGCGGTACCGGCAGGCCGGCCCGGTGTCGCTCCCGGGTCGCGTGTCGCTCGACGCCGGAGTCGCTTCCGGTACTGCTGCCCGTCTCCGGGGTCGCTTCCG
>JBDGSQ010000105.1:0-27123 GCA_042217455.1 Haloferacaceae archaeon | reverse complement strand
CGGGGGTGCTCTGCCACGGTGCGCACGGGGATTTATGCCGTCGCGGACGCCCTCGGAGGACGATGCAGGTCCGCGACCTCTCTGTCGTCCCCGTGACGGTGCCGGTGAAATCGCGGGAGGAGCCGTACGGGCTCGCTCCCTACGTCAGCAACCACGACGAGGTGACCGAGCGCGACCGGGTGCTGGTCAGACTCGAGACGACGAACGGCGCGGTCGGGTGGGGCGAGATGCTCGCCGCGATGGCCTCGCCGGAGGCGACCGTCGCGGTCGTAGAGGAGGTGATCGCGCCCGAACTCGTCGGCCACCCGCTCGACGAGATCGTCCCCTTCGTCGAGTCGTTCTACCACCCGTACGTGCGCATCGACCCGTTCCTCGGCGCCGTCGAGACCGCCATGTGGGACGCGCTCGGACGCGAACTCGGCGTCTCGCTCTCGACGCTGCTCGGCGGGCGGTCCCGGAGCGAGGTACCCGTCGCCTACTGCGTCGGCATCCTCGGCCCGGAGGAGTCCGCCGAGGAGGCCGCGTTCGCCCACGAGGAGGGGTTCACCGCGCTCAAGACGAAAGCCGGCCACGACTGGCGCGACGACGTCGACCGGCTGGTCACGATGGACGAGGCGACCGACGGGCGACTGGACCTGCGAATCGACCCGAATCAGGGGTGGTCGTTCGAGGAGGCGGTCCGGGCCGCCGCCGCACTCGAAGACGCCGGCGTCTCCCTGCAGTACCTCGAACAGCCGGTCCGCATCGACACCTACGGTACCTACGCCAGACTCCGCTCGCGGTTGCGCACTCCCGTCGCCGTCAACGAGGACACGTACTTCGAGCACAACCTCACGCACCTCGTCAAGGAGGACGCGATAGACGTCGCGCTCGTCGACCTCGTCCCCGCCGGCGGCATCGCCCGGGTGCGAGAGCAGGTCGCGGTCGCCCGCGACGCCGGCGTCTCGGTGGGACACCACTGCGGGTTCGACCTCGGCGTCAAGACGGCCGCGATGCTCCACACGGTGGCGTCGACGCCGGGATTCGACGTCGCCCCCGACTCCGTCTACTACGGGTGGGAGGACTTCCTCCTCGAGGACCCGCTCCCGGTCCGGGACGGGGCCATCCCGGTGCCCGACGGTCCCGGCCTCGGGGTCACCGTCGACGAGTCGGCGGTCGAGACCTACCGGACGGACTGAGTTCGGCGACCGTCACGGTCCGACGTCGGAGATTGCACCGACTGTCACAGTCCGACGTCGGAGATTGCACCGACTGTCACAGTCCGACGTCGGAGATTGCACCGACTGCACGGCCCGGCGTCGGAGATTGCACCGACCGTCACAGTTCGGCGTCGGGAATTGCACCGGCGGCGGCGTGCGCCAGTTCTCGTATCCGGGGCATCTCGCCGTCTTCCTTGCCCGTGTACACCTCGTTCGTGAGCAGGACGCAGTAGCGGTCGCGTTCGAGGTCGACCCAGAGGGACGTGCCGGTGTAGCCGGTGTGGCCGATAGCGCGACCGGTCCACGTCGGCGCGGGGTAGGTGGCGTTCCCGAGACGCCATCCGAGACCGTGGGGTTCGACGCCCTCCGGGGTCAGGTCGGTCGCGAGCGTCGCCACGGTCGTGGGTGCGAGCAACTGGTTCGTCCCGGCGGCCGCGTCGCCGAGCAGCGTCCGGGCGAACCGGGAGACGTCCTCGACGGTGGCGAACAGGCCGGCGTTGCCGCTCCGGCCGTCCATCGCGTGCGCGATGGGGTCGTGTATCTCCCCCCGGAGCGTCCCGCGGCCGTACTCGTGGTCGCGGGTCACCGCGACGGGCGCGGTGGCGTCGGCCGGTCGACCGAGCGCCGCCGCCTCCATGCCGGCGGGGTCGAAGACGTACGCCTCGGCCAGTTCCGGGAGCGACGCGCCGGTCACCTCCTCGGCGACGAGCACGAGGTGGACGAAGTTGAGACAGCTGTACTCGTGGCGCTCGCCCGGCGGGGCCGCGAGCAGGTCCTCGCGCAGAATCGCCTCGACGGCCTCCGCTCTGTGCTCCCACGACGGAGCGAAGTGGTAGGGCTGGAGCCCGGAGGTGTGGGTGAGCAACTGCCGTATCGCTATCTCGCCCCGGTCGCCGTCGACCGACGGGAGGTGTCGCCCGAGGGTGTCCGAGAGCGACAGCCGCCCCTCCTCGACCAGCCCGAGGACGACCGTCGTCGTGACGACCGACTTGGTCACCGAGGCGAGGTCGAAGACGGTCGATTCGGTCGCCTGCCGGCCGCGCTCGGGGTCGTCCTCGCCGACCGCACACCGGTGGGCCTCGCCCGCGGAACTGCCCACCGCCGCCACCGCACACGTGTAGACGTCGTCCGCGACGCCCTCCCGGAGGACTCGCTCGAACGCGTCGAGAGCCTGTCGTGTCACCGTGGGAAGCTACGCCCGCCCCCGGTCTTAGGTGTACCCCCGGGACGCGCACAGGCGAGGACGCCCGCCTGAATTTATGCCCATCGACTCTGAAGGGGGCCGTATGGACGACGTCGACTTCGAAGAACTCGTGGAGTCAGTGACGCCGCGCGAGGAGAATCAGGCGATAAAGAGCTACCAGAACACGGTCTCCATCGCGTGTCCCGCCTGCGGCGAACCCTTCGACGACCTCGTGGTGTGCAAGGAGAACCCGACGAGTCTCAACCTCTCGCGGCAGCTCGACCTGTGCGTGGGGACGGTGGACGGGCGAGCGGTCATCTTCACCCACAAGAAGTGACCCGTGCCCGCGGGTTCGACCGGGCGTCCGGTCCGCTCGTCATCGGAGTGCGCGAGACGGCACCGTGAGCCCGTCACGACGACGCGTGCGAGTCTGACTCCCGGGCACGCCGGTCACGACGCGTCCGGTCAGCCGTCGTCCGAGTCGAGCGCGTCGGTCAGCACGTCTCCGGGGGAGACGTCGTTCAGCGAGGCCCGCCGGCGGAGTTCCAGGTAGGCGTCGGGTGGGAGCCTGACGCACAGCGTTCCGACGTCGACCCCGTGGTCGGCCAGCGCGTCCGTGACGGGCGTCCCGTCGTTCACGGCGCTCGCGAGCTGGCGAACCTCGAGGACGGTCAGGTCCGCGTCGAGTGTGGCCCACGCGAGGTGGAGGCGGGCGTCACCCGAGACGCGGGCGATGTGCTTTGCGGCGCTCGGTGCGATGTCGCCGCGCGCGACGTGCCGGCGAACCGACTGCGGGAGGTCGTGAACGCGCGCCCACTTCCGGATGGACGAGACGGAGACGTCGGTGCCGACGCGCTCTGCGGCGCGTTTGTACGACCCGACGCCCCGGACGAGCGCGGCACAGGCCGCCGCCCCGCGCAGCACGAAGATGCTGTCGTCGCTGTCCGACGCGTCGGCGAACGCCCGGACCGTCCGTGCGGCCTCCGCCACGCTCTCCGGGTCGTCCGGGTCGAAGCCGACGGCGTCGGAGGCGTGGTCACCGGTGACGGAGGGGTCGCCGCGGACCACCGGTTCTCCGACCGGCTCCGTGCGGTCGGCGGGGGGCTGGTCGTCGTGCCCGCGTTCGTCGTTCGTCATCTTCGGTCGGTATCGCCTCGTCGCACATAAGCGTCCCCTCGATGGGCGGGCGGTGTGCACAACGCCCGCCCACACGTAGATTTATGTCAGTACTGCGGATAGGTCACGTCGTCATGCCCGAATACGCCGCCGGGGCCGAGTACGACCGCCTCCGCGCGGTCCGGGTCCACACCCCGGGACCCGAACTGTTGAGCGGTAGTCTCGACCCCGAGACCTCGCTCTTCTCGCGGCCCGTTCCCCCGGAGCAGGCGCGCCGAGAGCACAGGCGAATGATAGCGGCCTTCGAGCGCGAGGGAGTCGAGGTTCACCAGATGGCCGACGACCTCGCGGCCGGGGGCGCGCTCGACGCGCTGGTCCGGGAAGCCGTCACCGTCGAAGCGCGCGACGGTGCACGGTCGACTGCGCCGAACGTCGACGCGATTCTCGACAGGTTCGACAACCACGAGAAACTCGGCCTCGTGCTGAGCCGCATCCAGCTCCTCGAACGCGACGGCGACGGCGACGGGGCCGCGACCAACTCGTGGGGGCGTCCGGAGGTGTCGCCGGTCACCAGCCTCCGGTTCGACCGCCCGGTCTCGAACATGTACTTCCAGCGGGACCACAACCTGCTCGGCGACAGGGGGCCGATCGTCGCCAACATGTACGAGGCGGCTCGCCAGCCCGAGATACCGCTCGTCAGGACGGCCTGGGAGAGCGTCGGCGCCGACGTGGTTCACCAGGTGACCGGCGAGCCGATCGAGGGCGGTGACTTCGTCCCGGCCGGCGAGTTCGCGCTCGTCGGCACCTCCGCCGTGGTCGACGGCGAAGAGCGGGTCCTCCGGACGAGCTACGCGGCGGGAGAGCAACTGCTCGCGGCGGGCGCCGTCGGCTACGACGAGGTCGGCCTCGTCCGGGCCCCGCTCGAAGCGGGGCGAGCGATGGCAGACGAGTACGGGACCGGGACCCGGGTCCTCCACCTCGACGGGTGGTTCAACATCCCCGCCGAGGGGCTGGCGGTGACGCGAAAACGCCTCGCCGCCGCCGCCGAGGTGGACGTCTACGAGCGCCGGAACGGCGAGTACCGGAAGCGGGAGACGACGACGGTACTCGACTACGTGGAGCGCAAGGGCTACGACACGATTCACCCCGACTGGCTCGAGCGGTGGCCGACGAACTTCGTGACGATCGCGGACGGCACGGTGCTCGCGATATACCGCGACGACGAGAACGGGACGGGCGAGTACCGCCCCGAGCGGAACCACACCATCGAGACGCTGCGAGAGCGCGGCGTCGAGGTCGTCCCCGACGGGACCGGCATCTCGCCGGCGGCGCTCACGAGCGGCGGCGGCGGTGTTCACTGCATGACGACGCCGCTGTCCCGCGGGGGCAGCTAGCCGGACCGCGGCTCACGTCGACGGGGGAGATAACGGCCGAGCGCGACCGAGCCGGAGGCGCCCCGGAGCCGCGCACGGTCGAATCGCGTCGGACACGTTGCAGTTTCGGCAGCGCTCCCCCCACCGCCTCGACGCAGACGGATTGAGACGCGGTGGCGGCGGCGTCGGGGAACGGCGTCGGTCGGCGGTCAGTCGAGCTTCGTTCCGCACTCGGGACAGAAGCTCTCCTCGCCGGAGAGTTCGTTTCCGCAGCTCGGGCACTCGGGCGTCCGGAGGTCGTGACCGCACTCGGGGCAGAACTTCTCCTCGCCGGAGAGCGCCGCCGCACAGTTCGGACAGGACGGCCCCTCCGCCGCGGCTTCGGCGCTGCCGGCATCGGTTCCGCGTTCTGAGGACGCGGTTTCTCCGGTATCAGCGTCGGTTCCGCGTTCTGAGGACGCGCCTTCGGCGCTGCCAGCGTCGGGATCGCGTTCAGAGGACGCGCCTTCGGCGCTCGCCGTTGCTCCGCGTCCCTCCGCGGTCGCTTCGTCATCTCCTTCGAGCGCGTACACGGAACCGACGTCGCCGTCGCGAGTTCCGAGGTAGACGACACCGTCTACCACCGCCGGTGGCGTGTTCGGCGCACCGTCGACCGCGAACCGCCAGGCTTCCGCGCCGTCTCCGCAGTCCAGCGCGACCACGACACCGGCGTCGTCGACGTCGTCGTCCCGGGGGAGATACTGCCCGAAACCGACGTACACGCGACCGCCGACGACAGTCGGCGGGGTCGCCGCCGTGACGTCGTCGAACGGGAGCGGGGCGTCCGCTTCGGTGAGGTCGTAGGTCCACAGCTCCGACCCGGTCTGTGCGCCGAGACAGACGACCGTCCCGCTGGAGACGCTGTATAACCGGTCCTCGGCGAGTGCACCGTACCACTGCCGATTACGCGCCGGCACGTCCACCGACCAGTTCTCCGTGCCGATACTCGCGTCGTGCGAGTGGAGCGTTCCGTCCACGGTCCAGTAGACCGCGCCGTCGCCGACGATCGGAACGCCGCCGTCGAACTGACTCGCGTCGACCTGCGCCTCCCACTGTCGCCCGCCCGAATCGAACGCGGTCAGTTTATTCAGCGTCTGGAGGTAGACCGTTCCGTCGGGGGCCGCGCTCATCGTCGGTCCCTCGCCCAGCAACTGATTCACCTCGTTGAACATCCCGACGAAGTTGTGATGCTCGGTCTGCGAACGACCCTCGCTCTTCGCGTAAATCCCGTGGACTTTGGCCGCGGCCTCCTCGAACTCGCTCTCTCCGGACGTGAGGCTGTGGAGGTAGTTCTCCGTGAGGTACGCGCGGTCGCCGACGAGGACGGGCGACGTGACCCCCCAGTCAGACACGTCGTACTTCCAGCGTCGCTCGCCGCCGGCCACGGAGAACACGGCGCCCGGACCCTCCTCACCGCCGCTGACCGCCCAGAGGACGCCGTCTTCGTACAGCACCGGACCGCCGACCGTCACGTCATCGACGAACTGGATGTCGCCGTCCGCGGTGTCGAACTCGGAGACGTCTCTCTCCAGCGGCGGTGCCTCGAATATCCACCTGCCAGACCCGTTCGTTCGTTCGAGCGCGTAGAGGTAGCCGCCGTCGACGCCGGCGTAGACGGTGTCCGCTGACACCGCAAGCGATTCGCTGACGGCACCCTTGAATCCCTTCTGCCATCGAACCGAGATGTCGCCACGCGGCCCCGACGTATCGGGGTGATATCCAGTGTGTCGATGATCGAACTGATATGTGTCGTACGTGACTCCCATGGGCAGAGCAGTGAACGCGGTGACTAATACATTTCGTCGCCGGGATGGACGTCGCAAGCGGGAGTCCACTGCGCCGCGCGCACCGGGCGATGGCGCTTCGGCAGCCACCCACGCCGGGAGGCGAGGAGTCGCCGGCCGCGCTAGATGCTGTCGCGGACGGCCGCCCAGTCCACCTCTCGGAGCGCAGTCCTGTACTTCGAGGCGATCACGTCGTCGCCGGTCTCCCGGAGGTCCGCGAGCAGTCGCTGCTCGTCTAGCTGGTTCGCCGCGAGCGACGAGAGGCCGCCGAAGGTGTAGTCGAGGTTCGTCTCGACCTCCGCGAGCGCCTCCGCCTCGAGGACCCCGACGCCCCTCGCTCGCGTCAGAGGGTACGCGTCACAGTACGCGCGGGCTTTCTGAATCCAGGGCCAGGCGGTCTCCCCCGACGTTCCGGTGACGAGCGCGGCCACCTCTGCGCCCGCGACAGCGAGTTCCGCGACCGTGTCGATGCCGGCGCGGGCGAGTCGGTTCCGGAAGGTGCTACCGATTCCGTCTATCCGGTCGACCGCGGGCGGCGCGACCACCTGCAGTCTGACGCCGGCCGCCCTGTGGCCGGCCGCGCCGGTCTTCGGAACGACGCTTCGCACCCTGTTGACGGGGTCGTCGAGGGCGTCCCCGGCGTCGACGGACTGTGACTCGACGAGGTAGGTCCAGCCCGCGACCGTGCGGAGGTACTCGACGGCGTCCTCGAGCTGCGGGTAGTCGCTCAGGCCGGGCACGAGACCGCGTCCCACGCGCGGCCGAGCGGTCCCCCCCTCGAAGCCGCCGACGACCGCGGGGTGACTGTCCAGCACCGTCCCCGCCGCTTCAGCGACGCGGTGCTGCGCTCTGGCCACCTCGGCCGCCTTCTCGGACGGCGAGCGGCCGTCGCCGAGGAGCGCGTCGAGCGTCTCGAACGCCTGTCGGTAGTTCCGGACCGGCACCGCGGGTTCGACGCCGTCTTCCGGGTCGAGCGCGGCGAGCAGTGCCCGTTCGAGGTCGACGACGGAGACGTTCTCCCGAACCCTGTGCGAGAGCACGGTGGCGGCCCTCCCCATCGAAAGCTGAGCTTCGGGGTAGTAGGGCTGGTGCGGGCCGGTGAGGTACGCGACGAACTCGGCTGGCGACTCGTGGACGCCTCGCTCCAGCGCGTGCATGGCCGTCCGGGCGACGCGGAAGGCCAGGTGGGTCGCCTCCTGCGGTGCCCACACCCGGTGGCTGTCCTCGACGAGTTCCGTGAACGCCTCCCGGGTGGTCTGGAGGGACCGCTCGTAGACGTGGTACCGCTCGAACGCCTCGTCCATCCCCACCTGCGCCGTGAAGTCGAGCGTCTGGAGGCCGCGGTTGGGCGTCACGTCGATCGAGCCGTCGCTCGAGGTGAATCCGACGGTCCCTTCGGGCCCCGCCGGTCCCTCCACGCCGAGCGACGCGTCCGCCTGACGTGCCTGCGCGCCGCCGTCGGCCGCGGCCCCCCCGCCGACCTCGAGTTTCACGTCGTGGGGGTTCTCGTAGTCGGTGGCGTGGCGAGCGACCACGTCGTAGAGCATGTCGTTCGTGTAGACGAGCGGCCCGCGCTCGAAGGTGGTCTGCGCCCACGTCCCGCCGTCGCGGGTGATGGTCCCGACGAGAATCGGTCCCGTCGAGACGTCCGGGCACGACTCGCGGGGTTCGTTCTCGTAGTACGACCGGGCCATCCTGGCGAGGAGGTGGTCGATCTCGGCGGCGGTCAGGTCGGGTCCCGACCGCTCGGGGACGTCGACGAGCAGTCCGTCGACGGTCCGGCCGTCAGCGCGCTCCCACTCGGTCGTCTCCAGCGTGAAGAGGTCGTACGCCGTCTGGGCGTCGCCGCTCCCGCGGACGATCGTCAGCGACAGTTCGCCGCTGGCCAGTCGGTCGCCGTCCAGCGGGTCGAGCGTCAGGTCGAAGGTCAGTCTGGCCTCCTGTCTGACCTCGCCGACGTCTCGCCGGAGCGTCTTCTCGAACGAGACGCCGTTCTCGGTCCGGTCGAGCGTCAGGTCGAAGTCGAACTGGCCCTCCGCCTGCGGGTCGTCGTCCAGCACTCCCGAGAGTGTGACCTGCCCGCCCCCGTCGCGAATCTCGAGCGTGCCGGTGACGTCGGTCGAGCGCTGGTCGTTCTCGCCGGTCAACGAGACGGCCCCGGTCAGGTCGAACTCGCCGTCCGGGAGTCGCAGTCCGTCCTCGTCGACGAACTGTCCCGTCGGGAGCGACAGCCGGCCGGTGATCTCCTGTTCGACCGTGTTCACCGAGAGCGAGACCGTCGCCGTCCCCCGTGGGACTCCCTCGGTGAAGACCAGGTCGAGCGAGGTCGTGGCGGGCTCGTCGGTGTAGATCGACTGGGCCGCGAGGTCGCCCCTGACGGTTATCCGTTCTGCGAACCGGTCGTCGGTCTCGCCGAGTTCGAGCGGGTCGGGGAACTCGATTTCGGCGACGGACTTGGGGTCGACGGCCGGCTCGCCGGGGACCACCGTCACGTCGGCGCTCTCGATGACGCGGTTGCTCTCGCACTCGTCGTCGCACGCGCTCTCGGTCTTTGCGACCGGCACCGGCTCCGTGAAACACTCCTCGTACTCCACGTAGACCGACACGGTGTCGGTCTCGACGTCGGTGCCGCTCTCCTCGGCGTAGACCGGGACCGGGAGCGTCCGCGTCACCTCGTCGGCGACGACCACGAGCCGACCGCACTGGTCGAGCGCGAGTCCCTCGCTCACCCGCACTTCGAGGACCTCGTCGCCGTCCTCGTCGGTCTCCAGACCGCTGGTGACCTCCAGCCCGCAGACCCCCCCGAACCCCGTGACGTATCTCGAGAGCGTCCGCTGGACGTCCGTGTGGTAGGCCTGCTCCGTGGCCATGTCCCGGACGGTCAGCAGCTTGCCGTAGAAGTAGTTGTTCCGCTCGAAGCTGTGCATCCCCGCCGCGCCGTCGTGTGTGTTACTCATGATAGTGTGGTGTCTTCGCCCAGTCGCGAACGGACGTCGAGCTGGCCGGCGCCCTCGCGCTCGTCCAGCACCGAGTCCTGTCCGAGTCTCCCCGCGCCGACGACGAGGTCGCGCTCGGGCAGCACGCTGTTGATTCCGAGGTACGAGTGACCGCCGAGGAGTATCGACGGCTCCAGTTCGACCGCTCGACCGACGGCGTGGGCCGGCCTGTTGTCGTCGACGAGTGACTGGACCGCCCGGAACTGTTCGTCTGTCACGAACGGCCGCACGAACACGAAGAAACACTGCGGGCATTCGAGCAGCCGCGTGTACGCCTCGCGGGCCTCCCCCTCGACGCAGTCGAGGTCGGCGTACTCGAGGAGGAAACTGTTGCTCTCGATCCGGCGACGCAGGGTCCGCGCGTCGGCCGGCGATAGCTCCCCGCGCTCCTCGCGTTCCGCGAGCGCGTGGCGCTGTCGCTCCGCGAGCGCCTCCCACGCGGCCGACGGGTCGGCCACCGCGTCGAGGTAGACGGACACGAGGTCGAGTATCCCGTCGGGCGTCCCGCGCTCGCGGAACAGCGCGGGCGCCTCGTTCAGTAACCGCCGTCGCCCCGACGCCGGCCAGGTCTCGTCTGTCTCCAGCGCCAGCCACCCCTCCAGCCAGTCCAGGTACGCCGGCGGGATTCCGTCCGGGTCGAGGTACCGTGTCACCGCCGCTATCTGTTCTTCGATGCCGACGTTGGTGCTCTCGAACAGCGAGAGGAACGCCTCGAGGAACGCCCGGCTCTCCGGGTCGGCCTGATAGATGGCCGGCAGATATCGGAGGTACGACTGCCGGGGGAAGTAGGCCCTGAACGCCTCCAGTTCGGGCGTCCCGTAGACCCCGCCGACGAGCTCTATCTGCACCCAGAGGTACCGGCCGACGGCCCCCTCGAGCAGCGCGTCGCGGGGGTCGGCCGGCGTCACCGCCCGCCAGTCGACGTCCCGGGCGCCGATCGGGTCGTCGGTCGCGGCGTAGCGAACCCGGACCTGCGTCTCCGGGTCCGGCGTCCGGAATCCGAGCGTGATGCGGTGCCACTCCGTGCCCGGTTCGCCGGCGTCTAACGACCGGACGACCCGCGCGTCGTAGGCACCGGTCGTCTCGTCGCGCCGGAACCGCTCGCGGGGGGCGAGCGTCCACACCACCCGGCCGTCGGCCGAGAGCGCGTAGAGGCGACCGGCCAGTTCGAGCTGCGCGACGCCGGCATCGAAGCCCGCGAGCCCGTCCCGTGCCCCGGCAGAGAGCCGAAACAGCGTCGCTGCGCCGGTCTCCCCGCCCCGCCTGCCCACGAGCAACTCGCCTTCCCTCCCGCCGGCGAGCGAGGACGCGCCAGTCGGGACCGGACCGCTCCACGGCGCGGGTGCGGCCACCGGCGCTCCGGCGTCGAGGGCGTCGCTTCCGACCCTCCTGACGACGGGAGCGCCGCCCGCCTCGTCGAGAATCGAACACAGTCCCGCGTCGTCGAACGTCGCGTCGCGCGGCCCCGTCAGCCCCTCGACTGCGGGCGTCCGACTCCCGTCAGGGTCGAGGCGGTCGAGTCGCCCCCCGTCGACCGTCTCGAAGAGCGCGTACACCTGCCCGTCGCGGTCGGTCAGCGCGACCGGCACGGCGTCGGGGTCGTCGACGACCCACCGCGTCTGGCGGACGTGCCGCGAGACCGCGACGATTCGTCCCCGTCGTGCGGGGCCGCCCCCGGCACCCGACTCGCCCGGAACGGACTGGGCGACGTAGACGGTCTCTGGCGTGACCAGCAGGTCGCGACCGGTCCCCGCGGCGAGGTCGACGCCGGTGCAGTCGAAGCGCCAGCGGCGGTCCGCCTCGGCGTCGTAGCGCTCGACCACGCCCGACTCCCTGAGCAGGTAGCAGTCGCCGCAGTCGGCTACGTCGACGGCGGCGACGGGCGACTCGTCGGCCGGAACGACGACCGCCTCGGTCGGGTCGACGTAGGCCGGGAGCGGGTCAGAGCGCAGGCGGACGGCGCCGTCGTCGAGGACCGCGTTGTCGAACTGCCAGTCGTCCCACCCGGCCGGCGTCTGGGTGCCGAGGAAGGCGAACTCCGTCATCAGCGGACCCCCCCGCACTCGTAGCGGTCCCCGGCGACCGAGACGGTGTGGTCGGTCGGGTACACGAGCGCGACGTCGGGAACGTCCACCTCGCCGTCTCTCCGGCGGGCGTCGCCGTCGACGGTCACGTCGACGTCGAGCACGCAGTCGACGCCCTCGACGCCCTCGACCGTCTCGTAGAGTTCGGACTCGTATACCGAGCGGCCGAACGGCCAGCCGTTCCCGTCGAACCCGGAGAGCGGCGAGAGGAATCGGTCGAGTTCCGCTCCGACCGCCTCCGCACGCTGGCTCGCGGCGTAGCCATCCAGCAGTTCCACCTCGACGTCGACGCCGACGCCGACGTAGGTCGGCGGGACGGCGTCGACCCGGTCGGTCACGAGCCGGTGGCGTTCGAGGTGGCAGTCGACCGCCTCGAGGAATCCCTCGCTCGGCACCGGTCGGTCGACGAACGGCGGACTGTACGGCACCACGACGACTTCGACGACGTCGTGGTCGGTGCAGTCGCCGGAGTCCGGCCCCTCCGAGACGACCGCCTTCGTCCGGCCGAACCGGAGGCCGGGAGTGTGTGCTGCGACGTACTCGCAGTCTGCCGCCGTCACGGCGCGGTACGGGACGTCGAGGTCCCCCAGGAGGCGGGCGAGCGCGCCGTCGACCGTCTCCGCAGCCCGTCCCCCGGACGCCGGACCGAGCGGCCGGACCTCCGCGCCCCGGACCGGGAGCGGCGCGACGCCGGACGCCTCGGCCGCGATGCCGGCGGACGATTCGCCCCCGTCGTCTCCGGACGTCTCGCCCCCGTCGTCTCCGGACGTCTCGCCCCCGTGGGTGCCGGGCGTCTCGTCCTCCTCGCGTCCCGCCGACGGTGCGGGGCCGTCCGGCCCGGCGAACCACCAGTCAGCGTCCGCGGCGACGTTGCCGCCGGGGCCGCCGCCGGCGTCGTAGCTCGTCGCGACCACCGCCCGGTCTGCGACCGGCACCGACCCCCGGACGTTGTCCCCGAACCGGACTCGCCCGTCGGTCTCGTCGAGGACGTAGTGGCGGTCGTCCGGGCCGGAGGCGTCGAAGTCGTCGACGCGGTCCCACTCGGTCCCGCCGACGGTGACGGTCGCGTCGAGCACCGGCGAGCGGTCGAACACGAACCGCTGGTGGGGGAGCGCGCTCGTCGTCTCCCCGCCGTCTGTCCGCTGCAGGCGCTCCGGACCGACCGTCGCCCGATGCTCGACCGGGAGCACGTTCGTCCGTATCCGGTCGACCTGCGGCGGCACCTCGTAGCCGGCCCGGCGGAGGCGAACCCGGAGCCACGAGAGGCCGGTGTCGGTCGCCGCCACCGGGGGGCCCGCACGCTGGACGCCCTCCCAGCTGACCGGTCCCGGGTTCGCGAGCCTGACGACGCCGCCGCCGTACAGCGCGTCGGTCGTGTCGTCGAGCACCTCCAGGCGCTCCCACGCGTCGCGGCGGTCCCAGTCGCCGTAGTCGGTGCAGTACTCCCAGACGAGTTCGACCGAAGGCTCGAAGGCGGGCGACTCGTCGCCGTGGACTGCCGCCGGGGGCAGGTCGTCGGTGTGGAAGTCGACGGCCACCGCGAGCGGGGCGGTGGGGTCCGCGAACGGGTCGCCCTCGAAGCCGATGTACGCCGCGCTACCGGCGCGGGCCCGCCGCCCGAACGGCCGGAAGTAGGTCCCCACCGCGCGGTTGGCGGGAGAGCAGTCCGTCCGGCCGCTCGCGGTGTCCGTGACCACGCGTGCGACTCGTGCGCCGGTCAGCGGGACGTCCCGCGTGGTCTCGAAGACGCGCTCGCCGCGGCCGTCGTCGGCAACGAGACGGGTCCCGGTCGGAACGGTCTCCCCGGCGACCGCGTCGCTCGCCGCGACCTGCACGCTCGCAGTCGCCGCCTGCGGCGGGCCGGGGCTGGTCCCGAGCAACTGGAGGTACTTCCGGCGGTGGCGCTCCTCGATCTGGTCGAGTTCGTACCGATAGGACTCGGCGAGCCACGCCAGCATCTCCGCGATGGTGATGCCCGGGTCGTGGGCGTTGTGGTCGGTCCACTCGTCGGATTCGATGGGAATCCGCTTGCGGAGGTCCTCGACGAGTTCCTCGTAGCTCCGGTCGTCGAGGGTGGGCACGTCGATGCCCATCTACGTCCCCCCCACGGCGTCGATGCGGTGAGTGCCGCTGTAGACGAGTACGTCCGCGGCGACGTCCGGTTCCTGTTCGCCAGGCCGGACCGTGCGCTCGGTGCCGTTCGCCCGGAACCGGAGCCGGAGGTCCGCGACGTGGTCGACCCCCTCGACCCGTTCGAGCACGGCCAGGCAGTCAGAGACGCAGGGCAGGTCGCCGAACGGCCAGCCGGTGCCGTCGTCGCCGCCGGCCAGCGGGTGGAGATACGACGAGACTGCGGCCTCGGCCGCCGCTTCGAGTTCGGACTGACTGTCTATCCGGCCGGCGGCGACGGTCGCCTCGACGGTCGCTTCGACGTAACTCGGAGCGCGGACGACGAGTCGCTCCTCGCCCTCCTCGCCGAGAAGCGCCGCCGGGGCGTGGGCTGCGAGTCCGTGGGTCACCCGCGCTTTCAGCGACGGCGACGGCACCGGCTTGCGCTCGGCCGACCGGGGGACGACGAGGACCGTCACCCACCCCGGTCTGACCTCCCCGCGGGGGTCGAGCTGCGGGAGACACCGGGCGCGGGCGAGTTTTCTGGCGCTCGCGCGTGCGAGCCGCTCGAAGTCGACCGGCGCGACGGCCCGGTTGCGGTCGCGCAGTTCCCGGGGCGCTCTCTCGAGAACCGCCCCGGTGGACTCGGCGTCCGCGCCGCCGCCCCCGGGGACGTTGTTGGTCACGGACTCGACGAACGCGAGCGTCCCCTCGAGGTCGGTGACGGCCCCTGCGGGAACGTTCCCGTTCGCGCCGCCGCCCGTCTCGTAGGACGCCCGGACGTTGTCGCGCCCGCGGGGCGGCACCGCCCCCCGCTCCCCGTCGCCGAACGTCACCGTTCCAGTGACCGCCTCGACCGCGTAGTGACGGTCCCCGGGCCCGGAGGAGCGGAAGTCCGCGACCCGCTCCCACCGCACCCAGAAGGCCGACGGGTCGCCCTCGGGACCGACCGCTTCGACGTCGACCCCCTGGTCGGCCGCGAGCGCCTCCCGCTCCCCCGCCGAGAGCGTCTCCAGTTCGTCGACCCAGACCGCCGGGTCGCGGACCGGCGGCGAGCCGACGACGAACGTCTGGTCTGCCGTCCCGTCGGCCGACCCGAGTATCTCGCCGTCTCTCGTGCGGACGTTCGACGCGACGGCTGTGTTCGACGCCAGCAGCTCCGCCCTCGGCAGCGCCATCGGGGTCCCACCGACCGGCGGCGTCGTCGGCAACCGGTCGCCACACCGCGCAGTGGGGCGCTCGCACCCGCACAGTCGCGACACGCCGCCGCAACGGCCGCACCGCCCGCGAACGCGTTCGCCGCCCGCTTCGCCGGTCGCGTCTCCACCACCGCCGCGAGCGTCGCGCTCGCGACCCGGGAGCCGGCGGTACGGTTCGGGCACGAAGCCGCCGGGCGCGGTGACGCTGGCCCGGAGCCAGTGGCGGTCGGCGCCGAACTCCCGCCTCGACGCCGTCGCCGCGGGCGGCGAGAAACGGACGACGCCGGTCTCGCGGAGCCCCTCGGTGCCGTCGCGGACCGACACCGGTTCCCAGCCGTCGCCCTGCCACGACTCCCACCTGACCCGCGGGGCGAACTCGGGAGGGTACCGGAAGTCGGCGAGCGAGAGGTACGTAGAGAGCGGGCCGCCCCGGAGCGGCCCGTCGAAGCCGAGATACAGCGCCTGGTCGCCGGTCGGGACGCCCTCGAACGGGTGGAAGCGACCCGCGGGATCGACGTCCGCGACGGCGAGGTTGTTCTCCCGCTTCACCCGGGTCGGCGCCGCGAACGACAGGCCGCCGTCGGGTGACTCGTAGGTCAGCCCGAGCGCGGTGACGACCGGCTCGGCCACCTTGTCTATCCGCTGCCATATCTGCTCTGTGTCCACCGGGTTGTCGTAGGGGACCGTGCCGTAGTTGCCGCCGACGAGCCGCACGCGTATCCAGTGGCCCTCGTGGCCGGCGACCTCCGTCGGCGACAGGTCCGGCGGTACGGTGAAGCGGACGGTGCTCGTTTCCTCTCTGAACTGCGCGTCCGCCGTCGCGTTCGCAGGCGTCCCGTCGCCGACCGACGGGTCCGCGAGCGGGAGCCTGTCCCACCCCGAACCGTTCCAGTACTCCCAGGAGACGGCGGGCGATGCGTCTCCGCCCTCCCCGGGCGGGTCGAGCGTCGCCTCCACGGTCACTCGCTGTCCCGCCTTCGTGAACGCCTCCTCGGACGCGACGTAGAACGCGTCCAGTCGTCCCGGGCGCGTTCCGAACGGCCTGACCGCCGCGTCGCCGCCCCCGGGTTCGGCCGGCGGCACCTCCAGCGGGACGTCGTTTGCGAGCAGCGCGTCGGCCGCCACCGGTTCCGGGCCGTCTCCCGACGGGGACAGCCGCCCGGTCGCCAGTCGGACGTCGGCCAGTCGGAGCGACAGCAGTCGCTCGGTCAGCGGGACGGGGGCCGCCTCGGGAATCCGCGCCCGAACCCACCGGCTCTCGACGCCGAACGCCTCGTACTCCGTCACCTCGCCGGGGAGGTCGAACGCGAGCGTCACGCGTCGCGTGTCTGTCCGTTCCACGGCGGCCGGCGGGTCGAGTTGCTCGCGTGCCAGCCCCGCGAGGGCCGCGTACAGGTCGACCAGCCCGGCGTCGCGCGAGACGTCGACGTACGGCGGCGGCGTGCCCGCCGGCCGGTCGAGGCCGCGCGCGAGCACGCCCGTCAGGAGCCACTGCTCGACGAGCGCGGCGCAGTCGCGGGCGACGTCGTCGGTCCCCGCGTCACAGCCGTACGCGTCGAGCGCCAGTTCGTACCCGTGCGCTTCGAGCAGGTCGGCGACGGCCGCCACCTCGAGCGTCTGGTCCGTCCCCTCGCCGGACACCTCGCCCCGACCCCGGAGGGTCCGCCACGTCGCCGGCGTGTCCGGCCCCGCGTTCCCGTAGTACTGCCACTCGAGGGCGCCGAGCGCCGCCAGCGAGGCGTTCGTCTCGACCTCGAGTTCGAGGACGGGCGCTCCCGCGGCGTCCGACGTCGGGTCGACGGCCAGCGTCTCCGCGTCGCCCAGATAGAGCGCGTGGGTCTGGTCGCTCTCGCCGCCGAAGAGCGTCGCGTCGCCGGCGCCCCCCGGCGAGAGGTCGTGGCTCCGCACGTGATCGGTCGCGGGGTCGACCGCGACGACCCGGTCGAGCGTCGCCGGCGTCGCCTCGAAGCCCTCGTCGACCTCGAAGAACACCTCCGATCCGGTCGCGTCCTCGCCGATCGCCCGGGTCCCGCCGGGCACCGCGACGTTGCCGCCGGCCCCCGCCGACACCTCGACCGTCAGCGGCAGGGACGCCGACTGGGGCGGCTGGCGCTCGAAGCCGAGCGCGTCGACGAACGCCCGCCGGTGCTTCGCGGGCACCTGGTCGAGGCGCTCTGTCACGCCCGCGGTCAGGTCTGCGAACAGTTCGACGAGCGTCGCCCCCGGTCCGCCCGCGTCGGGGTCCCACGCCTCGCCCGTGTAGTGGGGCGCCCGCGACCGGACGGCCGCGCGGATGGCCGCGCGGTCACGGCCGTCGACGGGCGGTCCCTCCGGCGCCGGACCGTCGCCGTCGGCCATCTCACTCGCCCCCCAGGTAGAACGGGTACACGAGGTTGCGTTCGGTGTTGGTGCTCCTGACGCGGTAGTCGACGTCGACGAGGAGTTCGCCCGGGTCGCCGTCGCGGGCCGTCACCGACAGCACCGTTATCCGGGGTTCCCACTCTCTGAGCGCCTCGCGGACGTCGGATTCGACGAGCGTTCGCGTCGTGGTGTCGACCGACTCGAACACCCGATCGTGGATGCCACAGCCGAACTCGGGGCGCATGACCCGCTCTCCGCGGGCCGTCCCGAGGATGACCCGGATGGCCTGCTCGATGTCGTCGTCGCCTTCGGCGACCGCGAGGGCGCCGGACGCGTCGGTCTCGACGGGGAACGCCACGCCGCGGCCGAGGAAGTTCCTGTCCATCGTAGTCACCCGATTATCACCGTCGGGCACCCGGCGGCGATGGTGTTCGGCGTCGCGGCCTCCGCGATGACATCGCCCTGTCGGGCGGCCGGTGCGCCCTCGATGAGGACCGTGGTACTCCCCGCGGGCACGACGCCGCCGACGTGCGGCGAGGGTGCCGGCGTCGAGAGCGGGCAGGTGTGGAAGTCGACGCCGACCCGCCAGGCCGGCATCCCGCCGACGAGGACCGTCCCGCTCCCCGTGCCGGTCAGTGGGGTTCCGTGCGTCGTCTGGTCGCCTACGCGTGCAGCCGGTGGCATAGTGTGTGCTCCATGTCAGTTTATCTTGATGAGTGCGCCCTCGAGGGTCAGCATCCCGCCGCTCTCTATTTTCACGCCGCCCTGTCCCGATATCTCGATGTTGGGGGCTTCGACGGAGAGGGTGCCGCCCGCTTCGAGCGACACCTCCCCGGCGTTGGGGTCGAACGTGAGGCTGTTCTGGCCGCTCCCGTCCTCGACTGTCACCTTCTCGCTGCCCGACGTGTCCTCGAGCGTGACGGTGTGTCCGCCGCTGGTCTCGATGGTGATACCCCCGCCGTCGCTCGCGTCGTCGAAGGTCAGTTCGTGACCCGACCGCGAGCGGACCGTGCGGACGTCGTTGTTTCCGTCGGAGTTGGTCTCGGGCGGTTCGCGCTTCCCGTTCCAGAGCGCCCCGACGACGTAGGGGTGTTCGAGGTCGCCGTTCTCGAAGGCCACGAGCACCTCGTCGCCCTCCTCGGGGAGGAAGTAGGTCCCGGCGTCCGGCCCGGCCATCGGCACGGCCACTCGCGCCCAGTAGCTCACGTCGTCTGTCGCGCGCCACGGGTAGGTCACCCGGACCCGGCCCAGTCCGTCGGGGTCCTGATTGTCCGAGACGACGGCCACCGACACGCCGGGCATCGCGCCGTCGCCGCCGGGCGGGGGACTCACAGCTCCCTCCGTTTGACCGAAAAGGAGGTCCGGTAGCCCGAACTCCCGAAGCGGTGGGTCGCCGACTCGACGTAGTAGACCGCGCTGAACCGGTCGGTCAGCCGCTCGAGGCGGAGCCGCGTCCCGGGTCGTATCTCCGGCAGGCCCACGCACTCGCCCTGCCCGGTGACGGTCCCGTCGAGCCGATTCGCGAGGACGGCTTCCGCCCGCGCCCGCGCCGCCGCCTCGTCGGCGACCGGGAGCCGGAGCGTCTCTGTCGTCTCTGCGCCGTCGCCGCCGGCGACGCCGAGGTCGGCCCGGGTGGCGGTGCCGACGATCTCCTCGCCCCGCGTCGCGTCCCAGCTACGGACCTCGACGGCGTCGACCTGCCCGGAGTCGTCGAGTTGCGGTGCGAACGAGTCGAGCGAGACGCCGTACCTGAGCACGACGTCCGGCGGACCGTCGTACCGCGACCGCCGGAAGTACAGCGTCCGGTCGCGGGCGAACAGCTCGTAGGCGTACTCCTCTCCCAGTCGGAGCAGGAACGCGAGGTCGTGGGACGACTCGTCCTGTTTGATCTGGGGCGGGCTGACGCCGGCGTCGACCGTCTCGACCCCGTCGAAGTCGTAGCCGCGCTCGGAGACGACCGCCTCCACCACCTCGTGGGGCGGCGTGTCCTCCCAGGTTCGGGTCAGCGACTTCTCGCTCGGACCGGATTCGGGCACCGACGTCAGCGCGTGCAGCGGGCCGAAGCCCGACACCGCTATCGTGGGCGCGCTGTCGGCCGGGAACCGCGGCTGGACGGTCTGTATCCGCCCGCCCTGCAGGACCGGCGGCGTCGTCCCCCCGTACCCCATGGAGACGGACACCTCGCGACCCGGTTCGAACGCCTCCCACTCGAAGTCGCGAAAGCGACCGCGCTCGCGGTCGTACGGGTAGTTGAGCGTGAACGAGAACGCCGTCGCCGCGTCGAGCGAGAGGTCGACCGACAGGTCCGAGAGGAGCCCGTCGGCCTCGGTGAACGTCCGCTCGCCGACCGTCACCGAGAACTGCGGGACGTAGAAGTACTCGTAGGTCTCCTGCAGCTCCTCGAACGTCGTGGTCTCCGCGTCTGCGCCGGTCGCGCTCACGGCTCACCCTCCAGCGGCGGGACGAGCAGCTCGCGCCCCGGCTCCAGCCGGCGCGGGTTGGTCACGCCGTTGGCCTCGGCGATGACCCGCCAGCGGCCCGGGTCGCCGTACTCCTCGGCGGCGAGCGCCCACAGGCTCTGTCCCTCGGTGACTCGCCGGAGCTTCGCGCGGTCCGGCGACGACCGGGGCTCCCTGTCGGTCTGCTGTTTCGGCGTCTCGTGGTGCTTGAACGTGACGCTCAGTTCGGCCCGGACGGGCTGGCCGTCGGGCATGAACAGCGTGAACCGCTTCTTGAGCTGTTCGACGACCGACGTGAACGTCAGGCCGCCCCAGACGAACCGGCAGAGCGGCGGCGCGTGACGGTCGCCGTCGACCGACACGAGGCGGTCGAACTTCTCGACGTGGGTCCGCACGTCCTCCGCCGCGTCGTGGGTGTCGACCAGCAGGTCCATCGACAGCGTCTCGGCCTTCCCGCTCACGAACTGGGTCACCGGCGTGTCCATCCCCGGCAGCGACAGTTCGCCGTACTGGACGGACTTGTCGACGCTGTACTCGGTCGGATTGAACAGCACCTCGACCTCGTCTATCTCGCGGTACTGCCTGTCGAGCAGGTATATCTTCGCCGTCTCGTAGCCCCCCGTCGGCGCCGACGACATCTACAGTCCCCTCCGTTCGCGCTCGATGCGCTGCTTGCGGTCGAGTCGCCGCGAGAGTCGCTCGACGAACCGGTCGAACGCGGGGTCCGAGAACGAATCGAACGCGAGCGGAGACCCGCCGCCGCTCCCGTCGACGCGCTCTGCCCCGTCGTCCGCGCCGGTCGCCCGCGACCCGACCCGCGGCGCCGCCGGCGTCTGCTCGCCGCCTCCGGGGGGCGCGTCGGCCGCCCTCCGGCCGTCGCGCGCTGTCGCCTCCCGTCCGTCGGACTCGCTCTGGTCGACCGTGCCGGTCTCGCGAACGACGAGGGGGGGGCGCTCGCGCTCGGCTCCGGGTTCCGCTTTCTCCGCCGCGGGGGGCGACTCCCCGACTACGGTCGGCGGGCCGTCCGAACTCGTCGGTCCGGGCGCTCCGTCCCGCCGCTCGACGTCTCCACCCGGGGGCTGGCGTCGGCGACCCGGGCGACCCGGCGGCGGTTCCGCCGAGTCGGTCGCCCGCTCGCCCGAAACCCCGGAGTGGACAGCCCGGTCGCCACCGCCGCGTCTCCGCGAGTCGGGACCGCGGTCGACGTCGACGTCGACGTCGCCCTCCGACGGCGGTCGCCGCCAGCGTTCGACGACGGTCCGGGACTCCTCGCGGGTCGGGGCCAGTCCGTCTCGCGACGGCGACTCGCTGCCCGACAGCGTCCTATCCTCGTCGCCGCCGGCGTTCCTCCGGGAGGCGGGGGACACGGACCGGTCGGTCGTGCCACGGTCGGCGTCGTCGTCGGCCCCCCGGGCCGCGTCTCTCTCCCGCCGCAGGTACTCCCGGACGGTCAGTCGGCCCCGCTCGTCGTCTCCGCGGCGACTCTCCGTCGCATCCGCGTCGGTCCCGCCGGACCCGTCGGCGCCGGACCCGGTTCCGGGGGCTCGCGCAGTCACCCCGCCGCCGCTCGCGAGTCCGGCGACGACCAGCGGTTCGAGCGAGAGATACGAGAGGTCCACCCGCGGACGCCCCGTCGACCGGAACCGGCCGGCGGTCAGTACCCCCGCGAAGGGGCGGAGGACGCCGAACCGAGCCGTCGCGTCGCCGCCCGCTCGACGCGGCAGCACTCCGACCCGCTCGATGGAGGGGCGAATCCGTATCTCGCTTTGCTCGCTCGCGTCGTCTAGCATGGCTGTTCCCTCCCCGCACCGGACGGCAGGACCCAGTGCCCGGACCCCCGGCGGGGTGTCTCTCTCGAATCGTCTCGTGTGAACATGTGCGTCTGGTGTCCGCTCGTCGCTGCAGTCTGTTCTCGTCCGGTCTGTCCCCCAGCGTCCCTCGGGCGACCCCGTCGCCGTCGTCGGCGCGAACGGGTCCTCGCGGGCGCTCTCCCCGGCGAACGCGGGTCAGTCGGCGAGTACGATGTCACCTGTCTCCTCCTCGACGGTGAGTTTCGGATAGACGGCGTCGTCAGCCCGTCGCCTGACTATCTGCGTCGGCGTCGCGTTCGGCTTGCGGTAGTACCCAAGCCGTTTCAGCGTGCTCTCCGGCACGGCGTCGGCCCGCTCGCCGAGTAGCTCGTCTTCCACCTCGGGGTACCGCGCCGCGCGCTCCGGGCTCCGGGACCGGGACCCGGACTCGCCGGGCGTGAGGTTCGGATACGGCAGCGCGAGCTCCCGGTCCGGATCGAGGCCCTGTTCGCTGAACAGCTCCTGGTCGAGGACCTGCTGGAGAGCGCCCTGCTCGTCGGCCGAGAGCGCCGACGTGCTGTGTATCGCGCGCACCAGGGCCCGGTAGGCCTCGCGGACGGTCGTCGTCGTCTCGCCCGCACGGCGCTCGCGTTTCGCCCACTCCTTCCAGGTGCTGTCGAGGGACGCGTGGACGCCCTTCGGCATCAGGACCGTCTTCGCCTGCCCGGTGCTGTATCCGGGCAGCTGTTCGACGAACGCCTGCGGGACGACGTGTGCGGACTCCTTCGCGCGGTCGCCCGTCCCGGAGACGCCGAGCTCCTCGCGGACGGCCCCGGCGCGGGCGTGAGGCTGGGCCGCCGCGCCCGGCCCGACGGCCCGGCCCGACTCGTCGCGGACCGGTCGCCCCTCCTCGTCGATCCAGCCCGCCTCGCGGGCCAGTCGAACGCTCTCTCTGGTCCGTTCCGCGACCGTCCCGGTCGGTTCCGGCGCCTCCGATTCCAGTCCGAGTTCCTCGCCCAGCCCTCCGAACGCCTCCTCGGCCGTCGTCGGGCCTCCCTCGCCCCCGAAGCCGCCCGCCTCGCCGGCTCCGGTCCCGTCGCCGCTCCCGCGGGCCGTCTCGCGACCGCCGCTGGAACGCTCGCGGGCGTCCGCGCTCTCGCTGGAGCGGTCCCGCTCGCGCCGGTCCCGCTGTCGGCCACGCGACCCGGAACCGACCCCGGCCCCGGAGCCGGCCGTCCGTCTCGCCTCGCCTCCGGTGCCGGTGCGGGTTCCGGCACTGCGGCGGGCACCGCCGGTACCGCCCTCGCCGCTCGCGGCACCGCCACTGACGACACTCGACCCGGTGTAGCGCCCGCCGCGGGCCTTCACCTGCTCGCGGCGGCGCGCGACGGTCGCTGCGAACGTCTCGAGGACCGACTGCTCGCGCGCGTCGACCTCACGGCGCTGTTCCGTGAGCCGCTCGAGCGTTCGCTTCAGCTCCAGAATCCGCGATTCGAGTTCCCCGCGTTCGGCTGCGGTCTCGGAGGCGATCTCGTCCATGCTCGCTTTCACGCTGTCGAGTTCCCGGTCGTATCCGGCGTTGACGCGTTTCCTCGTCGTCTCGTCGAGCGGGCCGTCGCTCCCCCGCTCGAGCTTCTGGAACCGTCGCTCTCTGGCCTCGTTTATCGCGTCGAGGCGCGCCTCGTACCCCCGCGTCGCCCGCCGCCGGAACGCTTCGACCGCCCAAATCCGGGATTCGAGCGTCCCGACGCGGTCACGGACCTCCCGGGCCCGGGCGTCGATCGCCCCGCGCTCGGCGTCGAACTCGCCTTCGAGTTCCTGTCGGCGCTCCGCGACCAGCGCTTCGAAGGCGACCAGGTCCGGCGTCGACGACGACGGCGGTTCCGCCGACGCCGCCGCGGGTTCGGGGAGCGAGACCGCCTGCGAGCGCGACTCCTCGCGACGCAGCGCTTCGGACTGGAACCGGCCGGCACCGGGGGGTGCGGCCCCCAGGAGGACCGCGAGTGCCGTCGCGACGCCCCCGACCAGTATCGCGCCGCGCTGTGCCCAGTCCGGCAGTCCACCCCTTCGCGGGAGGTCCGACTCGACCATCCCGTCGACGTCCCGTTCCGTGAGCCGCTCCTCCGCGGCCGTCTCGTCGGTCTCGCGGTCGTTTTCCGGTCTCTCGTCGCCTGCGGCCTCGACGGTGAACGTCTCGTCGGGGTTCATCGCGGCCCGGACCTCCCAGTCCGACCCGGCCGCGGCCACCCGGAGCGTCGAGAAGCGGTACCGCCGGTCGATACGCGCGAGTTCGGCCTTCAGCTCCGCCCGCGTCAGCGCGTCGTCCCGGGACCGGTTCGACAGGTCCATCAGCGCCCGCATCCCCCCCTGCCAGCGCTTCTCGACGCCGGGCGCGGGCACGTCGTCCCCCCGGCCTCCCTGCCTGCCGGTCGCCCGGTCGCCCGGTCGCCGCTTGCTCCCGCCGCCGCGTTTCGTCGGCGGCTTCTTCACCGACCCGGAGCCGCTGGACCGCTCTTTCCCGACCGACGGGCGCGAGTCGGCCTTCCCCTCGTCGGTGAACTGCCCTTCCGTTCGCTTCGGAGCGCCCGCACCCCGCGGGACGTCGTCGTTCATCAGGTCCGTCATGAACTTCTCTGAGTCGAAGTCCACCTCGCCGAACTCGACGTCCGGCGCCTCGCCGGACCCGAGGACGTAGTCCACGTCGGCGCCGATGCCGAACTCGCCGGGGAGCGGGTACTCCAGTTCGCCGATGGGCCACGTCCACGTCTCGTCGGGGGCCGGCGAGGCCCACGGGCTGTCCAGTTCGACGAACAGGTCGCCCGCGAGACCGACGGCGGGGCGGGCGGCGATCTCCATGTGGCCGGCGATGAAAAACTGGCCCGCCTTGCCCCGCGAGGGGTCTGCCACCTCGCGGTAGCCGATCGTCGGCCGCGCCTCGACGTACCCCCGGACGCCCGCGGTGCCCTCGATGCCGACTCCCGCCTTCAGGTCGTGGGCGACGATGGTCACGCCGGCGCCGCCCTCGGCGCGGAGTCGCACGCCCGCGAACGCGGACACGTTCATCGTCGCCGCCAGGCTGTAGTCCTGGTAGACGTCGGGGTCCGTCGAGTAGGTGCCCTCGAGCGCGATGTCGTACAGCGTCCCGGGGCCGAGTTTCGCGATGGCGTCGACGCCGACGTTGGCGAAGACGTTCAGGTTCCCGACGACCGGCACGCCGTAGATGGCCGTGACCTCGACGCGGGGGAACTCGTAGACGAAGTCCTCCTGTTCGAACAGCGTTATCTCCGCCGGGGGTGCGACCTCGCCGACGACGGTGACCTCGCCGTTCCCGTCGACGACGACGTCCGCCGTCCCCGCGAGCCACTCGGTGAGGTTGACCTCCAGCGTGCCGTACCCTGCGAGCGCGCGCGGCCCGGGTTTCGGTCCCGCGGCCGGTTCCCGACCGGGTTCGGTCTCTTCGCCCGCTGTTTCCTCGGCGGACGACCGCACGGCGTCCGGCCCGAGTTGCCGTCGCGCGACCTGCGTCGCCGTCTCGGCGTCCGTCACGAGAAGCGTCACCGTCCCGCCGAACTTCTCGCCCGCGTAGGCGGCGGTTCCCTCCATCGAGACGGTGCCGTTGCCGAACGACGCGAACACCTCCCCCTCGAACTGCTCGTAGGCGACCGGCACCCGCACCGACCCGGTCAGCGCGCCCGACTCGGTCCGCCGGAGGGTGAGCGCGGTCTCCGTCAGCCCCTCGACCGCCACGGTGGCGTCCGCCGAGAAGACCACCGTCTCGCCCGCGAGTCCGAACTCCCCCGACCCGTCAGCGAAGCCGCCGAGTCGGAACGTGAACCCGCTCGCGAGCAGGGTGAGCTGTCCCCCCTCGATGGTGTTCTCGACCGACGGGAACGCCACCTGATCCAGCCCGGTCCACCCCATCAGCGCCGGGTTGGCGGCCACCCAGTCGACCAGCGCCTTCGAGCTGTCCTCCGCGAACTCGGCACCCGACAGCGAGACGAACCCGGAGAGCGCGTTGCTGTCGAGGCCGACCCGCAACACCGGCGCGACGCCCTGCTGGCGTTCGACCGGGTCGAGCGCCGGGTGGGTGAACCGTATCGACTCCCGCCCGCTCGTGCTGTAGGTCCCGTCGGCCTCCTCGTGGACCTCGATGGTCCCGCTGGCCACCGTGCCGAATCTGACCGGGACGGACCCGCTCGTTTCCCCCTCCGGGAGGCGCTCAGCTATCGCGGCCGCGTCCACGCTCCCGCTCCCCTGCAGGTCGAGCCGGTTCCGGTCCGCCGCCGCCCCGCCGGGGCCGCCGCCGCTCTCGCTCCCGACCCCGTCCCGTCGGCCGCCCCCGTCCGGGCCGCCTCCCTCTCTGCCCGACTGCGTCGGTCGGGTCGGTCCCACCGGCACCGTCGACTGACCCGTCGCCTGCCGCGCGACGACCGGTTTCGCGGCGGTCCCGAGCGCGGACGCGTCGACGGCGCGGCCGGCGGCTATCCGCCGCGTCGCCGTCCGCGCCCGGCGTTCGAGGGGGTCTCCCGGCACCGTGACGCGCGCGCCGCTGTGCGCCGCCGCGCCCGTGCGGTCGGGTTGCTGGACAGCGTGGGCCAGTTCGTGGGCGAGCAGCCCGCGACCGGCGGCGCCGCCGGGCCGATACCGCCCCGCGCCGAAGTAGACGTCGCTCCCGCGGGTGACCGCGTCTGCGCCGAGCGCCCGCGTCACCGACGCCGCGCCGGGGCCCGCGTGGACGCGCACGTCCTCGAACGAGCGGCCGAACCTCCCCTCGAAGAGCGTACGGGTCTCCTCCGGGAGCGGCTTGCCCGCCCCCGACGGAAACGGGGGCGACGCCTCCGGCGCACCCTCCGCGCCGTGTGCGTCGGTCCGCTGCTCGTGTGCGTCGGCCCGTGGTTCGTGTGCGTCGGTCCGCTGCTCGCGGCGCCAGCGGACCGCCCGCCGGACCGCGCGGTTGCCCGCCGTCCGCTGGAGGCGCACCGCCGGGTCGGCGGCGGTCGCTCCGGGCGCGTCCCAGTCTCGACCCCGAACCGCGTCGCGACCCCGACTCTCCCGGTCGCGCCGACGCCCGTCCCGGTCCCGGTCCCGGTCCCGGTTTCGCTCGCGGTCGACGGGGGTCCCGGTCCGGTCGGCGCTGTCGCGCCGGTGGACGCGCCGGCGCGTCCCGCCCCCCTCGGACCCGGAATCGGAGTCTGTGTGGTTCATGGATTCGGTCTCTCTCTCACTCGAGGAACTCGCTGTACTCGCCGAACCGGTCGCGGTCGACGAGCGTCCCGGTCTTCTGGAACTCACGTCGCACCCCGCGGACGACCTGTGACATGCCGACGTCGGTTCCCTCGTCGGCCGCGAGGAAGGCGGCCGTCAGCGCGGCGTTGCGAATGTTGCCGCCGGACAGTTCCAGCCCGCCCAGGAACTCGTAGTCCAGCGTCCC
>JBDGSQ010000062.1:12761-28114 GCA_042217455.1 Haloferacaceae archaeon | reverse complement strand
GTTACTGTGTGAAGGGAAGAGTTGAAGTTGCAACAGTGCTTGCGTAGGTGTATGTCCGAGGCGCAATCCGTTCGCCTCTCCTACGAGGACGGGGCTCGGGCGGTCGAACTGGCACGAGAGGCGGTGGAATCTTACGTTCTTCACGGACAACGGGAACAGCCCGGGAGCATGCGTGAGGCGTTCTACGCTCGGACGGGGGCGTTCGTGCGAATCACGGAGTCGAACGGTCGGGGGCGACTCCGTGGGTGTGCAGGTGCGTATCGAGGGAACGACCAGCTGGGTCACGCCATCGTCGACGCGGCCATCGAGGCCGCGTCTCCGAGCTCTGCGGGGTCCGAGATAGAGCCCGCGGAGCTACAGAACCTCACCATCTCGGTGTGTGTCGTCTGTAACCACGTGCTCACGAACGACCCGCTCGCCGACCTCGAACTCGGCAAGCACGGGGTCGCCGTCGACAAGGGGAACCACCACGGGTGGCTCTACCCCACCATCCCGGTGAACAACGGCTGGACCAAAGAGGAATACCTCACGCGGGTGAGTCGGAAGGCGAAGCTCCCGCCGTTCGGCTGGGAGGACGAGGACACGATGGTGACGCTCTTCGAGGGGCAGGTGTTCCGCGAGCGGAAAGACGGCGGGAGCGTCGAGGAACTGACCGTCGAGTAGCCCGACGACCGGTCGTCGTATCCAGCGTCAGAACCCCGACCAGCGCCGGCTGTGGAACCGTCGCCACCGGTCAGTCGTCGCCGAGTCGCCGCCGCGTCACGCCGACGAGTCGCCGAATCCGGTCGCCTCGACGTCCGCCCGGGCGCGGTCCGCCGCCTCGTCGACGTCGAACTCGCGGACCACCTCGCCGTCGCGGACGAGCGGCTCCAGCAGGGGTTCGCCGCCTTCGGGGCCCTCGCGCTCGCGGAGGCCGACACGGTGGCCGCCGTCGGGCGTCCGGTAGACCTCCTTCGCGCCGGAGAGTTTGCCGCGCTTCGCCGCCGGTTCGCCCTCCACCTCCACGATGTCGAGCGCGAAGTCCACCGGGTCCGCGTTCGAGACGTAGCCGCCGACGCCGAATCCGTCTGCGACGTCGGAGAGCGCGCGGAGTTCCGCCGGGCCGAGGCCGCCGCTGACGAAGACGCCGACGTCCTCGACGTCGTGGGCCGCGAGTTCCCAGCGGACCTCCCGCAGGATGTGCCGGAAGTCGCCGCGGCGGGAGCTGGTCGTGTCGAGGCGGACGCTGTCCAGCCGGTCGCCGAGGGCGTCGACGGCGCGGAGGACCTCGTCTTTCTCGTCGGAGTAGGTGTCACAGAGCGCGACCCGGGGGACGTCCTCGGCGACGGCCTCGTCGAAGGCGGTCCACGCCTCCTCCTGGTGGCCCTTGCCGAAGCAGATGAGCAGCGCGTGGGGCATCGTGCCGCTCGCCTCCCGGTCGAGGACGTCGCCGGCGGCGACGTGCGAGAAGCCGTCGAGACCGGCGATCAGCGCGCCGCGCTCGACGATGGCCGCGATGGAGGGGTGGACGTGACGCGCGCCGAAGGAGAGAACCAGCGAGTGCGGGGCGGCCGTCCGGACCTCGAGGGCGGCCGTGGCGACGCCGCTCTGGTGAGAGAGAAAGCCGAGCAGCGACGTCTCGAAGCGGGCGAACTCGAGGTAGTCGCCCTCGATTCGCATCACCGGACCGCCGTCGAACAGCCGACCCTCCCGCATCGCGTCGACGTCCACGTCGAGACCGGAGAGCAGGTGCGCGGCGTCTTTCACGCCGGCGAGGAGCTCGTACTCGCCGGACGGGAACTGGTCTGCGGTCACCTCGGCGACGACGTGGGGGTTCCGGCCGGCGTGCCGGAGCGCCTCCTCGGTTCGCTCGAAGTAGGCGTCGGTCGCCCGGCCCTCGCGGATGGCCTCGGGCCCCACGATGTCGAAATCGGTCATCGACCGCCGTTAGACCGGCCACGGGAAAAACCCCACCAGTCGCGGGCCGTCGCGGCAGGAACGGGGGGCGGCAGTCGAGTCGGTGGGACGACGCGCGGCAGTCGAGTCGATGCCTCGAAATCTGTCAGTCGAGTCGGTGCCTCGGCGTCCGCCAGTCGAGTCGCCGGCCCGAAACCGGTCAGTCGAATCTGTGGACCGAGTCGAGCGCCTCGACGGTCGGCGCGTTGACGACGGTGACGGTCCGGCCGTCCCGGACGACCCGGAAGGCGTCTGCGAAGGGGCCGTCGGCGACGACGAGCGTCTCGCCCGGCCCCTCGGCGCGCGTCGCGCCCTGTCGGAGCTGCAGCATCGCCCGGTACGCCTTCGCGAACTGGCGGGCGTCCGCGGTGGTGTCCCACTCGGTGCGGAAGACGTAGCCGTACTCGCCGGCGTCGCTCTCGTAGGGGACGACGGCGTCGCCGGCCCACCCGTCGGTCTTCGGGTAGCTGTAGTTGAACGGCGAGTACGGCGAGTCGTCGCTGCGCAGCTGCTCGTCGGTGACGTAGCCGTTGGCCCAGAACATGGCGAACAGGGCCCCCTCACCGACGGTCTGTACCTGCGGGTCGTGGTCGATGGGGTGCCAGTCTGCGGCCGACCGGTCGGGGACCGTCACCTCCACCGGGCGCTCGTCGGGGTACTTCCGCGGGTGGATGACCTGCTCCGTGCTCGCCGGTCGGTTCCGGTAGGCGGCGTTCACGGCGTCCCACCCGCCCCGCTCGTACAGCGAGTGCACGAACGCCGGGCCCTCGGAGTAGGGCTGGTAGATGGTGAGGTAGACGCCGTAGTTGAACCGCCCGCCGCCGCTCCCGCGGGCCCCCGGCGAGGGGACGCAGGACCAGTTGCCCTGCTCGCACCGGTCCTGGTACATCGAGGCGACGAGGCTCGGGTCGCCCTCGGTGAGGCCCTGTGCGGCGTACCGGGCGTCGAGCGTCGGTTCGCCGGTGAACCCGAAGTGCTGGTCCTGGAGCGCGTGGACGAGTTCGTGCGCGAGGGTCCCCCGGTCGATGACCGCCTCGCCCGAGTCGCTGACGACGACGATGCTGTCTTTCGACGGCGAGTAGTAGCCGAGGACGTTGCCGCCGTACAGTTGCTCGAACGTCCGGTTCACGGACGCGTCCTCGCCCACGAGGAGGAGCGCCTCCCACACCTGCTCGTCCCACGCCGAGTGGGGAAACGAGAAGGCGCTCGAGTTATTGCGGTACTTCTCGCGGGTCACCACCTCGACCGGGACCGGCCGCTCGAACTCGAGACCGCGAATCCGCTCGACGCGGGCCATCGTCCGCGCGACGAACGCCTCCCGCTCGCTCGCGTTGAGGCCGTCCGACTGGTCGACGTGGATGGACTCGTTGTACCAGTAGCCGGCCTCCCAGCCCAGTCGGTCGGTCGGCGGGTCCTCCGGCCACGACCAGTGACGCGAAGACGGGTTCGCGGCGGGGGCGCTACAGCCGGCGAGCAGGAGCATCGCGACGAGCGCGAGTGCGACGAGCGTCCGCCGAAGCGAGGACCGGGACGACGACTGCGGAGGCGAGGATTCAGACCGCGGCGGCGACCGCGACGACCCGGAGGGTGAGGAGTCTGGTCGGTGCGAGTCCGGCGACGGTGACACACAGGAACGTACGGTCGCGGTCGGATTAAGTCTCCGACTGCCGGGAGCGCCAGCGCTCACGCATCACCGCTCGCGCCGGCGCAGGACGAGCGTGACGGCCGCGAGCGCGAGCGCCAGCACCCCGGTCGCGAATCCGAGTCCGGGCGCGGCGATGCCGGCGCCGTTGCCCGCTCCCGTCGTGGTCTGGGAGCCCTCGCCGGTCGTCGTCGCGGAGGTCGTGGTCGTCGCCGTCGCCGCGGTGGTCGACTGGGTCGTCGCCGCCGTCGTCGTCGTGGGCGACCGGGTCGTCGTCGCCGACGGCGAGAGCGACGGGCGGATGTCGGCGACGTCGGCGGGGGTGGGCCCGTTGACGACGGTGACGCGCGTGCCGTTTCTGACGACGCGGAACGCGTCTGCCCACGGGTCGTTCCTGACGACGTAGACGCCGTCGCTCCGCTGGCGGGCGTCGTGTGCGGCGAGAATCGCCCGGTAGGCCTGCTCGAACTCGCGGGCGTCGCGGGTGGTGTCCCACTCGGTCACCCAGACGTAGCCGTAGTCGGCACCGTCGCCCGTTCCGCGGTGGTACGGGAACACGCGGTCGTTCGCCCAGCCGCTGGAGGGAGTCGACTCGTAGTCGTACAGGTCGTACGGGCCGCTCGCGTCGAAGAGGTCGCGGGGGTTCACGGTGTCAGCGCCGTAGGTGCGCGCCTGGTACCAGAGCATGACGTAGATGGACGCCTCGCCGACCGTGTCCGACCCGTTCTGTCCCTGACTCGGGAAGAGCCGCCAGCCGCCGGTCGCCTCGTCGGTGTAGGAGATCGGCCGCGGGGCGTCGTCGGTCAGGTGGATGATCTGCTCCGAGGAGTTCGGGGGGTGCCGGAACTTCGCGTCGACGGCGTCCCACCCGCCCCTGTCGCGGAGGTGGTCGACGTACACCGGGCCGTCGGAGTACGGCTGGAGCAGCGTCAGCAGGATGCCGGGGTTCGGCCCCGGACCGCCGCCGCCCCCGTCGCCGGAGGGCGTGGCGACGCACTCCCAGTCCGACTGGCAGTGCTGTCGGTACCGCTCTTCGACGTAGTTGGCCTCCCCCTCGACGACGCCGTTGGTCGCGAGGTCGCCGTCCTGCGTCGGGGCGGAGTACGTCGGCGACGAGAGGTTGTAGTACTGGTCCTGCATCGCGTGGGTCAGTTCGTGGACGAGCGTGGCGTTGTCGATGGTCGGACTGTCGGGCGTGTCGGTGATTATCTGAATCGCGTCCTCGCGCGGGGAGTAGAACCCGAGGACCGAACTCCCGACCGTCGAGCCGAGTTCCTTCTGGACGTCCGTCTGCTCGCCGACGACGAACAGGGCCTCCCACACCTGATTGTTCCACGCCCCGTACGGGCCGTTTCGGGTCTGGTTGGCCGACTGGTTGCGGTACTCCGCGCGCGAGAGCACCGAGACGGGCACGCGCTCTTTGAACTCCCGGTCGCGGATGTACTCGACGCGGGCCATCGACCGCGCGACGTACGCCTCCAGTTCGGCGTCCGAGAGGCCGTCCGACTGGTCGACGTCGATGGACTCGTTGTACCAGTAGCCGTCCTCCCACCCGATCACGTCCGTCTTCGGGTCCGGCGGTGCTCCGGAGCCGTTCGCGGACCGGTCAGACGCCACGTTCACGGACTGCCCGGAGACCGACGCTGACTGCCCGGAGACCGACGCTGACTGCCCGGAGATCGCCGCAGTTGCGGGCGTGGCCACCGCCGCGACGACGAACCAGAGCGCCAGCAGCACCGGCGTGACCTTCATGCGTGCGAATAGAACCCCACAGCGAAAAGGATTCGCTCTGAGCGACCTCTCACTGTCACCGGGGCGCGCGCACCGCGTCGAGCCCGGACACCGTCGGGGCGTTCGTGACGACCACCGTGTCGCCGCGGGAGGTGACCCGGTAGGCGTCGTCGAAGCCGTCGTCCGTCCCGTCGGGGATGCGGAAGACGGTCCCCGGGCCGTCGGCGCCGACCCGCTCTGCGCCGTGGTAGCGGAGCAGCTTCACGTAGCCGTCCCGGAACTGGCTCGCGTCCGTCGCGGAGTCCCAGCGGGTCTTCCAGACGTACCCCGTCTCGTTGGTCGCCGCCGACTCGTTGGTGACGTAGGGGACGAGTCGGTCGCCGTCCCAGCCCGCGGTGACGGGGTGGTCGTAGTTGAACGGGTCGAGCGGCGCGAGCGTCCCGTCGTCGGTGTAGTTCAGGTGCGCCCGCATCGGAACCACGACGGTCCGGGCGTACGACGAGTGCTGGGTGGCGACGTAGCTCGGGTACCAGAGCGTCACGAACAGGCCCGCCTCGCCGAAGGAGACGTAGTTCGGCCGCCCGGGCACGGAGAGGACGTGCCAGCGGTCCGAACTCCGGTCCGCGACGGTGACGTTCGCGGGGCGGTCGGTCGGGTACCGCTCCGGGTGTATCGTCTGTTCTGTGCTCGCCGGCGGGTCGTCGTACACCGCGTTCACGGCCTCCCAGCCGCCCTCCTCGTACCGCGCCCGGACGAACGCCACGCCGTCGCTGTAGGGCTGGTACTTCACCTGGTAGAGGCCGATGTGGACGTCGCCGCCGCCACCGCCGCCCGAGCGATTGCGCGGCATGAGGCAGTCCCACTCGGCCTCGCAGCGCTGCTGGTAGCGGTAGTCGACGAAGTTGCCGTCGCCCTCGACGATGCCGTTCCGCGCGTTGCGCAGTTCCATCGTGGAGGTGTTGTACGCGGAGACGTCGAACCGCCGCTCCTGGAGCGCGTGGAACAGTTCCTGCGAGAGCGTTATCTCGTCCATCTGGGGCGTCGAGGCGTTGTCCGAGACGATGACGATGCGGTCCTGCGCGGGCGAGTAGTACCCCTGCACGCCGGACCCGACGTTCGAGCGATGGACCGCGGCGGCGTCGGTGCTCTCGTTTATCATCATCGCCGCCTCCCACTTCACGTTCTGCTGGCGGCGTCTGGCCCCGCCCGCGGTCCACGACCCGGACCGGTTGCGGAACTCCTCCCGGGTGATGAGCTCGACGGGGACCGTCCGCCGGAACTCGAGGCCGCGGACCACCTCGACCCGCGCCATCGCCCTGTCGACGACAGCGCGGAGTTCGCTCTCGTTCAGGCCGTCCGCGCGCGTGACCGACAGCGACTCGTTGTACCAGACGCCGTTCTCCCACCCGAGGACGTCGGTCGCCGGGTCCGGCGGCGGCGTCTCGCGGCCCTCGGGTGTCGCGGTCGGCGTCTCCGCGCCGCCGGACGCGGTCGTCGTCCCGTCCGGGGCGTCGGTCGCCGGCGACGTCGCCGCGGTCGGTCCACCGCCCGCGTGCGTCTCGGCGGACGGCGACTGCCCGCCGGGGACCTGCCCGCACCCGGCGAGAACGAGCAACGCTGCCAGCACCACTGGAACGAGCCGTTGCACACCCGCCCTTGGAGTAACCACCTAAAGTAGCTTGTCGCTTCGACGACGGCCGATTCGCACCCCGGAGACCCCCGACTTTAGGTGCGAGCCGACGAACTATCGCGCAGGTATGACGTTCGACCCCGACTCGACAGCGGTGGTGGTGGTGGACGTGCAGAACGGGTTCTGTCACCCCGACGGGAGCCTCTACGCGCCCGCGAGCGAGGAGGTCGTCGACGACGTGACCGACCTCGTGTCGACGGCCCGCGAGGCGGGCGCGTCCGTCGTCTACACCCGCGACGTCCACCCGCCCGAACAGTTCGCGGACGCCCACTACTACGACGAGTTCGAGCGCTGGGGCGAGCACGTCGTGGAGGGGTCGTGGGAGGCCGAGCTGCACGGCGACCTCGACGTCCGCGAGGAGGACCACGTGGTCGAGAAACACACCTACGACGCGTTCTACCGGACGGACCTCGAGGGCTACCTCGACACCCACGGCGTCGACGACCTGCTCGTCTGCGGGACGCTGGCGAACGTCTGCGTCCTCCACACCGCGGGCAGCGCCGGCCTGCGCGACTACCGGCCCGTCCTCGTCGAGGACGCTCTCGGGTACATCGAGGAGGGCCACCGGGAGTACGCCGTCGAACACGCGGACTGGCTGTTCGGCGAGGTGACGACGCTCGGCGACGTCGCCTTCGAGTGAGCCGACCCGCCGGCCGCGACCGGGAACGCGTCGGGTCGCCACCGGCCCCGTGAGCGTCGCTGACGGGGCGTGACAGGCCGCTCTCACTCGGTGAAAATGAGGGTGCTCGGCTATGCTCTCAGCCGCCCAACTATTCGTATGGCAGACGTCGACCTGGAGCAGGTAGAACGGGAGAGCGCGCGACTGCTCCAGAAGCTGGGTCTCACCGAGTACGAGGCGTACACGTTCGTCTATCTCACTCGCCTCGGCACGGGGACGGCCAAGGACGTCGCGGACATGGACCACGTCCCCCGGACGCGTGTCTACGACGCGGTGGACACGCTCCACGACGCCGGACTGGTCGACGTCCAGTACACGTCTCCGCGGCGGTTCACCCCGGTCTCCCGGGAGACTGCCGTCCGCAAACTCGAACTGGAGCGACAGAACGTCATCACCGAACTGAGTGAACTGCTCGCGCAACTCGAACCCGTCGAGCGCTCGACCGAGGAGTTCGCGGTGTGGACGGTCACCGGTCGCGAGGCGGTCACGAGCCGAATCATCGAGTACGTCGCCGAGGCCGAATCGGAGGTCGTCTACATGACCGTCGACGAGTTACTCACCGACGACCACCTCGACGCCCTCGGTGCTGCCTCGGAGCGCGGCGTCGGCATCCACCTCGCGGGCATCTCCGAGGCGGTACAGGAACGGGTGCAGGACCGCGTCCCGTCGGCCGAGCTCTTCGAGACGCTGTGGGAGTGGTCGGAGGCGGGCGCGGGGAGCCTGCTGGTCGTCGACAGACAGACCGCGCTCGTGAGCGTCCTCGTGGACGGCGAGACAGCGGAGTCGTTCGACGAGGTGGCGATATGGGGCACCGGAGACCACAACAGCCTCGTGGTGGTCCTGCGGGCGATATTCACGTGGCGACTCGGCGACGAGAGCGTCACGAACGGCGGTAGACCCAGTTCCAACGGGGACCGCACGGACGGCGGTAGACCCGGTGCCGACGGGAGCCGCCCGGACGGCGGCGAACCGAGCGACGACGGTGCGCTCGACCGAGACGATCAGACGCTCGACCCGGCGTGACCGGGGGGAGAGCGTGTGGAGAACGGCTACGAATCGTTGTCACGTGCGGAGTGAACTTTGATGTTTAACCCTGTAGAGCCGTTTGTGGTAGATAACGCAGTAGTTCACCATGTACGATTCGATTCCCTCGCGGGACGCGCTCGCACTGGTCGAGACGCTCGGGCACCCACAGCGGAATCTCGTTCTCCGGACGATTCGCGATCGTGGCACGTCGGTGAAACTCGACGAACTCGCGTCCCGCGTCGAGGTGGACCCGGGGGAGGAGAATCGACAGTCGAGGGGAGCGGCGAAACTCCACCACGTCCACCTCCCGAAGCTGCACGACGCCGGCGTGATAACCTACGACGCCGACTCGCAGACGGTCACGGCGCTGGACGAGGACCGCCTCGACGACCTGCTGACGACCGGTCAGCGTCTGCTCTCGTCACTGCGCGAGTGAACCCCGCCGCCCGGAAGTCGGCACACGGGGTCTGCGTCGACACGCCAGCGCGCGCCCCGGTCCGTCACCTGAACAGCCGGTAGGCGGCCTGACCGGTGGCGACCTCGTGGGTGAACTCGTCCTCGGGCGTGTCACTCTCGACGGTGACGCGGCTCCAGCCGATGGTCCCGCCCGAGCGGATGACCTCCGCGGTGGCGCGCAGGTCGCCGGAGGCCCGCCGGAGGTAGTTCACGTTGAGGTTCACCGTCGCCACGCCGCCGTCGATGGGGTCGTCGAGCAGCGTCCGCTGGGCGATGCCGCCGGAGGTGTCGATGAGCGTGGCGGCGATGCCGCCGTGGATGGTCGGCGGCGTCACCGTGTTCGTCAGCTCCTCCCGGTAGGGTACCGACATCACCACGAGGCCGCGCTCGATGCGCTCGACTCTGGTGTCGAGCCACGAGAGGTAGCCGTGTTCCTCCTCGATGTACCGCTGGACGATCTCGGCGGCCTCCGCCGGGAGCTCCGTGTCGGTCATGGCACACAGTGCGTCGCGAAGCGAGATGTAGGCGGCGGTCGGACGGGGCGACCGTCGACCCCGGCGCGTGCGAGTCTGTCTCACGGGACGGCAACGACTTTCCGTCCGTGCCGACATCGGTCTGTCATGTCCGAGTCGTTCGTGACGCCCCCCGCCCTGTCCCCCGGCGACCGCGTCGCCGTCGTCGCCCCGTCGAGCGGCGGCGCGCGCTTCGCACCGCACGTGTTCGAGCTGGCCCTCTCTCGCCTCCGGACGGTCTTCGACCTCGACCCGGTCGTGTACCCGACGGCGCGGCAGGGCGACGCCTTCCTCGAAGCCAGCCCGCGGGCGCGGGCGGCGGACGTCCACGCGGCGTTCCGGGACCCCGACGTCGCGGGTGTGTTCGCCACCATCGGCGGGTGGGAGCAGTTGCGGGTGCTCGACCACCTCGACGGCGAGGTGCTCCGCGAACACCCGACGCGGTTCTACGGGATGAGCGACAACACGAACCTCTCGCTGGCGCTCTGGAACGAGGGGGTCGTCTCCTACAACGGCGCGCAGTTGATGAACGAACTGGCCGTCCCGGGCGAACTCCCCGCGTACACGGAGCGGTACGCCCGGCGGGCGTTCTTCGAGGACTCGCTCGGCGAACTCGAACCCGCGGCGCGGTGGACCGACGAGCCCTCCACGTGGTGGACCGACCCCGCGGCGCTCGACGCGCCGCCGGCGTACGAACCGAACGACGGGTGGCGGTGGGCCGGCGGCGACGACGCCGTCACCGGCCGCGTCTGGGGCGGCTGTCGGAGCACCGTCGAGACCCATCTCGCGGCCGACCGCTACCTGCCCGCGGCCGCCGAACTCGACGGCGCCGTCCTCGCCATCGAGACGGCGGAGGGGCTCCCCGAACCGGAGGAGGTCGCCACGACGGTGATGGCGATGGGCGAGCGCGGCCTCCTCTCCCGGTTCGGTGCCGTCCTCGTCGGCCGGCCGCCGACCCGGAGTTTCGTCGAGGAACCGCCCGAGGAGGTGCGCGAGACCTACCCCGACCGGCTCTACGAGGCCGTCGTCGAGCAGGTCGAGCGGCACAACCCCGACGCGCCGGTCGTCCTCGGACTGGACTGGGGCCACACGAACCCGGTCGCGCCGCTCCCGGTCGGCGGGCGCGTGACCGTCGACCCCGGCACCGGAACCATCGAGTTCGAGTGAGCCGGTCCCCGCGCTCGACTCGTTCCCCGTCTCGCCGCTCGACTCGTACCCCGTCTCGCTTCCCGTCTCGCCACTCGACTCGTACCCCGTCTCGCCGCTCGGCTCGCTTCCCGTCTCTCCCCTCGGCCTGTTCCTCGCCTCTCCGCCCGACTCACACCTCGTTCCCGCGCTCGATTCGGACCTCCACGCGTTCACCGCGCTCGAACTCGTGGTCCGGACAGACGAGCTTCGCCCCGAAGCCCCCGTCGCGGGCGACGAACAGCGACAGGCCCGTCACGGGGACGCCGCTGGCGACGACAGTCACGTCGTCCCACGCCACGTCCCGGCCGTCGGCGACGCCCACGCGGGTGCCGAGGAGCGAGACGACCTCCGGACCGATCGACTCCCGTCCCCTCGAACTCACGCCGTCTCGTCCTGTCGACAGCACGCCGTCCCGCCCCGACGACAGCACGCCGCCGCGCTCGTAGTGCGGGAGGCCGCCGTCGAGCGGGCGGCCGTCGTCGTCGGCGACGGCGACGAATCGCTCGCCGGGCGCGGGGTGGGCGGGCGCGTCGAGGACGGCGTAGGTCTCGCCCGTCTCGACGACCGTTCCCGTGCCGTCCCACGGGAGTGCCTCGACTGCGACGTCCGCCGCGAGGCGGAGCGACCCCGACGCCCGGACCGGATTCTGGTCCGCGCGGCGGAAGCCGAGGTGGACGTGGTTGTCGACCCACCGGGCGAAGAAGCCCGAGCGGACCATCCGCCCGAGCGAGTCGCCGACTGCGACCCGGTCGCCCGGTTCGACGGCAGGGTCGACGTGGAGGACCCGCGCGACGAGGCCGCCGTCGTGGCCCCGGGCCGCCGCCCAGTCGTCGTACCCGGCGGCCCGCGCCCAGTCGCCGTCGACGTCGAGGACGACGAGGTGGTCGTGGTCGACGGCGTAGGGCTGCTGCGGCGCGGCGACCGTGCGGACGTCGCTGACGACGCCGGCGACCGGGGAGATGCCGCGCTCGTCGTCGGGGTAGAGGTCCACGGCGTGGCCGTAGTCGTGGGCGGGATACGGCGAGTTGTAGAGCGTGAACCGGCGGTAGCGGTCCAGAATCGACGCCGGGAGCGAGACGGCCGGGTCCGGGTTCGTGCCCCGACCGGTATCGGGGGCGGAGTTCCGGTTCGTGCCCCGACCGGTACCGGGGGCGGAGTCCGGGTTCGCGTCCCGGGCAGCGTCGGCGGACGGGTCCGCAGTCGGGTCCGGGGCGTCCATGCGTGCCTCGCAGGTCGGGGCGGGAGCGCTTAGGTGCGTCGGGTTCGGGAGAGACCGGACGGCGGGTGACGAGTGAGGGCCGCCGGGACGGGAGCGCTTAGGTGCGCCGGGGGCCTCTGTCGGCGCATGCGCGTACTCCGGGGTCGGGCCGCCACCGTCGAGGGGGACCGGGCGGTCGTGGCCGAGATGCTAGAACGCACCGCCGAGACCGGCGAGCCGGCCGTCCGGGCGTGGCGACCACACAGGCACCTCGCGTTCGGCCGCCGCGACGCCGTCTCCGACGGCTACGAGCGCGCCAGTCGCGTCGCCGAGCGGCTCGGCTACCGCCCGGTCCAGCGGAGCGTCGGCGGGAGGGCGGTGGCCTACACCGGCCGGACCGTCTCGTTCGGGGCCACCGTCCCCGTCGCAGACCAGCGGGTCGGTCTCGACGCCCGGTACGAGTGGGCGACCGACGCCCTCGCCGGGGCGCTCCGGTCGCTCGGGGTCGACGCCGAGGACGGCGAACCGCCGGACTCGTTCTGTCCGGGGCAGCACTCCCTCCAGCGGCGGGGGAAACTCGCGGGGGTCGCCCAGCGGATACAGCGCGGCGCGGCCCTCGTCGCCGGAGTCGTCCTCCCCGACGACCACGCGCAGGTCGCCGCGGTGCTCGAACCGGTCTACGAGGCGCTCGCGGTCCCGTTCGACCCGGCCTCGGTCGGGAGCGTGGCGAAGGCCGGCGGCGACGGCGACCCTGACACCGTCGCCCGCGCCGTCGAGGAAGCGTTCGTCGAGCGCGGGGCCGCGTCCGTCGACGACGGGGGGAGTCTCGACGACGACGTGACTGGAGATTCAGCCGACGGCGTGACGATAGTCCGCGTCGGCGAGTAGCCGGGCCGGGGCGACCCGGACGGACGGTTCGGCCCGAACCCACGACACTTACCACCTCGCTCGCCCCACAGGGGAGTATGCTCATCGAGAACGCCACGCTCGCGGACGGGAGGGTCCGGGACGTGAGAGTCGCCGGGGAGCGAATCGTCGACGTCGCCGAGGAGATAGACGGGAAGACCGGCGAGACCGCCATCGACGCCGAGGGGCTCTCTCTCTTTCCGGGCGCCATCGACGTCCACGTCCACTTCCGACAGCCCGGGTTCGAGCACAAGGAGACGTGGGAGACCGGCTCACGGAGCGCCGCCGCGGGCGGGGTCACCACCGCCGTCGACCAGCCGAACACCGACCCGCCGACGACGACCGGCGAGGCCTTCGACCGGAAGGAGGCGCTCGCGGCCGACTCGCTCGTGAACTTCGGCATCAGCGGCGGCGTCACGCCCGACTGGGACCCGGACTCGCTGTTCGACCGCGACCTGTTCGCCCTCGGCGAGGTGTTCCTCGCGGACTCGACCGGCGACATGGGCATCGAGGCGGACCTGTTCGCGGACGCCGTCGCCCGGGCGGCCGCGGAGGAGCTCGTCGTGACGGTCCACGCCGAGGACGCTGACCTGTTCGACCAGTCGGCCCGCGAGCGAGACGACGCCGACGCGTGGAGCGCCTACCGGACCGCGGACGCCGAGGCCGCCGCGGTCGAGGAGGCGGTCGGCGTCGCCGCCGACTCCGACGCGGACGTCCACATCGCCCACACCAGCACGCCCGAGGGCGTCGACGCCGCAAAGGAGGGCGGCGCGACCTGCGAGGCGACCCCGCACCACATCTTCCTCTCGCGCGACGACCTCGACGAGCTGGGCACCTTCGGTCGGATGAACCCCCCGCTCCGGAGCGAGGAGCGCCGCGAGGAGCTGTTCGAGCGCGTCGCGGACGGGACGGTCGACGTCGTCGCCACCGACCACGCGCCCCACACCCGCGAGGAGAAAGACACCGACGTCTGGAGCGCGCCGAGCGGGGTCCCCGGCGTCGAGACGATGCTCCCGCTCCTGCTCGAGGCCGCCCGGCAGGGGCGTCTCACCTACGAGCGCGTGCGGGACCTGACCGCGGCGAACCCCGCGGAGATATTCGACCTGCCGCGGAAGGGCCGCGTCGAGGCCGGCCGCGACGCCGACCTCGTGCTGTTCGACCCCGAGGAGAGCCGCGAGATCCGCGGCGGGGACCTCCACTCGAAATGCGGGTGGACCCCCTTCGAGGGGTGGAACGGCGTCTTCCCCGAACTGACGCTGGTCCGCGGGAAGATCGTCTACGAGCGCGACCCCGAGGACGGCGACGCCTTCGGCGACCCCGTCGGCGAGAACGCCCGACAGGCCTGAGTCGGCGCCACGCGGTCGTCCGAGCGACCCCGCCTGGATGGCCCGCCTCCGCTGTTCTACCCGTAGAACTCGTCCCGGCCGGCCCCGCCGGCCCGGAGCATCGCCACCGTCGCCTCGAAGGCGTCCTCGTACCGGTCGGCCGAGACGGCCGTCGTCCGCGCGCCCTCCCGTTCCGCGCCGGGCGCGCCGGCGGCGCGGGCGGCCACGTTCGTCGTCACCCAGTCGGCCGCGATGGTCGTCGGTTCGGACACGTCCCGGAGGGAGGCGTCGCCGTCTGCGGCCCGCGACACCGCCCGCTCTGCGGCCGCGCGTATCTCGGCTGTCGTCTCCGACGCCGGCCTGAGCTGCGCGCTGAACCGGTCGACGGCCGTCTTGACCGCCACCGACTCAGGACCCGGGAGTTCGTCGGCGGCCTCTCGCACCGTCGCGTCGTCGCCGGTGACGAGACCGACCGGAACGCCGAGGGAGGCCGCGAGGCGGGCGTTCCAGCCGAGTTCGCCGACCTCCGAACCGCTCGCCCGGAGGCGGAGGAGGGCAGAGCCGAGGAAGGTGTGGTTGAGGACGGCCGCCTCGGTGCCGGCCTTCGCGTGGTAGCCGACGAAGAGGGCGACGTCGTGGTCGGCGGTCAGCCCCTGCATCATCGACCGGGGCTTCGTGTTGCCCCGGAGCAGAGTCGCCCGGTCGTCGAGTCGCGCCCGGTCGAGATTCCGCATCGACGAGTGGGAGTCGTTGACCAGAATCTCGTCGGCGCCGGCGGCGGCCGCCCCCTCGACGGCGGCGTTCACGTCGCCGTGCATGAGTTCGGTGCCCCGCTCGTACTCGGGTTCGCCCCGCACGCAGTCCTCGGCGGCGGCGATGCCGGTGATTCCCTCCATGTCCGCGGAGACGAAAACGCGCATGCGACACCGTCGGCGGCGGGCGAGAAAAAGGTTGGTCGCCGGCGTCACCGTCTCGGGTCAGTCGGCGGCAGCGACGCGGGTCGTGGCGGCGTCAGTCGGCGGCAGCGACGCGGGTCGTGGCGGCGTCAGTCGGCGGCAGCGACGC
>JBDGSQ010000062.1:9845-12661 GCA_042217455.1 Haloferacaceae archaeon | reverse complement strand
GTCAGTCGGCGGCAGCGACGCGGGTCGTGGCGGCGTCAGTCGGCGGCAGCGACGCGGGTCGTGACTGGGTCAGTCGCCCTCGGCGGCGACGCGGGTCGTGACTGGGTCAGTCGTCGTCGCCGTCGGCGCCGGTCTCGGCGTCGAACTCCCGTCTGAGTTCCGCGCTCGACTGCCGGACCTCGCGCATCACCTCGGAGATTCGGTCTTCGGCCTCCAGTTCTTCCGCGACGGAGAGGTCCACGCCCTCGACTTCGAGGAGGAACTTCGCCACCTCCGTCACCTCGTACATCAGGTCGTCGAGTTCCTCGGCCGTGAAAAAGCCCGACATCGCGCCGTAGAGGAACGTCGCGCCGGCCATGCGGACCTTCTCCTCGAACGACGACCGGGCCTGATTGACCGCCTGCGGCGTGTACGTGTCGGTCATGAAGGGGACCAGCTCCGGGAGGTTCTGGCCGATCTTCGTCATCTCGACGCCCGTCTCGGTCCGGAAGTCCGCGCACAGTCGGGCGATGGCCCACTCGCGGGCGGTCACGTAGGTCCGGTCCCGGAGGAACTCGTTGACGCGCTCGTACTGCGCGCCGTCCATCTTCTTGAAGCGCTCGTACTTCCGGACGTCCGCCGGCACGTCGTCGTCGACGCCGGCCCCCGCTTCGCCGTTCGCGGCGGCGCGGGTCCGCCCGGCACCGGTCCCCTCGCCCGCGCCGGCCTCGTCGGTCGCGTCGTCGACTTCCCCGCCCGCTGTGGGACCGCCAGTCTCCCCGTTCTCCGCGGGGTCACCGCCGGACGTCTCCGCGCTCCGGCCGGCGTCGCGGGGCGACCCGTCGCCGGGCGTCGTGTCCTCGTCGCTCATGTCGGGTTCCTGTCCGCCGGAGCGGATAAGGGTTCCGTCGGTCGAACGCCCGCCTACCGCCGGGTAACTGTTTTCTACCGGGGCGACGACTCACCCACCATGAAGGTACTGCTGGGAATGGGAGGGAGCGAAGACTCCCTCCGGGCGCTGGAGGAGACGGTCCAGCGCTCTATCGACGCGGGCGACGACCTGACTATCGCTCTCGTCGAGAACCCCCGTTCGGACATGACCGTCGCCGAACTCGAATCGCGCGTCGAGGAGGTGCTCTCGGAGTACGGCTACGACGCCGACGTGACGCGACTCGGCGGCCACCCCGGGAGCGAACTCGTCGACGCCGCGGAGACGGGCGGCTTCGAGATGATCGTCCTCGGCGGCGGCGAGACGAGTCCGATGGGAAAGATAACGGTGGGACAGATAGCCGAGTTCGTCCTGCTCAACTCACACGTCACGGTGAAACTGGTACGCTGACATGACGAGCGAACGAATCTACCCCGAGGAGCCGTCCGGACCGTTCGAGGACCCGCCCGTCGAGTTCACCGACGCCGACGGCCGCGAGGTCGTCATCCGGGAGTACGAACCCGGTGACAGAGACGCGCTGGTCGCCATGTACGGCGCGTTCGACCCCGCGGACAGGGCGCAGGGAATCCCCCCGAGCGACGAGCGCCGAATCGCCGAGTGGCTGGACCACATCCTGACCGAGGACTGCCTCAACGTCGTCGCGTGGCACGGCACCGAGGCGGCGGGACACGCGACGCTCGTCCCCGACGGCGAGTCCTACGAACTGGCCATCTTCGTCCTGCAGGACTACCAGCGCGCCGGCATCGGGACGCGGCTGCTGAAGGCGCTGCTCGGCTACGGCCAGCGAGCGGGCGTCGAGAAGGTGTGGCTGACCGTCGAGCGCTGGAACCGGGCGGCCGTGTCGCTCTACAAGAAGGTCGGCTTCGAGACCTGCGACGCAGAGAGCTTCGAACTCGAGATGGCCATCCGCATCGGCGACGACTCAGACTGAGAGGACGGGCTGACTGGCGTAGAGGAGGACGTACTCGGCGGCCTTCGCCAGCACGTCGCCGGGGGCGTCGGCGACCGACTCGCGGGGGACGACGAGGAAGTCGGCGTCGAGTTCCTCTGCGGTGTCGAGGACGACGCTCCCGGGGTGGCGCGTCTTTATCTTCGTCGAGAAGCCGTACGCGATAGACGTAGAGAGCGAGACGTCGCGTTCGTCTGCAATCGAGCGGGCGCTGTCGTTGAAGAACACCGTCTCCTCTGCCACCTCGGCCTCGTCGACGACCCCCTCCTCTATCGCGCGCGTCACCTCCTCGCCGAGGACGTAGACGGCGTGGACGCTCGCGTCGTACTCCGCGGCGACGCCGACTGCGTACTCCACGGCCGTCATCGACTCGTCGCTCCCGTCGACGGGGACGAGGACCAGGTCGACCGTCAGTTCGTCGGTCATATCGGGGAGTGTGCGGGCCGGGGGCAAAAAGGCATCCACGACGGGGGCGACGCCGCACGCCGAACGACCGACATTTATGGCACCGCCCGGAGTACCCCCGTTCATGTTCGAAACCATCGTCATCGCGACGGACGGCTCTCAGAGCGTCACGAGGGCGGTCCGCGTCGCGCTCGACATCGCGGACCGCTTCGACTCCGAGGTCCACGCGCTCTACGTCGTCGACGCCGGCGAGGTGGAGTCCTCCCCGGAGCGCCTCCGCGAGGAGATGCGCGACGCCCTCCACGAGCGCGCGGCGGACGCGCTCGCCTCCGTCACGGACGAGACGGCCCGCGGGGTGACGACGGCCGTCCGCGAGGGCCGCCCCGCGACGGAGATCAGCGACTACGCCCGCGAGCACGACGCCGACGTGGTGGCGATGGGAACCCGCGGCCGACACGGCGAGAACCGGTTTCTCATCGGGAGCGTCGCAGAGCGCGTCGTCCGGACCTGCCCCGTGCCGGTGCTGACGGTGCG
>JBDGSQ010000062.1:0-9745 GCA_042217455.1 Haloferacaceae archaeon | reverse complement strand
CCCGCGTGCGGGTCACCCCCCTCCGACCATGACAGGTAGGTTCAAACAGCGCTACACAGACGGGTTGCGTCGCCTGATGGACGGTCTCGGCGTGAGCGAGTCGGTACGCCGGAAGATACTGGTCGCGGTCGGCATCCAGTTCGCCATCTCCGTCGCGCAGGCGGGACTGCCGTTTCTGGTCACCGGCCCGGCCCGAATCGCGCTCACGGGCCTCCTCTTCGTCGGTGCGGCGGTGGCCTTCTTCAACACGTCACTCGTCGTCAGGGAGGACATCATCCGCCCCATCGAGACGCTCGAGGACGTCTCTGCGGCCATCACGGACGGACAGCTGGAGGTTGACGCCGAGGTCGCCGCGGCCGGGCAGGACGACGAGGTGGGGAACCTCTGTCGGTCGTTCGCGGAGATGCAGGACCAGCTCTCGCTCGTCGCGGCGCAGGCCTCCGCGCTCGCCCGGCAGGACTTCGACGCCGACGTCCTCGACGAACACGTCCCCGGCGAGTTCGGCGAGTCGCTCCGCCGGATGACAGAGGAGCTGACCGCCTACACCGAGAACCTGCAGGCGCTCGTCGACGAGTTCGGGGCGGCGACGGCGCAGGCCCGCGGGGGCGACCTGACCGCGTTCATCGAGGACGAGCGCCTCCGCGAGGACGACCAGTACGGCGAGGTCGTCACCAACTACAACGACCTCCTGGCCACCCTCGCCGACACGGTCGGCCGCGTCTCGACGTTCGCGGCGGAGGTATCGGAACTCAGCGGCGACGCGCAGGTCCACGTGGGCGAGGTCAACGAGGCCAGCGAGGAGGTCAGCGGCTCCGTACAGGAGATTTCGACCGGCGCGGCCCGCCAGACCGAGCAGTTACAGCAGATAGCCGACGACCTGAACACCCTCTCCTCGACGGTACAGGAGATCGCCGCCTCCGCGGACACCGTCGCCGACACCGCAGACCGGGCCGCAGAGCGCGGGCGCTCCGGTCGGGACGCGGCGGCCGACGCCGTGGAGGAACTCGACGAGGTGGAAGCCCGCACCGCGGAGACGGCCACGGCGGTCGAGGAACTGGTCGAGCGACTGGGGGAGATAGACGACATCGTCTCGGTCATCGAGCGGGTCGCCGGCGAGACGGACATGCTCGCCATCAACGCCTCCATCGAGGCGGCCCACGCCGGCGAGGCGGGCGACGGCTTCGCCGTCGTCGCAGACCAGGTAAAGTCCCTCGCCGAGGAGACCCGGGCTTCCGCCGACGAGGTGTCCACGCTCGTCGACGAGATACAGACCCAGTCGAACCGGACGATGGCCGACGTGGAGTCGATGAACGAGCAGGTGTCCGGGAGCATCCGCTCGGTCGAAGAGACCCTCGGCGACTTCGAGGACATCGTGGAGGTCGTCGGCGAGGTGAACCGGAGCATCCAGGAGATAAGCACCGCCACGAACCAGCAGGCCGAGACGACACAGGAACTCGTCGAGGTGGCAGACGAGGTGGCGACCATCTCCGAGGAGACGACCGCAGAGGCAGAAACCGTCGCCGCCGCCGCCGAACAGCAGACGGCGTCGATGGACGAGCTGACGCGCGAGATGGACCTCCTCTCGGAGCGGGCGGCCGAGCTAGAGGCGCGGATGGGTTCGTTCACCGTCGAGGGCGACGGACCGGCGGGCACGCCCTCGACTCCCGGCGGGGCGCGTGCGGCGAGACCGGACGGCGGTGACGACTGACGGCCCCGTCGGACGAACCACGGGCGTTTTCACGCCGCGGGGCGTCCGTCCGGCATGGAAGACGAACTCATCGACTCCGACGCGCTCTCGCTGTCGCGGAAATCGCTCCTGCCCGGAACGGGCTTTTTCTACCCGGACTCGCTCGACGAAGCGTACGAGCGAGAGGAGACCCGCGAGGCGGTCGAGGGAGCCGAGACGGTCGTCGTTGCCGACACGGACGCCGACGGCCTCGCCTGCGTCGCGCTCGTCCGGGCGGTCCGCGACGCCGCGCTCGACGTGGCTCCGTTCGAGGAGGTGCTCGCGGAGCGTCTCGCCGGCGACGACCTGTCTGGCGGCGAGCGTGACGAACAGGCCGACGAGGAGGAGTCACCCGCGGACGAGGAGGAGTCACCCGAGACCGAGGAGTCGCCGGTGGCGCTCGTCCCCGCGGGGCCGCACTCGCTCCCGGAGGCCCTCGAACGGGTCGCCGAGTTCGTCGACGCCGGCGCCGACGTCTTCGTCTGCGACCTCGCGCCGGACGACGCCGAGACCGTGTCGGAACCGCTCGCCGACCTCGTCGGGCGGGCGGGCGAGGTCCGCTGGTTCGACCACCACCAGTGGGACGAGAGGGTCGCGGAGGCGGTCCGCGCGGCGGGCGTCGACCTCGTCGTCGGCGACTCGGAGCGCGAGTGCACCGCGGACGTGGCGCTCCGATCGCTCGACTACGACTTCCCGCCGCACCTCGCCGAGCTGGCAGCCGTGACCCGCGACCACGACCTGTGGGTGAAAGAGGACGCCCGGAGCGACGACCTCGCGGACTACGCACACTGGTCGAGCCCCGAGGAGTACGTCACGATGGTCGGTCGCTACGGGCCGGACCTCCCCGACGCGGTGATGGACTTCGTCCGGGAGCGCCGCGAGGAGAAAGACGCGCTCGTCGACCTCGCGGTCTCGCGCGCGGACTTCAGGACGGTCGGCCCGTGGACCGTGGGCGTCACCTACGGTCGCTGCTCGCAGAACGAGGTGGCAGAGGCTCTGCGCGAGCGGGGGGCAGACGCCGCAGTCGTCGTCAAGCCCGCCGGAAGCGCCAGCATCCGGGGGTCGGAGGCGTTCGAGCGCTGTCACGAGGTGGCCCGACAGGTCCGCGGCGGCGGCCACCCGAAGGCCGCCGGCTGCAAGCCGGACATCTACGACGACATGCTCGACTACGCCCATCACTGGAGCACGCAGGGCAGCGCCGCGAAGCGGGTCATCCTCGCCGCGTTCGAGCGACTCGACGCGGACGACGACGAGGGCGACGAGAGCGAGTGAGACCGCAGTCACCGAGGGCCGAGCGGTCCCCGGCCGCCCGGCGAGCCGGGGGGCGACGAGCGTCTCACCGCCGCCGAGTCGCCACACGTAACTGGCTCCGTCCCCGCGATCTAGCCGATGGAGATTCCCGAACTGGAGACGAGAGTCGAGTCGCCGGCCGCCCACGTGCTCGTCCTGACTCTCGTCCTCGCGATCGGACTCCTCTACGCGTCCGACGGGGACCCGTACACGGCCGGCGGGCTCGCAGTGCTCGCCATCGTCGTTCTCGTGGACCTGTTCGTCGGGTGGCGACGCGGCGGGAGGACCAGACGCGTCGCCCGGAGCGACTGGACGGACTGGGACGAACTGGACGACTGACGCCCGAACTGGACGGACTGGTCCGAAATGGACGGACTGGACCGGGCGTCCCGGGCCACGCGCCCGACGTCGAACACCCCTTCGCTGCGGGCTATCTCGACCCGACGACCCACCGGTCCGAGAACGCCGCGCCCTCGGAACTCCTGGCGTAGGCGTGTACGACGTCGCCCTCGGCGTAGATGCCCCCGACCTCCTCGTTCTGTCGCTCCGCGAACGCGAATACGAAATCGACGTCGCCGCCGTCGGGCGTCTCGGCGCCGGTCAGGTCGCCGTCGATGTGACCCTCGGTGTCCATCGCGCCCTGTGCGAACTCCATGAGGTCGAGGCCGGTCCCCGCCCTGAACACCTGCCTCCCCTTCTCGCCGTCGACGACGAGGACGACGCCCCCCTCGACCGGTTCGCCGAGTTCGCGCAGTCGGCCCTCCTCGTCGAGGTGGGTCTCCGGGAGGAAGATGGCCACGTCGTCGGGTCGCTCGCCGGCGAGGAACGCCTCGTACTTGCTCATGTGTCGGAGAGACGCGCCAGCGGTAAAAGCGGCCTGTCTCCGGGCCGCGCGTCGACTGGTTCCCGGGCCGGTCAGCCGTCGTCCCGGCGTCGTTCCGGGGCCGTTCCGGGGCCGTTCCGGGGCCGCTCAGCCGTCGTCCCGGCGGCGCTCTGGCGTCGTCCCGGGGTCGCTCAGCCGTCGTCCCGGTCCCGTTCGAGTCGCTCGGCGATGGAGGCGAGCGAGTCCTTCGGCTTGCGCGTCACCTCGTAGACGGCGCGGTCACCGGGCGCACGGAGGCCGTACTGGTAGCCCGCCTCGACCTCGTCGAGGTCGAGTGCGCTCCCGACGTCGAGGCCGGCGTCTGCGACCCACTCGACGAGGCGGTTCTCGGCGTCGCCCGGCGACCGGGCCAGCCGTCGGTTGTCGTACGCGCCGCGGAGTACGAGGCCGCGGGCGTCCTCGGTGGCGCGGGCGTGGTACGTCTCGCCGTCGAGGACGAGGCGGAACAGGTCGCCGTCGCCGAGGGCGTCGACGGTCTCCACCGGGCGGACGCAGGGGCGACGAGTGCCCCCGCTACGGGCGATTTCGGCGCGGTACGTGCGGACGGACGGGTGGTCGCTGGGAACGCTGTCGGGCATGGAAAGAGAGAGATGGGTGCGAGTCGCGGCGGACCCGCGAGTCGCGGCGCGGTTACTCGTCGTTCTCGTCCGCGTCCGCGTCCGCGTCGCCCTCGCCGAGCGCCTCCGCCACGGTGTCCTCGCCGACGGCCCGGGCGTTGATCTGGGCGACCTCGTCGCTTATCTCCCGGCCGCGGACGGTCAGGCGCTTGCGCTCGCCGTCGCGGGTCGGCTTGAAGCCCACGCCGCCGTCGAGGAGCAGTTCCTGCAGGTTCGGGCCGGCGACGTCCGTCCGCATCGGGCGGCCCGCGTTGTCGGACCCGCCGGTGAGTTCGAGCGTGAAGCCGTCGAGGCCGACCGCGCCCCCGTCGACCTCGTCGCCGAGTTCGCGGCCCATGAATCGGTTCGCGTCCTGTCCGTCGACCTCTCGCTGGAACGTCTCGCCGGTCTCCGGGTCGGCGACGACGACTTTGAATTCTGCCATGGGTGCAATCAGTCGCCCGCTCATAAAAAGAGCGTCGAAACCCGCCGCTCGCCGACTGTGCGGCCCTCCCTCGCCGACTGTGCGGCCCTCCCTCGCCGACTGTGCGGCCCTCCCTCGCCGGAAGTCTGCTCTCGTCTATCGAGGGGGCGACCGCTCCCACTCGCCGAGGAGCCCCGTCGCGTCTGTCGGTGACGCTACCGCTCCCACTCGCCGAGGAGCCCCGTCGCGTCTGTCGGTGACGCTACCGCTCCCACTCGCCGAGGAGCCCCGGGTAGTCCGCGATGAGGCCGTCGGCTCCGGCCTCTCGGAGTTTCGCCGCCCGGTACCACGTATCGACCGTCCAGACGGCCACCTCGCGGCCGGCCTCGTGGGCCTCGGCGACGACGTCAACGTTCCCCTCGGGTTCCATACCGAGGTACGACTCGCCGGAGAACGGGGTGCCCGCGACGGCGTTCCACGGGACGTGGACGGCCGCGACGTCGTACCGGCGGGCGACAGAGCGGCCGGCGTGGAGGTCCGCGCCGACGATGACGGCCGTCGGGTAGTCGTCGTCGCGGTGGCGGACGGCCGCGAGCGCCCCCTCGCAGAACGAGGAGAACAGCACGTCGTGGTCGTACCCGGCGACCACGTCCACCACGTCGTTGACGAACCCCTGCCAGCGGCGGCGCGCCGGGACCCGGTCGTCCGCCGGCAGCGACTCGCCCGGGCGGAGGTCGAACGACCCGGGGTTCTTCAGCTCGACGGTGACGGCGACGTCGGCGGGGAGCGCGTCGAGGACCGAATCGAGCGTGGGAACCGTCTCTCCGCTGTCCAGCACCTCGGCCGCCAGCACCTCCTCGCAGGGCGTCTCCCAGACGACGCCCTCGCGGTCCGTGAGCGGCCGACCGACCCCCTCCAGCCGGTCGTCGTGGAAGACGACCACCTCCCCGTCGGCGCAGGGCATCACGTCGAGTTCCACCGCGTCGGCACCGCTCGCTGCGGCGGCCTCGAAGGCGGCGACGGTGTTCTCGGGGCAGGTGCCGGCGAAGCCGCGGTGGGCGACGAGCGTCGTGTCGGTCATGTCTGTCGGAGTCTCTGTCGCCTCGGACCAAAAGTGTCGCCTCGAAGCGGACGTCTCGCCCCGGGCCGAAGAACGCGGAGGTCGGTGACGGCCGACGGCGGGCGAGAGCGCCTACCGCTCCCCGGTGAGGAGGCCCCGGAGGACGTAGTGGAGGATGCCCCCGTTCTCGACGTACTTCACGCCCGCGGGGGTGCTCACCTGCGCGGTGACCGGGAACTCGACGGTCGACCCGTCCTCGCGGGTGGCGACCACGGTGAGTTCGTCGTTCACCTCGAGGCCGTCGTCGAGACCGTGGATGGCGTACGTCTCGGAGCCGTCGAGTCCGAGCGACTCCCAGCTGTCGCCCTCGTCGAACTGGAGGGGGAGGACGCCCATGCCGACGAGGTTGTCGCGGTAGATGCGCTCGTAGCTCTCTGCGATGGTCGCCCGGACGCCGAGGAGGTCAGTCCCCTTCGCGGCCCAGTCGCGACTCGACCCGGTGCCGAACTCGACGCCCGCGAGCACGACGAGCGGGGTCCCCTCCTCGCGGTAGCGCTCGCTGGCCTCGAAGACGGTGCTCTGTTCGCCGGTCGGCTGGTGAATCGTGTAGCCGCCCTCCACGTCGTCGAGCATCTCGTTTTCGATGCGGACGTTGGCGAAGGTGCCGCGCATCATGACCTCGTGGTTCCCGCGGCGGGAGCCGTAGGTGTTGAAGTCGACGGGGTCGACGTCGTGGTCGAGCAGCCACTGCCCGGCCGGCACGTCGCTCCCGAACGGCCCGGCTGGGCTGATGTGGTCCGTCGTCACGGTGTCGCCGAGCAGCATGAGCGCCCGGGCGCCGTCGATGTCCGCGACGCCCGGCGCCTCGAGCGGGAAGTCCTTGAAGAACGGCGGTTCGCGGATGTAGGTGGACTCGTCGTCCCACTCGTAGACGTCGCCGGTCGGCGCTTCGAGCGCCTCCCAGCGCTCGTCGCCCTCGAAGACCGAGGCGTACTTCTCCTCGAACATCGAGGAGTCGACGCTGTCGTGGATGGTCTCGTGAATCTCGTCCGCGTCGGGCCAGATGTCGGCGAGGTAGACCGGTTCGCCGTCCGCGTCGGTCCCGATCGGGTCGTTCTCGAGGTCGACGTCCATGTGGCCCGCGAGGCCGTAGGCGACGACGAGCGGGGGGCTGGCGAGGTAGTTCGCGCGGATCTTCGGGTGGATGCGCGCCTCGAAGTTCCGGTTCCCGCTGAGGACGCTCGTGGTCCAGAGGCCGTGTTCGTCGATGGCCTTCTCGACCGGGTCGGGCAGCGGCCCCGCGTTGCCGATGCAGGTCGTGCAGCCGTAGCCGACGACGTCGTACCCGAGTTCCTCGAGGTACGGGAGGAGGCCGGACTTCTCCAGGTACGCGGTGACGACGCGGCTCCCGGGCGCGAGGCTCGTTTTCACGTGCGGCGGGACGGCCAGCCCCCGCTCGACGGCGTTGCGCGCGAGCAGGCCGGCGGCGACCATCACCGACGGGTTCGAGGTGTTGGTACAGCTCGTGATGGCGCTGACGACGACGCTCCCGTGACCGACCTCGGTGGTCTCGCCGTTCGGCATCTCGATGGGGACGCGCTTCGTGAGCGCCCCGAGGTCGGCGTCTCCCTCCGCTTCGGCCCCGGACCGGACGCCCCCGTCCGCGCGACCGCCATCGCCCAGCCACCGGTCGATGTCGGCCGGGTCGGCGTCGACCCCGTCGCCGAACTCGTCGTACACCAGCCCCCGGAAGTGGGTCTTCATGTCGCCCATCGGGATGCGGTCCTGCGGCCGCTTGGGGCCGGCGAGGCTCGGTTCGACGGTGCCGAGGTCCACCTCGACGACCTCCGTGTACTCGGGTTCCTGCTCGCCGAACAGCCCCTGCGCGTCGAGGTACTCGCGCACGAGTTCGATGTGGTCGGGGTCGCGTCCGGTCAGTTCGAGGTAGTCGAGGGTGGACTCGTCGACCGGGAAGACGCTGATGGTCGACCCCTGCTCCGGGGCCATGTTCGAGATGGTCGCGCGGTCGGCGACGGTGAGCGATGAGACGCCGGGGCCGAAGAACTCGACGAACCGGTCGACGACGCCGACCTCGCGGAGCGCCTCGGTGACGTGGAGGACGAGGTCGGTCGCGGTCGCGCCCTCGGGGAGTTCGCCCGTGAGTCTGACGCCGACGACCTCGGGGAGCTTCATCGTGATGGGCTGGCCGAGCATTGCGGCCTCGGCCTCGATGCCGCCGACTCCCCAGCCGACGACGCCGATGCCGCCGATCATGGGCGTGTGGCTGTCGGTGCCGACGAGCGTGTCCGGGAGGAGCCACCGCTCGCCGTCCCGTTCGCGGGCGTGGACGACCTGTCCGAGGTGTTCCAGGTTCACCTGGTGGACGATGCCGGTGCCCGGCGGGACGACCCGGAAGTTGTCGAAGGCGTTCTGCGCCCACTTCAGCGCCCGGTAGCGCTCCGCGTTCCGCTCGTACTCCAGTTCGACGTTCTTCTCGTAGGCCTCGGGCGACCCGTAGAAGTCGACCTGCACGCTGTGGTCGATGACGAGGTCGGCCGGAATCTCCGGTTCGACGAGCGACGGGTCCTCGCCGGCACGGTGGGCCGCAGAGCGGAGCGCCGCGAGGTCCACCACGGCCGGGACGCCCGTGAGGTCCTGCAGGACGACCCGCGAGGGGGTGAACGGCACCTCGACGTCGGGGACGTCCGGCTCCCACGAGGCGGCGTTGCGGACGTCCTCTGCGGTGATGTTGTCGCCGTCGACGTGCCGGAGGACGGACTCGAGGAGGATGCGGATGCTCACCGGCAGTCGGTCGAGTTCGCAGAGCCCCTCCGCCTCGAGAGCTGTGAGGTCGGCCATCTTGTAGGAGGTCCCGTCGACCTCGAACTCGCGTATCGCACCGAACGGATCTGAACCGGTCATGGCCATAGTAGGGGGGTGTCGGTATTGAATCACTCCCACGTTCCAGAACACCGGGAATTGCGCCGGACGTCGCCGTCTCGTCACCGAGGCCATCGATTCGACGCTTCGGACGGGCACGAGAAATCGAAGAACCGACCCGCATCGAGACGACGCGGGCGGCCGTCCGGCCGGTTCGCGTCAGGTGTGGGCAGACGCTCGGCCGAATCCCCGCGCCCCCGCGGGACGTGGCGTGATAGCGGAGTGCGCGGGCGGAAGTGGGGTGACGTGAGGGATGGTTCGAGTCGTCGAAGCGCCGCGCAGCGGTGCGGTCTCCGACGGAGAATCGTAGCGGCGCTCGGACAAAAGCCGTGACGGATTCGGCCATTTCTCGACGTATCTCGGCGGCGGTGGAGGTTCGGCGGCAACGACTGCGGGGACCGTCCGGACGAGTCGCGAACGCTCACCCGTCCGCTGTGCATCGGTCGGACGATGACCGCTCACCCGTCCGCTGTGCATCGGTCGGACGATGACCGCTCACCCGTCTGCGGCGCGTCGGTCAGACGGTAGCCACTCACCCCACCGCGGCCCGGTGGTCGGGGGGTGACGGTCGCTCAGGCGACGGGCGACTCGACGCCCAGTTCCTCGAGGAGCGTCAGCGCGGCCTCCGTGGACGACCCCGGTCCGCGTCCGGTGACGAGGTCGCCGTCGACTGTCACGCTCGTGTCCTGGTCCAGCTCCGCGTCCCAGTTCGCGCCGACGGCCTCGACCTCGTCCTGCACCCAGTACGGGAGTTTCCGACCGTCGGGCAGGAGGTCGTTCTCGTCGACGATGCCCTCCTCCCACTCGTTCGGGAAGCCGGTGACGT
>JBDGSQ010000078.1:7407-28332 GCA_042217455.1 Haloferacaceae archaeon | reverse complement strand
GAGGACAATCCCGGCGACGTGAAGCTGACCGAGAAGGCCTTCGAGAACGCGCGGCTGTCGAACGACCTCCACGTCGTCAACGACGGGGTCGAGGCGCTCGACTTCCTGCACCGGCGCGGCGAGTACGAGGACGCCCCCCGTCCCGACCTGATACTCCTCGACCTGAACCTCCCCCGCAAGCCCGGCGAGGAGGTCCTAGAGGAGGTCAAAGCCGACGAGGCGCTCAAGCGCCTCCCCGTCGTCATCCTCACGAGTTCGGAGGCGGAAGAGGACATCCTCCAGACGTACGACCTGCACGCGAACGCGTACCTGACCAAGCCCGTCTCCTTCGACGGGTTCACCGAGGTCATCCAGAAGATAGAGGGCTTCTGGTTCTCGGTGGTGAAGTACCCGCCCGAGTGACCATGCTCGGCCGAGACGACGACGAGGTGGGCGTGCTCCTCGTCGAGGACAACCCCGGCGACGTCCGACTCATCGAGCAGTATCTCTCGCGGGCGGGGTCGGGCGTCCTCGCGGAGCGCTACGACCTGCTCCACGCGCGGACGCTCGCGGAGGCGTTCGACTACCTCGACTGCGGGGGGGAGACGGCGAGCGCGGAGTCGGACGCGGGCGGGGCGGAGGCGGACGTGATGCTCCTCGACCTCGGCCTCCCGGGGTCGACCGGACTGGCGACGCTCGAACGGGTCCTGGAGCGGACAGACGACGTCCCCATCGTGGTGCTGACCGGCCTCGAGAACCGGGAGGTGGCGGTACAGGCGATACAGGTGGGAGCGCAGGACTACCTGAACAAGGACACGCTCGACGGCGACACGCTGGTCCGGGCGATTCGGTACGCCATCGAGCGCAAGGAAAACGAGCTGGCGCTCGAACAGACCATCGAGCGCCTCGACGAGTTCGCGAGCGTCGTCGCCCACGACCTCCGGAACCCGCTGAACGTCGCCGTCGCCAGCCTCGACCTCGCCAGAGAGACCGGCGACGACGAGCACTTCGAGCGGATCGACGAGGCCCACGCGCGCATGACGGCCATCATCGATGACGTGCTGACGCTCGCGCGACAGGGCGACGTCGACGACACTGGGACGACCCCCCTCGCGGCCGTCGCAGAGAGCGCGTGGCAGAACGTCGAGAGCCTGACGGCCGCGCTCGACGTCGAGACGACGGCGCGGGTCGTGGCCGACGACTCGCAGCTGACGCAGCTGTTCGAGAACCTCTTCCGGAACGCGCTCGAACACGGAGCCGAGGACGCGACGGTGCGCGTCGGCGACATCGACGGGGGCTTTTTCGTCGCCGACGACGGCCCCGGCATCCCCGCAGACCAGCGCGAGCGGGTGTTCGACTCGGGCTACTCGACCAGAGACGGGAACACGGGCTTCGGCCTCGCCATCGTCGAGCGCGTCGTCGAGGCCCACGGCTGGGAGGTGGCGGTGACGGAGAGCGAGCACGGCGGCGCGCGCTTCGAGTTCACCGGCGTCGAGTCGCCCGCGCCGACAGGTGCGAGCGTCTCGGGCGAGTGACGCGAGCGCCACCTCGCCGGTCGAAGCGAGCGCCGGGCGGGTGCGGGTGGGGGGAGACGGCGCGGCGCGACCGGGTCAGTACGGCGGCGACTCCGACTGGACGACGGTGGATATCTCGGCGAGTTCGCCGGACAGCAACACGATGAAGTCGTCGAGGGTCACGATGCCCACGAGGGCGCCGTCGTCGACGACCGGAACCCGGCGGACGTTCGCCTCGCTGGTCAGTTCGATGGCCTCGTAGATGCCGGCGTCGACGTCCACGGTGAACAGGTCCTCAGTCATGATGTCGCGGGCGGTCGTCGACTCGGGGTCGGCGCCGGCCTCGCACACCTCGATGGCGATGTCCCGGTCCGTGACCAGTCCGACCGGCGCGCCGTCCTCGACGACGACGACGCTGCCGACGTTCTCGTCTCGCATCGTCGTCGCGATGTCGCTCACGCTCGTGTCCGGTCCGGTGCTCACCACGTCCTCTCGGGCGATGTCACGTACGGTCATGGTTGACTCCGTCTAGACGTATGGGCGAACTGACGCAAAAAGGGGTTGGCAGTTCCCGCGAGGCGGTAATCGGTCGCCGCCGGTCCCCGCGAGGCGGTGTCCGTCACGTCCGGTCCCCCCGGGGAGGTAGCGGTCACCGGAGGCGTCGCGGGTCGGCGGTGACACGTCGCGCCCGGGCGGCGACGACCCGCTCGACTCAGCGGTCCTCGATGGGCACCCACTCGGCGGACTCGGGGCCGATGTACCGCCCGCGCGGGCGGATGAGCCGGTTCTCGGACTGGTACTCGAGGACGTGGCCGACCCAGCCCCCGACGCGACTCATGGCGAAGATGGGGGTGTAGAGGTCGATGGGGATGCCGAGCTGGTAGTAGACCGACCCGGAGTAGAAGTCCACGTTCGGGGCGATGCCCTTCTCGACGAGCCCCATCTCGTCTGTGAGGTACTCCTCGATTGTCGTCGTGTAGTCGTACCACTTCCGCTCGCCGGACCCCTCGGCGAGCTCCTTCGACTTCTCCTCTAGGAGGACCGCCCGCGGGTCCTTGACGTTGTAGACGCGGTGGCCGAACCCGGGGATGCGCCGCCCCTCGTCGAGGGCGTCTTTCACCCACTCCAGCGGGTCCATGTCGCTCTCGTCGAGTTCGATGAGCGTCTCCATCACGTCCTGATTCGCCCCGCCGTGCCACTTGCCCGCGAGCGCGGCGACGCCGGCGGTGACGGAGTTGTACATGTCGGCGTAGGTGCTGGCGACGACCATCGAGGTGAACGTCGAGGCGTTCAGGCCGTGGTCGGCGTGCAGGATGAGCGCCATGTCGAACGTCTCGGCCGACACGTCGTCGGGTTCCTCGCCGGTGAGCATGTAGAGGAAGTTCGCCGCGTGCCCGAGGTCCTCGCGGGGAGCGACGGGGTCCTCACCGCGGCGAGCGCGGTCGAACGCGGCGACGAGCGTGGGGAGCTTCGCGGCGATGCGCCGGCCCTTCCGGAGGGCCGCGTCCATGTCCTCGGCGTCGGCGTCGGCCTCGGGTTCGGTCGCCGAGAGCGCCGAGACGCCGGTCCGGAGCGCCGCCATCGGCTCGGTGTCGAACCGGGCGAGGACGCCCATCACGTCGAGAATTTCCTCGTCGACGGTTCGCTCCTCGGCCATCGACCGCTCGAAGTCCGCGAGCTCGTCGGCGTCCGGGAGCCGACCGTGCCAGAGGAGGTAGAGCACCTCCTCGTAGCTCGCCTCGCGGGCGAGGTCCTCGATGGCGTACCCGCGGTAGATGAGCCGTCCGACGTCGCCGTCGATGAAGCTCAGTTCCGACTCGTCGACCACGACGCCCTCGAGGCCGCGGTGCAGTTTCGGCCGGGTGACCTCCCGCAGTAATCTGGACATACGTACGTGTTACGCCCCCGAGACTGAAAAACAGTCCCTCGTTCTCAGGAGTCTGGAACGAGCGGTCCGAACGGCGTCGCGGTCTGGATACCGCAGGACGGTGCCGCGTCGCCCCCGCCCGGAAATTCATGTCCCTCGGTCACGTACCGCAGGCCATGGAGTACGTCACCGTCCAGGGCGAGTCGGTCCCCGCACTCGGTCTGGGAACCTACCAGCTACGGGGTGAGCAGTGCGTCCGCGCGGTCCGAACGGCGCTCTCGCTCGGCTACAGGCACATCGACACGGCGGAGTACTACCGGAACGAGGCAGCCATCGGGCGGGCGATAGCGGAGTCGGACGTGGACCGGGAGGACCTCTTTCTCGTGACGAAGGTGTGGCGGACGAATCTCGCCCACGACGACGTCCTCCGGTCCGCACAGGAGAGTCTGCGCGACCTGCGGACGGACTACCTGGACCTCCTCCTGGTTCACTGGCCGAGCAGGACCGTCCCCATCGAGGAGACGATGGAGGCGATGAACCACCTCCGGCGGGACGGGAGCGTCCGCCACGTCGGCGTGAGCAACTTCTCCGTCGAGCAGGTGCGCGAGGCGAGAGACGCCTCCGAGGCGCCGATACTCGCAGACCAGGTGAAGTACCACCCCCAGACCGGACAGGACGACCTCCTCCAGTTCTGTCTCGACGAGGACGTGCTCCTCACGGCCTACAGCCCCCTCGCCAAGGGGTCGGTGACGTCCGACGAGACGCTGCGGGACGTCGGACAGCGGTACGGCAAATCGCCCGCGCAGGTCGCCCTCCGGTGGCTCGTCCAGCAGCCGCAGGTCGCCGCGATTCCGAAGGCGTCGAGCGAGGACCACCTCCGCGAGAACCTCGACGTCTTCGACTTCGAACTCACCGAGGGAGAGATGGAGACGATATTCGAGCTCCACGGCGGGCTGCTCGACCGCCTCCGGTCGCGCATCGGGCTGTGACGGCGGGTCCGGGTGCGGGCCGGACTGTGACGGCGGGTCCGGGTGCGGGTCAGATTGTGACCGCGGGTCCGGAACGGACGCGACCGCACCCGGTCGGTTCCGGGGCGTCGCGTCGAGCAACCAGACGGCACCGTGGCGTGTTATGAAGTACCTGTGCTGCGTACCGGCGACCGATGCCGTCGATTCCAGCGGACTACCGCGACCTGTTCGAGAAGCAGACGTTCGCCCACGTCGCCACCCTCCAGTCGGACGGGGCGCCCCACGTCACGCCGGTGTGGATAGACTACGACGAGGAGGAAAACCGCCTCCTCGTGAACACGGAGCGGGGGCGACAGAAACACCGGAACGTCGAGCGGGATTCGAAAGTCGGCGTGAGCATGACCGACCCGGAGAACCCCTACCGCCACCTGTCGGTCGTTGGCGTCGTCGACGAGGTGACGACCGAGGGCGCCCGCGAGCACATCGACGAACTCTCCCGCCGGTACACTGGCGAGGACTACCAGAACGAGATTCAGACCGAGCGCATCCTGCTGAAGATACGCCCCGAGCGGGTGCTGACCTGAGTCGGACCGGAGCCCGCAGACGTCACCGTTCGGTTCCGGCCGGAGTGGACGGCGGCGACGCCGCCGGTCACCCGACCAGTTAGGCATCCGTCTCATCCTCGTCCGGGTCGTACGGCGTGTCACAGGATGACGTCCGAACGCCCGACACCCCGCCGCCCGCCGCAGGTCGCCGCCTCCACCGCGTCCGCAGGTCGGCGGCGTACGCGACGGCCGTCCGTGCTCCGCCCCGTCGATTACGCGCCGAGCGCGCCCGAGCGGAGGCGGTGCTGATGCCCGAGTGCGACAACTGCGGCGCACACGTCTCCCGGCAGTTCGCCCGTGTCTTCGCCGACGACCGCGGACGGGTCCACGCCTGTCCCGCCTGCGCCGCGAACGCCGGCATCGCCGAGGTGACGCTCGACCGGTCGCGGCGGCGCTCGTGAGCGACGCGACAGGACACCGAGCGAACACATCGAGCAGTACGGATTTTACCGGCCGCCTCCGAAACGACACCCATGAGTGGAACGCGAGCGTCCCCCGTCCGGGTCCTCTGGGTCGCCGGCGGCGGCGGCGACTCCGGGCCCGACTTCGCAGCGGCCCTCGAACGCGCGAGCGACTTCGAGGTGGTACCGGCGTCGAGCGTCGGGGAGGCCCTCGAACGCGTCGCGGAGGGCGTCGACTGCGTCGCGAGCGAGCACCGGGACGGCGGGATCGACGGCCTCGAACTGCTCGAATCGGTGCGGGAGGTCGCGCCGGACCTCCCGTTCGTCCTCGTCCCCGCCGCCGGCGACGAGTCGCTCGCGGCGGGGGCCATCGCGGCCGGCGTCACCGGGTACGTGCCGAGCACCGACGACGACAGGGGCGCGTCGCTGCGCACGCAGGTCAGAGACGCGGTGGGCGTGTCGCCGCCCGCGCGCCCAGACGGAACCGCCCGGTTGCCGATCGACGAACTCGACCTCCGCGAGCGCCTCCGGCTGAAAGAGCGGGCGATGGAGGAAGCGCCCGTCGGCATCACCATCTCCGATCCCGACCGGCCGGACAACCCGCTCATCTACGCGAACGACGCCTTCGAGCGCCTGACCGGCTACGAGAAGGAGGCCATCGTCGGCCGCAACTGCCGGTTCCTGCAGGGCGAGGAGTCGGACCCGGAGGCCATCGCCGCGATGCGGGCGGCCGTCGACGACGCCGAGCCGGTGTCGGTCGAGCTCGTCAACTACCGCGACGACGGCTCGACGTTCTGGAACCGGGTGCACATCGCGCCGATTCGAGACGACGACGGGACGGTGACGAACTACGTGGGGTTCCAGACGGACGTCACCACGCGCAAGGAGGCCGAACTGGAGGTCCAGCGTGAGCGCGAGAACCTCGACCACCTGCTCTCCCGAATCAACGGGCTGATGCAGGACGTGACCGCGGCGCTGGTGCGGGCCACCAGCCGCGAGGAGGTCGAGCGGGCCCTCTGTGAGCGCGTCGCCGGCACCGACTCCTGCGAGTACTGCTGGATCGGCACCCGCGACATCGCGCGGGACGCGCTCGTGCCGAGCGCCGAGGCCGGAACGCTCTCGCCGTCGGCGGAGGACCTCGACCTCGACCTCGACCTCGACGCCCGCGCCGGCGAGTCCGACCGGTCACCCACCGTCCGCGCCGCCGAGACGCGCACGGCACAGGTGGTGCAGGACCCGGACGAACTCGCCGCACTCGTGGCCGACCGCCCGTGGCTCGACGGGAGCGACGTCGGGGGCGTCGCCGCCGTGCCACTCGTGTACGGCGAGACGCTGTACGGCGTCCTGACCGTCTACGCCCCCGACCGGGAGGACCTGAACGAGCGGGAGACGGTCGTCCTCGAAGCGCTCGCCCGGGCGGCCGCGACGGCGCTGAACGCGCTCGAACGGGGGCGCATGCTCGCGTCGGACAACGTCGTCGAACTGGAGTTCGAGGTCCGGGACCGGGCGCTGTTCGTCGTCGACCTCTCGGCGGCCGAGGACTGCCGACTGGAGTACGAGGGGGCCGTGACCCACGACGACGGGTCGACGCTGATGTTCTTCTCGACGGACGCGACCCCGGAGGCCGTCGAGGCCCGCGCCGCGGCCCACCCGGAGGTCGAGGACGTGACGCTCGTCAAGGGCGGCGACGACGAGAACCTGTTCGAGGTCGCCGTCTCCGGGGGGTCGCTGGTCGGACTGCTCGCGGCCCGCGGAGCGAGACTCACCACCTTCCGGGTCGAGTCGGGCGTCGGGCGGGTCACCGTCGAGCACTCGACCGGGGCGGACGCGCGGGCGATCGTCGAACAGCTGGCGGAGCGGTACGACGGGACGGAACTCGTCGCCTACCGGGAGACCGAGCGACCCCCGGAGACGCGACAGGAGTTCATCGCCGACCTGCGCGACCGCCTCACCGAGCGCCAGTTGACGGCGCTGCAGGCGGCCTATCTCGGCGGGTTCTACGAGTGGAACCGGTCGATCTCCGGCGACGAACTGGCCGAGTCGATGGGGGTCGCCCGCTCCACCTTCCACCAGCACCTCCGGGCGGCGGAGCGGAAACTCGTCTCCGAGTTCTTCGACCAGTGAGTCGCGAACGGGGCGGTCGGAGCCCCCGGCCGCGACCCGGCCCGCCGCTCGCCCGAGCCCAGACGGTCACCAGTTAGGTACACCGCTCAATCGGTTACGGACCCTCTCTCTGCTCGCTCGTCGCCCGAGCGCCCCGACCCATGATAGACACCGAGCAACTCGACCAGAGCAGGGACATACAGCGGCGAACCGGCCGGAACTTCCACGTCGCGACGCGGCTGTTTCCGGAGCGCGTGCGACACGCGACCTACGTCCTCTACGGCTTCTTCCGCGTGGCCGACGACGTCGTCGACGACGCGGAGGCGCCGCCGCCGGCCGAACAGCGAGCGGAACTGGCCCGCATCCGGGCGGAGGCCCTCGGCGAGCGGTCGCCCACCGACCCGGTGCTCGCCGCGTTCAGCGACCTCCGAACGCAGTACGACATCGACGAGCGCGAGGTGGAGGAGTTCCTCGCTGCGATGGAGCGCGACGTCGAGACGGCCCGCTACCGGACGTTCGCGGAACTCGAACGCTACCTCCGGGGGTCGGCCGTCGCGGTGGCGTACATGATGCTCGACGTGATGGGAGCGGTGCCAGAGCGGGCACGCCCGCACGCGAGGGCTCTCGGCGAGGCGTTCCAGCTGACGAACTTCCTGCGGGACGTCCGCGAGGACGTCCTCGAGTACGGGCGCGTCTACCTCCCCGAGGCGACGCTCACCCGCCACGGAGCGTCCGTCGCCGACGTCGAGGCCCTCCGATTCTCCCCGGCGTTCGCCGACGCGATGCGGGAGGAACTCCGCCGCGCCGAGAAGCGGTACTGGACCGGCGTGGAGGGCATCCAGTGTCTGCCCGCGGACTGTCGGTTCCCCGTGTTGCTCGCGGCGGTGCTCTACGCCGACCACCACCGCCTGATTCGCGCCCAGGAGTACGACGTGCTCTCGAACCGCCCGACGCTCTCGACGCGTCGCCGCCTGTCGCTCGCGGCGCGGACGTGGTGGCACTGGCGGCGCACCGACGACCCGGTCGCCGCCTTCGCCGCCGCGAGCTCGCTCGGTGACGACGCCCGCGACGTCGCCTCCGCCGGTGCGGGCGAGAGCGCGCGGGACGACCTGCGTTCCGTCGCGGACGGAAGCGGTCTGCGAGCGGAGAACCGGAGTGGCCTCGACAGGGTGACGTCGCCGGTCAGACGGGCGCTCGGTGCGCTCTCCGCCCGCGTCCCGTCGTTTCTGCCGAAATGACGCGAGCGGGGCAGCGGCCGTCGACCCGGGGTCACGAGCGCACAGACCCCGGTGAGGCCGGCCGGCGCGGCACCGACTCGCGGGCGCGGGGGTCAGCACCGGTCCCGCCGAAGTTGCGCGGACCGCGAGCGCGGACCGCGACCGCGGAGAGGGGAGGACGCGGACCGAGAGCGCGGACCGCGACAGGGGAGCGATTTCCGTGACCGACCGGCGACGGGACCCGCTCGAAGGGATGGAGGGGCCGCGGCTCGACGTGCCGTGCCCCCGGTGTGCGGCACCGGCACCGGCGGGCGTCCCGCGGCACGCGACGATTCTCTCCATCTCCGAGCGCGAGCGCACGGCGGCGGACCTCGGAGCCGCCGACCCGTGGCACGTCGAGTCTCGCTGTCCGGCGGGCCACGACGTCCACGTCTACTACACGCGGCGGTTCACTGACCCGGCGGACCCGTGACGGCTCGCCGCCCCGTCGGACCCGCGAGCGGCCGACCGGGGAGCACCGGGTCGCACGCTCGCGGAGCGGGAGCGACCAGCGCGGCCCGTGAGAGGAACGTACCCAACTGGTTGGGTACATCGCCCATGCCACCGGAACGTGAACGGAATACTGTCGCAGGGCGGCGGTGCGTCGCCCGGCGCGGCGGCACCGGACCCCTCCGGTGTCACCCGCGGCTCGCAGGCGGCGACGCGGCGGCGGGTCCGCGACGACCGACGGTGCCGAGAGGGGAACTATCGACAATGCAACCGACAGGAAGCCGGACGACCGAGACGAACCGAGCGGCCGAATCCCAGCGGACCGAGAGCGACCCGCTCGTCTGCCCGGAGTGCGGCGACTCGGGCGTGACAGACGAGGGGCGCGGCGAGACCGTCTGCCGAGAGTGCGGGATGGTACTCGAGGAGGGGATGGTCGACCACGGCCCCGAGTGGCGGGCGTTCACGTCCGCAGAGCGCGAGGACCGCCGGCGGGTCGGCGCGCCCCAGACCGAGCGGATGCACGACCGGGGACTCTCGTCGGTCATCAGCTACCGGGACGCCGACGCCTCGGGGCGGAGCCTGAGCTCCCGCCAGCGAGAGAAGATGCGCCGGCTCCGGACGTGGGACGAGCGCTTCCGGACCAAGGACGCACACGAGCGGAATCTCAAGCAGGCGCTGAGCGAAGTCGACCGGATGGGGAGCGCGCTCGGGCTCCCGAAGACGGTCCGGGAGACGGCCGGCGTCGTCTACCGCCGGGCGCTCGAGGAGGACCTGCTGCCGGGGCGTTCCATCGAGGCGATGGCGACGGCGTCGCTGTACGCCGCCGCCCGGCAGGCCGGGACCCCCCGGAGCTTAGACGAGTGCGCGCAGGTGAGCCGCGTCGAGCGACAGGAGTTCGCGCGCGCCTACCGCTACCTGACGCAGGAACTCGGCCTCGCCCTCCAGCCCGCGGACCCGGAGAGCTACCTCCCGCGGTTCGTCTCTGCGCTCGACGTCTCCGGCGAGACGGAGCGACGGGCGCGGGCCCTCCTCGACACCTCGAAGGCGGCGGGGGTCCACAGCGGCAAGAGCCCGGTCGGTCTCACGGCCGCCGCCATCTACGCCGGGTCGCTGCTGGAGAACGACCCGATAACGCAGGCGAGAATCTCCGAGGTCACCGAGGTGAGCGAGGTGACGATCCGGAACCGGTACCGCGAGATGCTCGAGGCCGCCGGCGAGACCGGTGCGATCGCCTGACCGTGACCGTCGTCGACCGACGGACTCGAAGCGGGAGCGGTCCGTGGGCCGGACACGCGCTGGGACCTGTGCGACAGAGGCACCCCGCGCCGGAAACCCGCGGACACCCCGCTGGCGACTGTCGAAGCCACCGTATCGGACACTTGCGGACGCCTCTCTCCACGTCTCTCACCACGGCAGTCGTCGCGTCGACCGCAGACGACCCGGCGTCCCGGCGACACCGTCAGTCGTCCGCGAGGGCGCGTAAACCGACAGTCCGGGGTTCGGGGTTTCAGGTCCGTTTTTAGCAGTCGACTTCGAAATGGACGCACATGGACTGGCGGGACGCGGAGCGGGCGTTCGACGACCCGGTCGTCGGAACGTCCACGCTCGGGAGGATGTTCGAGGAGAGCGCGGCGCGCAACGCCGAGGGGGCGGCCCAGCGGTACAAGGGCGGCGTCTACGACCGGTCGCTCGTCGCCGGCGGCGTCGTCCCGGAGGCCCCGGAGGGGGAGTTCGCGTCGCTGACCTACGGTCGGATGCGGGACCTCGTGCGCACGTTCGCGGCGGGACTGCGCGAGCTCGGCGTCGAGACCGGCGAGCGCGTGGGCATCTTCGGCCACACGCGGATGGAGTGGGCGCAGGCCGACTTCGCGGTGCTCGCGGCCGGGGGCGTCGTCACGACCGTCTACACCTCCTCGTCGGAGCGGCAGGTAGAGCACCTGCTGGGCAACTCCGGAGCCGTGGGCGTCGTCGTCGAGAACGCGGACCTGCTCGGCCGGGTGCTGGCCGTCGAGGACCGACTCAACACCTCGTTCTACGTGGTGATGGACGAGTTCGAGGGGTACGGAGACCGCGAGGACGTCCTGTCGCTCGCCGACCTCTACGAACTGGGTGCCGACGCGTTCGACGAGGACACCTACCAGTCGTGGGTCGACGAACCGGCCCCCGAGGACCCCGCGAGCATCATCTACACCTCCGGGACGACCGGCACGCCGAAGGGCGTCGAACTCAGCCACTGGAACTTCCGGGCGAACGTCAACCAGACCTACGCGCGGTTCGGCCCCCGCCCGGACAAGGGCGACCTCCCGGTCATCGACTCGTCGTCGACGACGCTCTCGTTTCTCCCCCTCGCGCACGTCTTCGAGCGACTCGCGGGCCACTTCCTGATGTTCGCCACCGGCGCGACAGTCGCCTACGCAGAGAGCCCCGACACGCTCAGAGAGGACTTCGCGCTGGTCCGGCCCACCGTCGGGACGAGCGTCCCGCGGGTCTACGAGAAACTCTACGACGCCATCCGCGAGCAGGCGAGCGAGTCCGCCCTGCGAGAGCGCATCTTCGAGTGGGCAGTCGACGTGGGGCGGGCGTACCACGCGAGCGACGACCCCGGCGCGCTCCTCCGCGCCAGACACGCCCTCGCGGACCGGCTCGTCTTCTCGCAGGTGCGGGAGGCGCTCGGGGGCGAGATAGACTTCTTCATCAGCGGCGGCGGGTCGCTCTCCGCGGATCTGTGTGCGCTGTACCACGCGATGGGACTGCCCATCCTCGAGGGGTACGGCCTCACCGAGACGGCGCCCGTCGTCACCGTGAACCCGCCCGAGGAGCCGAAGGTCGGGACGATCGGCCCGCCGGTCCTCGACGCCGAGATAGACGTCGACGAGTCGGTCACCCCCGAGTCCCAGCGGGCGACGGCCGAGGGGCGTATCGGGGAACTGCTCGTCAAGGGGCCGAACGTCTTCGAGGGCTACTGGCGACTCCCGGAGGTGACCGGCGACGCGTTCACCGACGACGGCTGGTTCCGCACGGGCGACATCGTCGAGATACGCCCCGACGGCTACGTCGCCTTCCGGGAGCGTGCGAAGCAACTGCTCGTCCTCTCGACCGGCAAGAACGTCGCGCCCGGCCCCATCGAGGACGCGTTCGCGCCGAGTCCGCTGGTCGAGCAGGCGATGGTCCTCGGCGACGGCCGGAAGTTCGTCTCGGCGCTCGTGGTCCCGAACTTCGAGGGCGTCCGCGACTGGGCCTACAGGGAGGACATCGACCTCCCCGCGGACAGCCGGGAGGTCTGCCGGGACGAGCGGGTGCGAGAGCGGATACAGGAGGAGGTAGACCACGCGAACGAGGGCTTCGAGTCCTACGAGCAGATAAAGCAGTTCCGCCTCGTCCCGGAGGAGTTCACAGAGGAGAACGACCTGTTGACACCCACGATGAAGAAGAAGCGCCGGAACATCCTCGAGCGGCACGCAGACCAGATAGAGATGCTGTACGAGGAAGCCGAGACGTCAGCGTGAGCAGCGCAACTCCGGCGACTCCCCGACAGGTCGGGGAAGTTGAGAAGGAACAGAATATCACGGATTCGATGGACGGCTGTTCACTCGACTCCCGGAATAATCGGACTGGAATGACGAGATTTATCAGTTCTGCGGACACCCACAGACACATGGAGGTGAGAGCGTGGCCGCCGCGAGCGCGAATCTGATCCAGCTGGTCGCCGCCATCATCGGCATCGGCGTCATCGCGCAGGTGCTCTCGGACCGGTTCCGGGTGCCGAGCGTCATCTTCCTGATGGCGGCCGGCATCCTCCTCGGTCCGGAGGTGGGACCGACCGTCGTCGGCACCGAGGCGTTCGGAGGGTCGCTCTCGGTCATCGTCGGCCTCTCGGTGGCCATCATCGTCTTCGAGGGGGCCTTCCACCTGCGGGTGGACAAACTCCGACAGGCCCCGGCCGCGACGGTCCGACTCGTGACGGTCGGCGCCGCGCTCTCGCTGCTCGGAACCGCCGCCGCCGTCCACTTCCTCATCGGCGTGGACTGGCTCGTGTCCTTCCTCGTGGGGGCGCTGCTGGTGGCGACGGGGCCGACCGTCATCGCCCCCATTCTGGAGGTCGTCCCGGTCAGAAACCGCGTCGAGGTCGCACTCGAGACCGAGGGCATCGTCAACGACGTGACCGCGGCCATCCTCGCGGTGGTCATCTTCGAGGTCATAAAGGAGGGCGCCACCGACCCGAACGTGGTGGTTCGGCTGTTCGCAGAGCGCCTCGGCATCGGCGTCGTCGTCGGCCTCCTCGTCGCGGCCGTCGTCTTCTACGCGCTCCGGTACGTCGACCTCTCGCCGGGCAACGCTCCCCAGAACGCCCGGTTGCTCGTCCTCGCCGGGGCGCTCGTGGCCTACGGCGCGGCGGACGGCATCGCCACGGAGTCCGGCATCGCCGCCGTCGCCACGGCCGGACTGGTCCTCGGGAACGTCGACGTCCCCTACGAGGAGGACATCAGCGAGTTCAAAGGCGACGTGACGCTCATCGTCCTCTCGTTCGTCTTCATCGCGCTGGCGGCCCTGCTCGACTTCCAGAGCCTCCTCAGACTCGGCGCGGGCGGCATCGCCGTCGTGCTGGTGGTGGCGCTCGTCCTCCGGCCGGCGCTCGTGTTCCTCTCTGCGCGCGGCGACCGCTTCACCCGCGAGGAGAAACTGTTCATGAGCTTCGTGGGGCCGCGCGGCATCATCCCCGCGTCGGTGGCGACCCTCTTCGCGATAGAGCTCCGGACCCTCGGGCTGGCCGGCGTCGCCGACGTGCTGGTCGGGACCGTCTTCCTCGTCATCCTCGCGACGGTGGTGTTCGAGGCCGGACTCGCCCGGCAGATAGCGGAGTACCTCGACGTGATACCAATGCGCGTACTCGTAATCGGAGGCGGCAAGGTGGGCCGCGCGCTCGCCGAACGCCTCGAAGACAGAGGAGAGAACGTCGTCATCATCGAGAACGACACCGACGTGGTCGAGGTGGCCCGCAACGCGGGCTTCACCGTCCACAGCGGCGACGGGACGGACACGGACGTCCTCCAGTCGGCCGGGGCGGAGAACGCCCGGGTCGTCGTCGCCGCCACCGGTGACGACGACGTGAACCTCCTCGTGGCACAGCTCGCGAACTCGAAGTTCTCCCCGGAGACCATCCTCTCGCGGGTGAACAACCCGAACAACGTCGACGCCTTCGAGGAGCTGGGCGTCCGCACCATCTCGTCGGTGCTGGCGACCGCACAGGCCATCGACAACTACATCGAGCGCCCGGCGATGTGGAACTGGATGGGCGAGATCGGCCGCTCCGGCGACGTCCAGGAGGTCGAGGTGACCGCAGAGGAACTCGTCGGCCGGACCATCCGGGACCTCGGCCCGGACCTGCCCGACGGCTGTCTGGTCGCGCTGGTCTCCCGGAACGGCGAGACGAAGGTCCCGCCCGCCGACTTCACGCTCCAGCAGGGCGACCGAATCACGATAATCGGCGGCTACGACGAGGTCCGCAGGGCCATGGCGTTCGTCCACCCCGACAAGTGAGGCGGCGGTCGACCGGGCCGTCGCCGACGAGCGGCGACGACGCGGCGGGGCGTGTCGCCGCCGCGACTGTCTGTGTCGCCGACCACGACTGCTGGTATCACCACTCCGTACCCTCGGTGAGTCCGCCCCCACACCCGCCGGTGAGACTGCCCCCGAGACAGCTGATATCACCCCCCGCCACCGCCGGGGTCTGTTCCGGCGAGCGATTTAATATCCGAGCCGAGAACACCGGTCGCGTGTCTCGAAACAGAAACCGGCCCGAGGGGATCCGGCACCGATGACGGACGAACTCGCCGTGTACTGGGACGACGCGGTCACTGCCCACCGGCCGCCGGACGGGGCGTTCTCGAGGGAGTCGACGGCGTACCTCGCGGTGGACGAGGCCCACCCGGACCGGCCGGAGCGCGTCCGCAACATCCGGCGGATACTCGAGCGGGCGATGCCCGAGGCGACGACGTTCCGGAGTGTGAAGCCCGCGACGGAGGCCGAACTGACGGCGGTCCACGACCCCGGATACGTGGCGCGGATCCGCGAGAGTTCGCGGGAGGGAGGCGAGCGGCTCACGCCGACGACGGCCACCTCGCCGGGCACCGACGACGCGGCGCGTCACGCGGCGGGTGCGGCGATGCAGACGGCCGCAGCGGCACTCGGAGGCGAGTCGGGAACGGTCCCGTACGCGCTCGTCCGACCGAGCGGCCACCACGCCCAGCCCGACCGGGCCGACGGGTTCTGCTTTTTCAACAACGTCGCCGTCGCCGCCGAGTACGCCCTCGACGAGACGGCCGCCGAGCGAGTCGCCGTCGTCGACTGGGACGTCCACCACGGCAACGGCACTCAGGAGGTGTTCTACGACCGCGACGACGTGCTCGCGGTCAGCCTGCACAACGACCACGGCTCGTGGGACCCCGACTCCCATCCCCAGACGGGTCGGGTGGACGAGCAAGGGACCGGACGGGGGACGGGTTACACGGTCAACGTCCCGCTCCCGCTGGGCACCGGCGACGAGGGCTACCGGTACGCGTTCGAGTCGGTGGTCGAACCGGTCGTCGAGTCGTTCGACCCCGACCTCCTGCTCGTCGCCGCGGGACAGGACCCGGGCGAGCGGGACCCGCTGGGTCGCAACGTCGTCACGAACGGCGGTTTCCGAGAACTGGGGAGGCGGGCGCGCGCGCTGGCAGCCGACGCTGCGGACGGCCACCTCGGTATCGTACAGGAGGGCGGCTACCAGCTGTCGGCGCTCGCGTTCGCGACGCTCGCCGTGCTGACCGGCGCGACGGGCCGCGACGTCGAACTCGAGGGCGGGTACGACCTCGCCGCGGGCGCGTCGGTGTGGTCGTGCGAGAACGCGGACCTCGCCGCCGAGTGGGTCGATGCCGCCGCCGACGCCCACGGGGAACACTGGGACCTCTAGCGACCGGACTCGCCCGCGACGCCCCGGTGAACTCTACCGACTACCGAAGCCGGGACTCGTCGACCACCGAAGCGAAGCCGGGACTCGTCGACCACCGAAGCGAAACCGAGACGAATCGAACCCGCCGTCGGGGTGGTCGGTACCGACATCGGGGGCTACCCCGGCGCTCTGAACGCCTTCAGGCGGAAGTGCAGGACGACCGGTTCGACCGCCTCGGGTCGGCCCGTCCACGTCACCGTGACCTCGGTGAGGCGGTACGAGGGGCCGACCGGGACGACCGCCGTCGAGAGATGGGCCCGCCACCCGTCCCCCTCGACGTCGTCGCTGCCGCGTCGCACGCCGCCGAGGCTCTCCAGGTACCGGACGGCCTGCTCGCGGGTGAGTCCCCGGAACTTCCGCGTCTCCCGGAGCGTCCCGTCCGCGACGGACCGCTCGACCGGCGGTATCGCCTCCAGAGAGGCCTTCTGTCTCCGCACCCACGCCGCGTCCGATTGAGCCATAGTTGACACCCCTCGTGTGAGAGAACGCACGCCGCGGGGATAGCCATGGGCCCTGATTCCCTCGCCGCGCGAATCGAGCGCCCGCAGCGTGGCAATCGACAGCGTGGCCGGTGCCGACCGCCTCGCCGGAGGCAGGCGAGTCGCTACGGGCGTCGAACCCGCCCTCAGCCGTCGAGGAACTCCTCGACCGCACGCTCGTGAGCGTCCGTCTCTCTGAGCGTCTGGAAGGCGCGGCGCTCGTATCTCTGACCCACGTCGAGGCTGGTCTCGGTGCCGGTGTCGACGACGTCCTTCACCGCCCGGACAGCGGGCACGGACTTCCCGGCGAGCGTCTCGACGAAGTCGTCGACGGCCGCGTCGAGTTCGTCCGCCGCACACACGCGAGTGAGGATGCCCTCGGTCGCGGCCGTTTCGGCGTCGATTCGCTCGCCGGTCATGCAGAGTTCCTTCGCCCTGCTCGGTCCCACCAGCCGCGCGAGGCGCTGTGTCCCGCCGCCGCCGGGGATGAGCCCGAGGTCCACCTCGGGGTGTCCGATCTCCGAGCGCTCGCTGGCGAACCGGAAGTCACAGGCGAGCGCGAGTTCGAGGCCGCCGCCGAGGCAGTAGCCGTCGATCATGGCGACGACGGGGGCCGGGAACGACGCGACCGCCTCGTGGGCGGCGCTCAGCGAGAACGACTCCGGGTCTGACTCCTGGAAGTCGTTGACGTCGGCCCCCGCGCAGAACGCGCGGTCGCCGCGCCCCGAGACGACGACGGCGCGCACCCGCATCTCCTCGTCGCGGGCCCGGAACCGGTCGAATCCCGCGACGACGTCGTCGCGCAACTGTGCAGAGAGCGCGTTCAGCGACTCGGGGCGGTCGAGGACGAGCGAACCCACGCCGGTCTCCTCGTCGAGCGACCACTCGATCGTCTCGAACGTGTCGTCGGACATGAACACGGGGATGCCGAGCGGGCGTATAAAGTGTTCGTGCGGAGCGGGCGGTCCGCCGCTCGGACGGCGAGCGTCTCGCGTCACCGGGCCGCCGCGTCCGTCAGTTCGCCTCCTCGATGGCGGTCCAGACGCGCTCGGGCGAGAGCGGCATGTCGATGGTCTCGACGCCGAGCGGTTCGAGCGCGTCCACGACGGCGTTGACGACTGCGGGCGTGGCACCGATGGCCCCCGCCTCGCCGACGCCCTTCACCCCGAGCGCGTTGTGCGGACACGGCGTCACGGTCGACTCCCACTCGATTTCGGGGACGTGCATCGCCTTGGGGACGGCGTAGTCCTGCATCGACCCCGTCAGCAGGTTGCCGTTCCCGTCGTAGACCGCTTCCTCCTGTAACGCCTGCCCGACGCTCTGGGCGACGCCGCCGTGTATCTGCCCCTCGACTATCTTCGGGTTGATCTGCGTGCCGACGTCGTCGACGGCGACGTAGCGCTCGAAGTCGATCTCGCCGGCGTCCGGGTCGACCTCCACGACCGCCACGTGCGTCCCGAACGGGAACGTGTAGTTCGACGGGTTGAAGTACGTCGTGGCTTCCAGTCCCGGCTCGAGGTCGTCCGGCAGCTGGTCGACGTCGTGGTAGGCGACCGCGGCGGTCTCCTGGAGCGTCAGGGACCGGTCGGGCGCGCCGGTGACGAAGAACTCGCCCTCCGCGAACTCCACGTCCGACTCGGGGGCCTCCAGGCGGTGCGCGGCGATCTTCCGGGCCTTCTCGACGACCTTCTCGGCGCTCTCTCTGAGCGCGCCGCCGCCGACGGGCATCGCTCGACTGCCGCCGGTTCCGTTACCCTCCGAGACCTCCGCGGTGTCGCCTTCGAGCACCTCGACGTCCTCGAAGGGGACCCCGAGCGCGCTGGCGACGATCTGCGTGTACCCGGTCCGGTGGCCGGTGCCGATCTCCGCCGTCCCCGTCCTGACGACGACGCGGCCCGAGGGCCTGACGTGGACGACTCCCGTCTCGAACATGCCGGGGGCGGACCCGCACGCCTCGACGTAACACGAGAGGCCGATGCCGAGGTAGCGGCCCTCCTCGCGGGCTTCCCGCTGGCGCTCGCGGAAGTCGTCGTAACCGACCATCTCCAGCGCCTTCGAGAGCGTCTTCTCGTAGTCGCCGCTGTCGTAGGTGCGTCCGAGGCCCGTCTCGAACGGGAACTGCTCCGGCTGGATGAAGTTCCGGCGACGGAACGCCGCCGGGTCCATGTCGAGTTCGCGGGCCACCGTGTTCGCCAGTCGCTCGATGAAGTACGTGGCCTCCGGGCGGCCGGCGCCCCGGTAGGCCGAGAGCGGTGCCGTGTTCGTGAACGCGCCCGTGGTGCGGACGTACGCCGCCGGGACGTCGTACTGGCCGTTCGCCATGAGCCCGAGGTTCGTGGGCACACCCGACCCGCCGGGCGCGAGGAAGCCGCCCACGGGGACGGTCGTGTCGGCGTGGAATCCGCGGAGCGTCCCGTCGTCGTCGACGGCGGCCTCCGCGTGGATGAGGTGGTGGCGGGAGTGGACCATCGACTGGAAGTCCTCGGTCCGCGGGGCGATCCACTTCACGGGGCGGTCGAGTTGCATCGCACACCACCCCGCCAGCAGGTGTCCCGTGTACGGGAACAGTTTGGCACCGAAGCCGCCGCCGACGTCGGCCGGTCGGACGCGGATCCGGTGGTCCGGAATCCCGAGCGTCTCGGCGAGGTCCGACTGGACCTGGTGGGGGTTCTGCGTGGACATCACGACCGAGAGGTCGTCGTCGGAGTGTCGGTACCGCGCGACTGCGGCCCGGGGCTCCATCGCCGTCGGTATCACCCGGTTTATCTCGAGGTCGACCTCGACCACGTTGTCCGCCGCGTCGAGCGCCGCCTCCGCGGCCTCCTCGTCGCCGGTGTCCCACTGGAAGGCCACGTTCCCGGGAGAGCCCTCGTGAATCGTCGGCGCGCCGTCCGACATCGCGTCCCGCGGGTCGACCACCGCGTCGAGTCGGTCGTAGTCGACCGAGATGCGGTCCACGCCGTCGTGGGCGAGATAGCGGTCCTCGGCGACGACGGCCGCGATGGGCTGGCCCTGGTAGGTCACCCTCCCGTCGGCCAGCATCGGGTGCTCGGGCGCGGTCGCTCCGGTGTCGGCGTCCGACTCCGTCGACCCGCCCGCCGGGTCGTCGGTCCGCATGTATCCCGGTGCGGCCGACGCGGCGACGTCGTCCCAGGTGTAGACGGCGAGGACGCCGTCCATCGCCTCGGCCTCGCTCGTGTCCACGTCCGCAACCTCCGCGTGGCCGTACTGGCTCCCGAGGAGCGCCAGGTGGGCCTCGTTCGGGAACTGGAGGTCGTCTGTGTACTCGGCGTCACCGGTGATGAGGTGCGGGTCCTCCCGGCGCTGGACCGCGGAGCCGACGAGGTCGCTCGGGGCGGTCGCGTCCGCTTCGACGGTGTCGGAGTTCACGCTCTCCCCCCTGCTCGCTGCCCGCTCGTGCCGTTCCGCTTCAGAGTGCGACGCATTGGCTTCGACAGACGTATCGGCAAACTCGTACAAAAGTGGTTGGTCGGAACCGACCCGGTCCCGCTAGTCAGAACCGACCCGGTCCCGCTAGTCAGAACCGACCCGGTCCCGCTACGGCCACGCCCGCGGTCGTTCACGTTCGTGCCCCCAGTCGTTCACGTTCACGCCCGCAGTCGCTTCGACGTGCCCGAAACCGGTTCCCAACGGGGACGGCGCGCAGACGTGTTCCGCACACTGGTTCCGAGCCGGGACTGTCCGCGGAACCCCGGTGAACTCACCGGCGGCGTTCGATGTCGTCTGTCGTGTCGACGTCCGCTGTCACGCCGGGGTCGTCGGTCGCCACGAGGCCAGCGCGGTCGGCACCCAGCAAGACGGGGCGACCCCCCACGTCCCCCTCGACCCCGAGCAGCGCGTCGAAGTGCCGCCGGTCGAACAGCACCGGATTCCCCCGCCGTCCGCGGTAGGTCGCGGCGAGCGCCGTCCCGAGACCGGCCCGGTAGGCGTCGACGAGCAGGTCGACCGTCGACGGGGCCACGGCCGGCATGTCGCCGGGGAGGAACACGACCGCGTCGGCGTCGGCGTCGGCGACGGCGCGGACGCCCCGTGCGACGGACGTCGAGAGGCCGTCGCCGTAGTCCGGGTTCCGGACGGTCCGGACGCCGAGGTCAGCGACCGCCCGGCGGACGGCGTCGGCCTCGTATCCGAGGACGACGACGACCTCCCGGAGGCCGGCGTCGAGGAGCGTCCGAACGGCGTGGCGGACGAGCGGGTCGCCGTCGAAGTCGGCGAGCAGTTTGTTCGCGTCGCCGAAGCGGGAACTCGTGCCGCCGGCGAGGACGACACCGGCGACCGTCGACGTCTGGTCCGG
>JBDGSQ010000078.1:1296-7307 GCA_042217455.1 Haloferacaceae archaeon | reverse complement strand
GTCGACGTCTGGTCCGGCGGGTCGGCGGTCGACGTCTGGTCCGGCGGGTCGGCGGTCGACGTCTGGTCCGGGGAGTCGGCGGCGTCGAGCGCCTCGGCTATCGCCGCGGCGTCGTAGCGGGGGAGGTCGCGGCCGGTCATCCGAGCGACACAGAGCGCCTGCAGTCGGTCATGCTGTACGGGACGTCGTACTGTCGCTCCGGGGCGGTACCTCTTGAAAATTACCCACCCACAGACGACCCCACCCTCGCAAAGAATTATAGTTGCATAGGGACACAGTGTCGTGTCGAGAGTTGACACGTTTACGGAGAAGCTATCATGGAATTCAGTGGGACCTTCGAACTCGAGGAGACGACCGTCGACGAGGTGTGGCTCGCGCTGTCGGACCCGGTGTTGATAGCGCGGTCGCTACCGGGGTGTCAGTTCCTCGTGGCCGTCGACGACACCGACGTCGACTTCGACGAACTGGGCGAGGAGACCGAAGCGCGCGAGCGGGAACTGACGGGCGACCCGGAGGTCATCGCCGAACGCGCCTTCGAGGAGGGGGGTCACTACGCCGCCCTGATGCAGATCAGCGTCGGGCCGGTGAACCCGACCTTCGAGACGCTCGTGACCATCGACCACCGCGAGTACCCGGAGATGTCGGCGTCCGGCGAGGGGAGCTCCTCCAACAGCTCCTTCGAGATGTCGTCGGGGATGGTCCTCTCGGAGGCCGACGACGGCGTCGCCGTCGAGTGGGAGACCGAGGCCGACGTGTTCGGGAAGGTCGCGCAGATGGGCCAGCGCGTGGTGAACCCGGTCGCCAACCGGGTCGTCAAGCGGTTCTTCTCGTCGGTGCAGGAGAATCTCCACGAGAACCGCCCCGGCGACGACGCCTCCGCCGAATCGGACGAGGGCGGGCGAGGACTCGTCGACAGAGTGCTCGGCCGCTCGGACAGCGACGCGGACAGCTCGTAGCACGATGACAGAACACGACATCACGCTGACGGTCAACGGTACCGAACACGAACTGACGGTCGAACCGCGCACGCTCCTGGTCCACGCGCTCCGGGACGAACTCGGGTACACCGGCACGAACGTCGGCTGCGAGAGCAGCCTCTGTGGGGCCTGTACGGTCCACCTCGACGGCGACGCCGTCAAGTCCTGTACGGTGCTCGCGGTGCAGGCAGACGGGGCCCGCGTGGACACGGTCGAGGGGCTGGACGAGGACGGCGAGTTCCACCCGATACAGGCCGCCTTCCAGCAGGAACACGGCCTCCAGTGTGGGTACTGTACGCCCGGCATGATGATGGCGGCGACGGACCTCCTCGCGGAGAACCCCGACCCGACCCGCGAGGAGATACGCGAGGGGCTGGAGGGCAACCTCTGTCGGTGTACCGGCTACCAGAACATCGTCAACGCGGTCCAGAACGCGGCCGAGGCGATGGACGGCGAGCCGGCGGCCGACGGGGGCGAGGTTCGGTGGCCCGACGGGGACGAGGGACGGTGGCCCGACGGGGACGAGGGACGGCGGCCCGACGACGGAGCGCGGGGGACCGAGTGATGTATCCGGACGAGTTCGACTACTACGAGGCGGAGACGGTCGGGGAGGCCGTCGACCTGCTGGAGGACCACGAGACGGCCGAGACCGAGCTGCTGGCGGGCGGGCACAGCCTGCTCCCCGCCATGAAGACGGGGCTCTCGAGTCCGGACGTCCTGATCGACATCGGCGGCGTCGAGGAGCTCCACGGCGTCTCGGTCGACGGCGACGCGCTCTCGGTCGGCGCGACGACCCGGTACGCAGACCTGCTCGACGCCGACGCGGCACACGAACACGCGCCGGCGCTGACCGCGGCGGTCGAGCAGGTCGGCGACCGGCAGGTCCGAAACAGGGGGACGGTCGGCGGGAATCTCGCACACGCGGACCCGGCGTCCGACCTCCCGGGGGCCGCGCTGGCGTCGGACGCGACGCTCGTCGTCCGCGGCCCGGACGGCGAGCGGACGGTCCCCGCCGAGGACTTCTTCTTCGGCATGTACGCGACGGACGTGGGACCGACCGAGATTCTCACGCGGGTCGAGGTTCCCTCGGCGGCCGACGCGGTCGGCGCGTACGCCAAGAAACCGAGTCCGTCCTCGGGGTACGCGATGGTCGGCGTCGCGGCCCTGCTGACGGTCGACGGCGGGACGGTCGCGGACGTCCGCGTCGGAGCCAACGGCGTCGTGGACCGCGGCGTCCGCCTCGAACCGGTCGAGGACGCGCTCGTCGGCGAGCGCCTCGACGGCGAGGCGATAGCGCGCGCAGCGGAGCACGCGACCGACGACCTCGACACGGCGCTGCTGATGGACGACCTGCAGGCGTCCGGCGAGTTCCGCGCCCAGCTGCTGGGCGTCTACGCGGAGCGGGCACTCGAACGGGCGGCCGAGCGGGCGTCTGCACCCGCCGCCGCGGACTGAGGCGGCGCGGACGACGGCTCGCCGGCCAGCCGGTGCGGCCGGAGCGGCGACGACCCGCAAACGTAAACGGTTCACCGACACTACACGAGACGATGACAACCGGAGGCGAATCGACGACGGCGTTCGCAGACGTGACCGAGTCGGACGTCCGCGACGCGTTCGAGGCACAGGACTACGTCGCCGAGGACGACATCGTGACGACGGTCCTCCTGACGCTGCGGCTCGGGAAACCGCTGCTCGTCGAGGGGGAGCCCGGCGCCGGGAAGACGGAGCTCGCCAAGGTGCTCGCCGCAGAGTTCGGGTCCGAGCTGATACGCCTGCAGTGCTACGAGGGGCTCACGGCCGAGCACGCCCTCTACGAGTGGAATTACTCGAAGCAACTGCTCTCGATGCAGACGGGAGAGGACCCCGAGACGTCGGTGTTCACAGCGGAGTACCTGCTGGAGCGACCGCTGTTGCGGGCGCTCCGGAGCACGGGCGAGCGACCGCCGGTCCTCCTCATCGACGAGATCGACCGGGCCGACGACGAGTTCGAGGCGCTGTTGCTGGAGGTGCTGTCCGACTTCCAGGTGTCGGTCCCGGAGCTGGGGACCGTGTCGGCCGACCGACCGCCCATCGTGGTCGTCACCTCGAACCGGACGCGGGCGCTGAGCGACGCGCTCAAGCGCCGCTGTCTGTACCTGCACGTGGAACCGCCGTCCTTCGAGAAGGAGACGACCATCCTCCGGCGGAAGGTGCCGGCACTGGACGACCTCGTCGCGTCGGAGCTGTGTGCGATGGCCGCCCGACTCCGCGAGGAGCCGCTCAGAAAGCCGCCCGGCGCGGCAGAGACCATCGACTGGGGGCGGGCCATCGCCGAGACGTGCGACGACGGGACCGTCACCGCAGCGACCGTGCGGAACACCCTCGGCTGTCTGCTGAAAGAGGTCGAGGACGTCGAGCGAGTCGACGACGAACTGCTCGGGGAACTGCTCGACGCCGCCGAACGGGTCCGGGTAGACTCGTGAGCGACCCGACCGGCGACGGCGGCGAACGCGGGCCGCTCGGCGAGGAGCTCGTCCGGTTCGTCCGGTCGCTCCGCCGCGCCGGAGCCTCCGTGCCGGCCAACGCGGCGTCGACCGCCGCCCGGGCGCTCGCGGAGGTCGGACTGCGCGACCGCGACCGCGTGCGGACGGCCCTGCGGGCGAGTTTGCTCACGGACGCGGACGACTTCGAGACGTTCGACGGGCTGTTCGAGGCGTTCTGGTCGCAGCTGGTGACCGGACTCGGCGAGGGGGAGTCGGCGGCTCCGGACGACGGAGAGCAGGGCGGGAGTCTCGCCCCGCTCGACGCCCAGCAGACGGGGGCTGACACCACCGAACGCGCCGGCGACGGCGTCGGCGACGCCGAAGCGGACCGGTCGACGGTCCGGTCGGTGGCGAGAGAGGCGAGCGAACTCGACGCCGGCGAGTCGACGACGACGGCGCGCTACAGTCCGACAGGGTCACAGCGCGACGTCGACGGCCCGCTCCCGCCGGCCACCGACGACCTCTCGGCGGCGACGCGGTCGCTGACACGCACTCTCGCCGGGCTTCAGGGACGCCACTTCGAGGCGGGCACCGGCCGCGCCGACGTCCGCCGCGCGCTCCGGACGAGCGTGAGTTCCGGCGGGGCGGTCCTCTCGCTCCCCGAGCGCGAACGCCGGCGGACGGCGACGCGCGCCCTCCTGTTCGTCGACGTCAGTCGGTCGGTCCTCGACACCGTCGACCGCGGGTTCCTGATCGACTTCCTCCGGCAGGTGAGCGGCGAGTGGCGGGACGCGCGGGTCTTCCTCTTCGACGAGGACGCGCGGGAAGTGACCGACGCCGTCGACACGCGGTCGGCCGCGGACGCCCTCGACGCGCTCGAAGCAGCCGAAGCGACGTGGGGGGGCGGGACGCGAATCGGCGCGTCGCTCCGGACGCTCCACCGGACGGCAGCGGACGCCGTCGACCGCCGGACCGTCGTGTTCGTCGTCAGCGACGGGCTGGAGATGGGCGACGTGGACGTCCTCGAACGGGAACTCTCGTGGGTGGCCCGGCGAGCGAAGCGCCTGCTGTGGCTGAATCCGCTCGCGGCTGGCGAGGCGTACGAGCCGACGGCGCGGGGGATGGCCGCCGCGCTGCCGTATCTCGACGGCCTGTTCGCGTTCGCCGGCCCGGACGACGTCGCCGAGCTGGCGCGACAGCTCCGGCAGTACGGGCTGGGCGGGCGGGTCGGCTACGAGTTCGACGCGCGGGGGACGCACGAGGCGCACCGACGAACGACCACGCGACAGACAGAACCATGAGTACGAGCGACTGGAACCTCCCGGAGACTGACGTGTTCGACCAGATACGAAACGCACTCGACGAGGGAACGCCGGCCGTCCTGGCGACGGTCGTCGCGGTCGAGGGCAGCGCCTACCGACGGCCGGGCGCGAAGATGCTCCTGCGACCGGACGGGGAGGGCGTCGGCAGCATCACCGCGGGCTGTCTCGAAGACGAGGTGCGCGCGCTGGCGGACGACGTCCTGGCAGACGGGGCGCCGCGCGTCGAGACGTGGGACCTGACCGGCGACGGCGACGTGTGGGGCTTCGGCGTCGGCTGTAACGGCGTCATTACGGTGCTACTCGAACCGCTCGACGACCCGTACCGCGAGGTCGTCGACAGTCGGCTGTCGGGCGACTCCGTCGGCGTCGCCACCGTCGTCGGCGGCGAGGGCGACGCGGAGGTCGGTGACCGGGCGTACTACCGACCCGGCGAGGGATTCGTCGGCGGCGACGTCGACGAGGGAGTACTCGCCGACCTCGCGGAGTCGATGCGGACCCACCTCGAGGCCGGGACCGGTGAGACGGTCGTCGTCGACGGCGACGGAGGGGAAGTCGAGGTGTTCCTCGACGGGATTCGCCCCTCGCCGCGGCTCGTCGTGTTCGGGTCCGGCCACGACGTCGAACCGGTCGTCGAACTGTCGAAACGCGCGGACTTCCGGGTGACGGTCGTGTCGTTCCGCGGCGGTCGCGCGGACCCGGCGCAGTACCCGGAGGCCGACGAGGTCGTCTCGGCGTCGCCCCGCGAGGTGGGCGACCTCCTCGCGTGGGACGAGCGCACCTACGCGGTCGTGATGACGCACAACTTCGTCGACGACAGGCTCGCGCTGGAGCAGTTGCTGGCGACGCCGACCCCGTACGTGGGGCTGATGGGTCCCGGAAAGCGGTTCGAGGAGATGTGGGAGGCGCTCGCCGAGGAGGGCCGGACGCTCACGGACGCGGAGCGCGAGCGCGTCTACACGCCGGTCGGGCTGAACCTCGGTGCCGACACGCCCTACCAGATCGCCCTGAGCATCGTCTCGGAGGTGCTCTCGGTCGCACACGACCGCCGGCCCCGGCACCTCTCCCGGCACGAGGGGCCGATTCACGACCGGGCGAGCGGCGAGTGACCCAGCCTCGACCGGGTGCGTATCGACTCCACTCATCGGGATTCGAACCCGAGGCGAGGCTCGCTTCGCTCGTCTCGCGCGATTCAAATCCCGGTGGCCGCTTCGCTCGTCACGTTCGTTCCTCACAGAAGCGGACCCGACGGG
>JBDGSQ010000078.1:0-1196 GCA_042217455.1 Haloferacaceae archaeon | reverse complement strand
CGGACCCGACGGGATTTGAACCCTGCGTATGGTAATGAGACGGGACAGCGCCCGTCTCTCGGCCTCTCACGGCTTCATGGACAAACCATGCCATTGGAGCCAATCGAACCCGCGAAGGCCGTAACGATGTACCTACAGGAACGTGACGGAGAGTTATCCGAGGCGTCCCTGCAGGCCCATGATTACCGCCTGAATCACTTTACTCGTTGGTGCGACGAGGAGGGCGTTACCGACATGACGTCCCTCACGGGCCGACGACTGCACGAGTACCGGCTGTGGAGACAGAGCGACGGTGACCTTGCCCCACCGTCACTCAAGACGCAAATGGACACGCTGAGAGTCTTTGTACGGTTCTGTGAGCGGATAGACGCCGTGCCAGAGGGATTGCACGATAAAGTACAGTCGCCGTCTCTCTCGGACGGAGAGAACGAACGTGACGTCATGCTCGAAGCCGAATCCGCGAAGGCGATACTAAACCGTCTCTCCCGGTTCCGGTACGCGAGCCGTGACCACGTGGTAATGACACTTCTCTGGCGGACGGGGATTCGGATGGGGAGCTTGCGGTCACTCGACCTATCGAACTACTACCCGCGAAAGGGACGGCTTGAACTGGAACATGACCCGGACCGGGACACGCCGCTAAAGAACGGCGCAGAGGGCGAGAGATACGTCGCTATACGCCCTGTGACAGTCGAGATAGTCGACGACTGGATAGACCACCAACGTCCCGAACGAACCGATGAGTACGGTCGTCAGCCACTAATCACGACGACTCACGGACGAATCTCTCGGACGTCTATTCGAGATACCGTATACCGTCTCACACGTCCCTGTGACCGAGGCAACGAGTGTCCGCATGACCGTGACCCGGAGACGTGCGAAGCAACGGATGACCACCGTAAGCAGGCCAGCAAATGCCCGTCAAGCGTCTCTCCCCACGCTGTGCGCCGGGGAAGTATCACGCACCACTTGACCCAAGACGTCCCCGAGAAAGTCGTCAGCGACCGTATGAACGTCAGTCAGGAGGTACTCGACAAACATTACGACGAACGGACGGAAGAGGTGAAAGTAGAGCAACGGCGGGGCTATCTCTCGAATCTGTAGCGTGACTCTCTCCCGGGCTTATAGTCTATAAGCGCCGAATCTCTTTTCAAGGCTCGGGACTTTCCTGCTGGTAACGAAGTATAAGCCCCCAA
>JBDGSQ010000029.1:14571-28872 GCA_042217455.1 Haloferacaceae archaeon | reverse complement strand
TCGGTCACTGGCGGATGCATCCCCTCACGGAGGAGATGCAGACCTCGGCACTCATAGGGCTCGTCGTCGCCGGGTGCCGAGTCCGGCTCGGCCCGGTGTGCTCGTCATCGGCCCACGTGACGGCACGGCCGCCAGCGAAAAACGGTTGTCGTTCGCGCGTCGACCCGCCGGTTGGCACAGCCGGCGACCTCCAGCGACGACCTCGACGTCAGTCGCCTGCGGCGGGTCGGAGCGCCAGCAGGCCCATGGGACCGACGACGAAGACCCGTCCGGCCGCGACCACGGGCGAGGAGTACGTCGCCGCGTGGACCTCGGAGTACGTCCACTGCAGGCGCTCCGGGGGGAGGAGTCCGCCGACGTCTCTGCGGAACGCCCGGACGTCGCCCGAGACGGCGAGGACGTGGTCCTCGGTCACGACGGGCGCTTCGGTGCCCTCGCCCGGGAGGTGGGCTCGCCAGTTGGTTTCGCCGGACGCGGCGTCGACCTCGTGGAGGTCGCCGGCGACGACGTAGACGTCGGTGCCGTCGAGCGCGGCGGCGGCGCGGCTGTGGAGGTCACGCCGCCAGCGGACCTCGCCCGAGCGGTCGACCGCGACGGTCTCCTGCCACCCGGTCTGGACGACGCCGCGCTCGTCGACGACCGGGGCGGCGTAGGGGGTGTCGACCGGGACGCGCCAGCGCTCGTCGCCGGTCTCCCGGTCGAGTTTGACGAGCGCGTTCCGGTCCGGGACGTACACGCCGCCGCCGGTGACCGCCGGGGTGATCTGCGTCGCCGTGGAGTCGCCGAGCCGGTACTCGTCGTAGACGAGCGGCGGGAGCGAGCGCCGCCAGCGTTCCGTGCCGTCGGGGGCGAGCCTGACACAGGCCGTCGCGCTGCGGACGTAGACGTCGCCGTCGGCGACGGTGAGGCCGTACGCGTCCTCGTCGCCGACTGTCGGTGCGCCGATGACGTCACCGTCTGCGAGTGTGAGCGCCGTCACGGACGCCGGAGGCGTCTCCGGACCGTCCGTCGTGCCGACGACGCGCGTCGGGACGTAGAGCCGCCCCCGGTCCGGGTCGAGTGCGGGCGCACCGGCGACTTCGACGTCGAGGTCGCTCGACCACCGCTCGGTGCCGTCGGCCGCCGCCGCGACGACCCGACGGTCAGCCGCGACGTACGCGACGCCGTCGTGGACGACCGGCGGTGCGTACGTCCAGTCGGCCGATGTCAGTATCTCGTGTTCCGTGAGCGGGGGGACGCCGCCGGCGACGCGGTTGTCGTTCGTCGGGCCGTTGCCGTAGCTGTGCCAGTCCTCGTCCGTGAGCGGCGGGACGTCGTCGCCGGAGGTGAGGGCGCTGCACCCGGCGAGAGAGGTCGCCGCCGCAGTCCCGGCGGTCGCGAGGAACGCACGACGGGACGACCGCGACGGGTGCCGGTCTGGGGGTGTGGACCGAGAGGAGGACGGGTCTGGGGGTGTGGACCGAGAGGAAAACGAGTCCGGCGGAGTGGACCGAGACGAGGGCGAATCCGGTGGGGCCGACTGGGTCGCTGTCCTGTCCGACTGCGTGGAGGGGTGTTCAGCGGGGGACACGGACACTCCGTTTCCGGTGCGGCGAGAAGTGTTTTCCGCTCCGGAGCGACGCCCCTGTCGTTGTCACCGCGAGCGAGTGCGCCGTCACGGGCGAGGGAATATCATATATGATAACCGCGGGCCCACAGTTATGTACTCGCACGCGCCACCTCGAGTCATGGCAACCGGTCACGACGGCGGGTCGGAGGCGTACGTGTCGCCCGCGGTCGACTTCCTCGTTCTCGCGGGGGCGACGCTGCTGGTGGCGGCGGCGACCATCGTCGTCCTCTACTGACGGGCGTGACATTCACGGTCGGGGGGCGCGACGCGGTAGTCGTGACTGACACATTCGCGGCGACGTTCGAGTCGCTCCGCCGACGGCAGGCCGAACTGTGGCTCGCGGCCCTGCTCCTCTACGGCGTCGGCGACGGCGTGACGACGGTCGTCGGCGTGCGGTCTGCCGAGGTCGCGGAGGCGGGGCCGATCGCGACGACGCTGCTCGACGGCGCGGGCCTCTACGGCTTCGTGGCGCTGAAGTTCGCCTTCCTCGCGGCGAGCTTCGCCGTCTGGTGGGCCCTCGACACCCCTGGGCGCGTGGCGGTGCCCGCATCGCTGGCGGTGGTCGGCACCGTCGTCACCGTCTGGAACGTCCACGTCATCGTCTTCTGAGGGGTCCCACCGGCGACGTCTCGCGGGCCGCGCTCAGTTCTCGATTCGCTCGCGGGCCGCCGCCACGACGAGCGGGAAGGTGATGCTCGCGTCGCCGAGGACCGTGACGTTCCGGGCGGACTTCTCGAGTTTCCCCCACGAGCGGGCCTCCTCGAGCGTCGCGCCCGAGAGGCCGCCGGTCTCCTCGGGGTCCATCGTCAGCTGCACCGCGTAGTCGTAGGCCTCGGGGACCGTGAGCATCGTCTGGAGGACGTAGTTCTTGGGGACGCCGCCGCCGACGACCATCGCGCCGGCCTCCTCGGCGTCGAACGCGAGGTCGGAGATGTGGGTCATGTCCGCCAGCGCGTCGAGCGAGAAGTCCGATATCTGGGAGTACATCCACGCCTGAATGCCGAGCACCGAGTCCTGTATCGCCGGGACGTAGACGGGGACGTCGTGTTCGTAGGCCGCCGCGGCGACGCCCGGGTCCTCCTCGATTCCCTCCTCGCGGTTCCGCTCCAGGTTCGCCCGCCCGAGTTCGGCGGTGAACTCCTGAATCGAGACGGTCCGCTCCACGTTCGGGAAGACGTCCCCCCGGAGGTGCGTTTCGAGGAGCGTGAAGTGCTCCTGCGGGAGGTAGACGTTGTATATCCGGTCGACCTGCTCGTCGCGGAGCCGCTCGTCGTACTCCCGGAGCGTCTCGTCGTGGCCCTCCGCCGCCGCGGAGCGGTGGTCGTGCGGGCCGGCGCTCCCGTGGTGGTGCTTGCCGCCGATGGCCTCGATGCTGTCGTGGGTGAGGTTCGCGCCGGTCGTGACCAGCGCGTCGACGTGGCCGTCTCGAATCAGGTCCGCGACGACCCGCCGCATCCCCGTGGGCACCATCGCCCCCGCGAGTCCGAGGAAGTTGGTCACCTCGTCCCGCCCGAGCATCGCCGCGTAGACGTCGACCGCCTCGTGGAGGTCGGCCGCCCCGATGCCGGCGTGGCCGTACTGCTCGACGAGTTCGCCGACGGTCATGCCGCCCCACACCTCCGTGTGCCCGATGGGGTCGTGGTGGAACGCCTCCCGTTCGGGGCCGTCGCGATGGTCCTCGTCGCGGTCGTCTCCGCCGTGCGGGTCGTCGCGTCCGTCATCGCCGCGCGGGTCGTCGCGGCCGTCTCCGCCGTGCGGGTCGTCGCGGTCGTCTCCGCCGTGCGGGTCGTCGCGTCCGTCCTCGCTCATGGACGTACCTGTGTCGCGGGTTCGCTTCAACGACTCGATTGTCAGTCTCCCGGCGGAGCGCGAACCGGTCGGCGGACCCACCACCGTTCAGAACCGCCCGGCGAACGCGTCGCGGGAGTTTCTCGGACTCGCGGCCGCCTCCGCGCCGACGACGTCCGGACTGGCGGCCGCCTCGCGGTAGGCCCGGTAGACCCGGTAGGACGTCCCGTCGTCGGTGTAGGTCGCCGTCCCCCTCGCGCCGCCGAAGACCGCCCAGTCAGTCTCCTTGTCGACGTTGAACCAGCACGCCAGCGCGACGTCGCGGGCGTCGAACACGTCGAAGGCCCGCCGGATCCAGCGCGACTTCGCGCGCGGGTCGTGGCCGCCGCCGCGGACCGACGAGGTGGCCACCTCGGGGACGGCGACCGGAAGGTCGGTCAGTCCGCGGAGTCGGGAGAGCGCGTCCCCGAAGACCTCCTCGGGCCACCGCCACCCGGACCACGCGCGACTGTCGCCGAAGTTGAACCCGTCGACGCCGACCCAGTCGACGGCCCCGTCGCCCGGGTAGAACGCCGTCGCGGGCGCTCCGCCCGCGTCCGTCGCGTTCGGACACCACACCCACCGCATCCGGTCGTCCGGGACGCCGGCACCGCGCATCGCGGTACGGAGGCGACGCCACGCCGCGACGTACGCCTCCGGAGTCGCTCCCGAACCGACGCCCCACGGGTACCAGTCGCCGTTCATCTCGTGCATCGGCCGGAAGTAGAGCCGTCGGTCCCCGTCGGCGTCGAGCCACGCCGCGAGGAGCGCCCCCCAGCGGTCGAGGAGGGCGTCGACCTCGCCGTCGGCGATGCGACTCGTCACCGGCGTCGGCGACCCGTCCGACGACTCGTCCGCCGAGGGTCCGCTCGGCGCGCCGAGAAACGGCTCCCACGTGAGCAGCGGCACCGCGCCCGCGTCCCACGCCGCGGTCAACTGGTGCGCGACGGCGGCGTCCCCTCGCCTGCGCGGCACCTCCGCCTCGAAGAAGGACAGCAGGACGGCGTGTCGGCGGTCGAGCCACCGCTCGAAGGGTCGGTACGTCGCCGGCTTCGAGAGGTCGGGTCCGGGGTACGTCCCGAGGACCGTCGGCGGTCCGCCGTCGCCGCCGAGACACCCGGCGGTCGGCACGCCGAGAACCGACGCGGCTCCCACGGTCCGGAGGAGCGATCGGCGGCCGTTCACGTCACCTCCGTACGACGACGACGGTCAAAGAGCCACCGGCACACTGGGTGCGGGAGTCCGTCTCGGCTGTCGTCGCTCGCACGCGGTCGACGTCGTGGTCCGCTCCCACGGCGTCGTCGCTCACAGCCCGGTCGGGTGGTCGACGTACGTCGTCTCCAGTCCCCACTCCTCGGCGAGTCGCTGGAGGGAGCGAACCCCGAAGGTCTCCGTCGCGTAGTGGCCGGCGAGGAAGACGTTCGTCTCTGTCTCGCGGGCGACGTGGTAGGCCTGCTGCTTGCCCTCGCCCGTCACGAAGGCGTCGACGCCGGCGCGGGCGGCCGCGTCTAGCCAGTCGGCCCCGCTCCCGGTGACGACGGCGACGTCTTCTATCTCCTCGGGGCCGAAGTCGAGCACCTGCGTCTCCCGGGTCGCACCGGGGAGGGCGTCCAGCCGCGCCGTCACCTCGTCGACCGAGAGCGGTTCCTGCGTCCGGCCGCGCTGTCCGATGGTCTCGCCTCCGACCTCGCCGAAGGGCTGTCGCCGCCGGAGGTCGAGTTCGTCTCCGACGCCGGCGGCGTTCCCGAGCCGCTGGTGACCGTCCAGCGGGAGGTGCGAGACGTAGAGGGCGACGTCCTCCCGGACGAGCGGCGCGATGCGCCGGTACCCCTCGCCGGTCAGTCGCTCCAACCCGCCCCAGACGACCCCGTGGTGGGTCACCAGCGCGTCGGCGCCTGCCTCGCTCGCCGCCGCCGCCGTCGCCACCGCGGCGTCGACGGCGAAGGCGACGTGGTCGACCGCCTCCGAGTCGGTCTCGACCTGCAGGCCGTTCGCGCTCGCGTCCACGTCCGCGTAGTCGTCGGTTCGAAGCTCCCCGTCGAGTCGGTCGACGAACTCGCGCAGTTCCATGGGCGGACCGTCGCGCCGAGAGGCCATGTATTCCGGTGGTTCTCTCTGCGACCCGGTTCTGTGGAGAATTCCCACGTTTTCGGACGGGTGCCGTGGGTTTATCTCAGTCCGATTCGCTAGAGTCGCTATATGCCCGCTCGCACAGCGGAACTCGTCAGCTTTCTCGACAGGAGGGCGGGCGACGGTCTCCGGGTGGTCGCAGAGTACGACGACTCGGGCTTCTCGCTCGTCTACGTCCGCGACGACATCGAACGGGAGGAGGTCTCAGCGGTTGCCGAGGAGGTGTATCGGAACCTGTGGCACTCTGGCGGCGAGCACTCGCTGGTGGACGACCGACTCGGCCGCCTCACCGCGTCGGTCCAGTTGCGGGAGCGCGCCGTCACCATCGCTCTCCGCAGGGAGGACGGCGGCGTGTTCGTCAGCATGGAGCGCTCGGTCGCCCGGAACCTGGATCTGTTCACCCAGCAGTGTCTCGAAGTGCTGTACGGAACTCGGTCTCCCCGGTCCGACTGAACCGGCGTGGCCGGCCCGCCAGTCGACCGGCGTCTGTCCCTCCGAGAGCGGTTTCGAGGAGTCTCCGGACCGTGTCGGTGACCCGGACGTCGTCTGCCGCGCGTGACCCGAGTGACCGGGGGGCGTGAGCCGTCGTCCTGCCGGGACCGCGAACGGCCCGTCTGCCGGGGGTCACTCGGACGCGCCGGACCCCGCGGTCGGGTCGGTGACCGAACGCTCCGCCGCGTGCGCGTAGACGAACTCGCGGACGAGTTTGCCGGCGAGGGCCGCGGCCTGGCCGTCGTCGCGGTCGTTCACCTCCACGACGTCGAAGCCGTCGGCGGCGGGGGCGACGGCGCGGACCACGTCGCGCATCTCCCGCGGGGTCATCCCGAACGGTTCCATCGTCCCGGTCCCCGGCGCGAATCCGGGGTCGGCCCCGTCGACGTCGACGCTCAGGTAGACGGACTCCTCGCCCGCGAAATCCGGTTCCCAGTCGGCCACCTCCTCGGGGGGGACGACCGCCACGTCGTCGGCGTCGGCGCGGGTCCACTCCTCGGGACTGCCCGTCCGCGCGCCGAGAATCACGGCCCGGTCTGCGGTGTGGAGGACGCGGCGTGTGACGCAGGCGTGGTTCCACGGGTCGCCGTCGTACTGCGACCGGAGGTCGAGGTGCGCGTCGAGGACGACGAAGACGTCCGGTTCCACGGCCTCGACGCCCGCGGCCGAGACGGTGTGTTCGCCGCCGAGCAAGAGCGGGACGGCGCCGTCCCAGACGACGTCTCTGAGCGTCCCCGAGAGGTACTCGGCGTACTCCGGGACGTCGTTCCACGCGCGGACGTCGCCGGCGTCGTGGACCGCGAGGTCGCTGAAGAACTGGCCGGTGCGGCGGTCGTAGTCGTCGAACGTCTCGGCGAATCGCCGAATCCGGTCCGGGCCGAAGCGGGCCCCCGGCTGAAACGTCGTCGTCGCGTCGAGCGGTCCGCCGACGACGACGTAGTCTGCGGACTCGCGTTCCGCGGTCGCCCCGGGAAAGGTAGACATCGGATTCGGTGTGGGCGGCGTCGCCTCAGACGATCTTCCGCTGGCCCTCGTACTCGAGGTACTCGATCTCGTCGTCGGGCGAGAGGTCCTCGTCGTCCGGGATGCGCATCGTGAACGTCTGGTAGGTGTCGAGGTCCATGACCTGCGCGTCGTCGCCGGAGACCGAGACGACCTGTCCCTGCTTGCGCTCGATTATCGGGACCCACACCTTCGCGTCGACAGGCTGGGAGAGACTCCGCTTCTTGCCGTCGAAGACGCCACGGCCCTCGACGCGGGCCTTCGCGCTGCCGTGCTTGCCGGGCTTGGCCGTGCTGTAGGCGTTGATCTTGCAGGGCGAGTCGTCCATCATCACGTAGCTGCCTTCCTGGAGTTCCCTGACCTGCTTCTGCTCTTTAGCCATGTCTGCGTATTCCGGTGGCGGCGGTATAAACGGTTTGGAACGATTCCGCGGAGGTCTGTCGGCGGAGGGCGGTTAGCTCCCGGTTCTGGGGTCGTCGCCGGTCGACTCGCGTCAGCGCCGGGCGCGCTCGATCACCCGTCCGACCCGTTCGAGTCCCTCCGTGAGTTCCCCGGTCGGCAGGCCGAAGCCGATGCGGAAGTAGCCGGGGTAGCCGAACAGGCCGCCGGGCGCGAGGACGACGCTCTCCTCTTCGACGACGGCGCGACAGAACGCCTCGCCGTCCTCGAACTCCTCGGGAATCGTCACGAAGCCGTTGACGCCGACCGGGTCGTACCAGTCGAGGTCGTACTCGGCGACGAACGCCTCGACGACGTCGTGGTGCTCGCGGGCGAGTTCCCGATTCTCCGCGAGGATGTCGTCCTCCTGCTCGCCGAGGGCCTGCCGGGCGACGTGCTGGCCGAACAGCGACGGCGAGATGGTCGTGTAGTCCTTCCACTGCCACGCCCGGTCGACTATCTCCTCGTCGGCGACGAGCCACCCGAAGCGGGTGCCCGCGAGCCCGTACGCCTTGGTGAGGCTGGTCGAGGAGATGCCGTAGGGGCCGAGAGAGGCGGCGGTGGGGTTGGGGTCGTCGGCGAGCAGGCGGTACACCTCGTCGACGAGGAGGTAGGTGTCGTTGTCGGCGGCGAGGTCGTAGAGGGCCTCGACCGTCTCGGGCGGGTGGTACCGGCCGGTCGGGTTGTTCGGGTTGTTGAGGACGACGACGGCGGTGTCCTCGCGCATCGCGTCCGCGACGGCGTCGAGGTCGAGCTCCCACGTCGGCGGTTCGAGCCACACGCGAGACACCTCGCCGAAGGCCTCCGGGACGGCGTGGAGCGCCTGGTAGGTCGGCGTGACGACGACGGCGTGGTCGCCGTGGTCCGAACCCAGCAGCGAGAGGAACGCGAGGAAGTTCGCCTCCTGGGTGCCGCAGGTGAACAGCACTTCGTCGGCCGAGCGGTCGTACCGCTCGCCGACCTCGGCGCGGAACTCGGGGTCGCCGTTCGTCGGGATGACGTAGCCGAGTTCGCCGGGGTCGAGGTCGAAGCGGTCGGCCGGGAGCGACCGGATGCCGCTCTCTGCGAGCATGATGTCCGCCTCGTGTTCGTACTCTGCGAACCAGCGTTCGAGCCCGAACGGTTCGATGTCCATGTCGGTGGCACCACTCCCCGTCAGATAATCCCTCGGATGGCGGCGAGTCGGCCCCGCCGCCGCGACGGGGGCCGGCGCGGCGACTACCGCCTCCACGGTGGCGACCCGACCGCTGGTTCACTCCTCGCGGCGCGGCGTCGGGCGCCGTTTGCGGCGACGTCGGTCTCTCCCCGCCGCGGCGTCGGTCACTCCTCGCGGCGGCGTCTGAGGCTCTGCCGGGTGAACTGCGGCATCGTCCGCAGACCCCGCGGCGACCGGAAGGACCAGTACAGGAGCGCGACGACCGGGAGCGTCGCCGCGGCGGCGACGCCCGCCGGGATGGGTCCCTCGAACGCGTAGAGGAGGGCCGTCGCGAGGACGCCGGTACAGAGCAGGAGGCCGTAGACGAGCCGCCTGGCGAGCGTCTCGAAGAGGTCGTCGCTGTCGTCCAGTCGGACGTTGACGGTGACGTTCTCGCGCTCCACCTCGTCGAGGAAGCGCTCGAGCTTCGAGGGAACCGTGACGAGCGACTGGGCCGACCGCTGGACCTGCCTGCCCGCCTCCTCGACGAACTGCCGGGCCGTCTCCTCGCGGTACCCCCGCTCGGTGAGGTAGTCGGTGGCGACGGTGATGAAGTCGAAGTCCTCGTCGAGGGTGACACAGACCCCCTCGACCACCGTCGCGACTCGGAGGACCAGCGCGAGATTCCGGGGCAGGCGGAGGGGGAACTCGTAGATGGTCGACTCCACCTGCTCGAATATCTGCTGGACGCGGTACTGCTCTATCTCCTCGCCGCGGGCGTCGGCGATGGCCAGTTCCATCACCTGTCCCATCACCTCGCGGTCCGCCTCCGGCGAGAGCGTCCCCATCTCGATGAGGGTGTCGAGGATGCCGTCGATGTCCTGGTTCGCCACGGCGATGTAGAACTCGACTATCTTGTCCTGGAGGAACGGGTCGACGCGGCCGCTCATCCCGAAGTCGTAGAAGACGACGGTGCCGTCGTCCTGGACGGCGAGGTTCCCCGGGTGGGGGTCCGCGTGGAAGACGCCGTCTTCGATGATCATCTGGAGGTACGCCCGGTCCAGCGTCACGGCCAGTTCGTGGCGGTCGACCCCCAGTTCGTCTATCGCCTCGACGTCGGATATCTTCACGCCCGGCACGTACTCCATCGTGAGCACCCGCGGGCCAGACACCTCGCCGATTCGCTCGGGGACGCGCACGCTGTCGTCGTCGGCGAAGTTCGAGCGAATCTCGTCGAGCATCCGCCCCTCCCGACGGTAGTCCATCTCCTCGCGGATGACGCGGGCGAACTCGTCGGCGAGGTTCTCGAGCGAGAACGCGCGGGTCTCGCCGATGAACCGGATGACGACCGGGAGCGACCAGCGGATGACCCGGAGGTCCGCTTCCACGAGGTCCTCGATGCCCGGTCGGCGGATCTTGACTGCGACCGGTCGCCCCTCGTAGGTGGCCCGGTAGACCTGTCCGAGGCTGGCGCCGCTGATGGCCTCGGTGTCGAACTCCTCGAACACCTCCTCGCGGGGGCCGAGTTCGTCTTCGAGAACCGCTCTCGCCTCCGGCCACGGAGCGGGGGGGACCTCGTCCTGCAGGCTCGACAGCACGTCGATGTACGCGGGCGGGAGGACGTCCGGGCGCGTCGAGAGCAGCTGCCCGAGTTTGATGAACGTCGGTCCGAGGGTCAGAAGCGAGTCGAGCAGCACCCCCGCCCGGCGGACCTGCATCTCCTCTGTGACGGTCCGGGACGCGCCGAAGAGGACGAACCGCCGCCGGTCCCGGAGGTAGGCGACGATGAGCGGGAAGAACTGGTAGACGACGACGAAGAACCGCCAGTAGGCGCGGAGATTGACCAGCGTGACCACCCCACCGGCGCTCAGGCGTCGACGTTCGTCACGGGAATCGAACGCTCGGGGGCGACGTCACGTTTGGGGAGGCGAATCTCGAGGACGCCCCGCTTCATCGTCGCTTCGGCTCCGGCGCCGGTGGCGTCCGGTGGGAGGGGGAGTTCGGCGTCGAGGAAGAGCGACCGGTTCTCCCTGACGTACTCGAAGCCGTCGGGGACGTCCTTCTCGCGGCGCGCCTCGACGACGAGTCGTCCCTTCTCGACCTGCAGGTCCAGCGTCTCCGCCGTCACGCCGGGCAGGTCGAGGACGATGAGGTACTCGTCGTCGGATTCGAGAGCGTCGGCGAACACGGTCCCCGGGAGTTCCCGTAGAGCGTCGCGCAGGGCAGACATACCCCGTTGTATGTCACGCAAGGCGAAAAAGGCCGTGGTGGCGTCCGTCTCACTCCCGTCACCGAGCCGTCACGTCATCCGCCGGCGACCCCGGAGATGCGGGAGGGGAGACGTGCCCCGTGATGGCTCACGGAGGTGCGAGAGACGTGCCTCGTGGTGGTTCACGGAGGTGCGAGAGACGTCACCCGTTTCACGGAGGTGCGGGAGACGTCTCCCGCCGTGGTTCACGATTCACGGAGGTGCGGGTGGCGCCTCTCGCCGACGACCAGGGATGCGGGAGGGGAGGCGTTTTCACCCGTCGCACCAAACGGACGCCCATGAGTCACGACGACCTGACGCACGCCGGGTTCAAGGACAGGACCCGCGTCGCCGACGCGAGAGAGCGACTCCTCGCTGCGGTCACGCCCCACGAGCGGACCGCTCGGCTGCCGCTCGAGGCGGCGGACGGGCGCGCGCTGGCAGAGTCGGTGTCGGCCCCGAACCCCGTCCCCGGGTACGAGCGGGCCGCGATGGACGGCTACGCCGTCCGGGCCGAGGACACCTTCGGCGCGAGCGACCGCTCGCCGGTGGTCCTCAGCGAGCGGGAGACCGCCGGCCCGGACGCCGCGGTGCGGGTCCACACCGGGAGCGAACTGCCGGACGACGCGGACGCCGTCGTGATGATCGAGCAGACGGAGACTCTCGGCGACGACGTCGAGGTGTTCGACGCCGTGGCCGAAGGCGAGAACGTCGGTCCGGTCGGCGAGGACGTCGCGGAGGGCCAGCACCTCTACGACGCCGGCCACCGGCTCCGGCCCTCGGACCTCGGACTCCTGAAGTCCGTCGGCCTCGCGGAGGTCCCCGTCTACGACAGGCCGACCGTCGCGGTGATTCCGACCGGCGAGGAACTCGTCCAGTCCGACCCCGACCCCGGCGAGGTCATCGAGACCAACGGGCTGACGGTCTCCCGACTCGTCGAGCGGTGGGGCGGCTCTGCCACCTACCGCGACGTCGTGACCGACGACGAGGACGCCCTCCGGGCGGCCATCCAGCGCGACCTCGACCACGACCTCGTCGTCACGACCGGGGGGTCCTCGGTCGGCGAGCGGGACCTGACGCCCGCCGTCGTCGAGGACGTCGGCGAGGTGCTGGTCCACGGCGTCGCCCTCAAGCCCGGTCACCCGGTCGCGCTCGGCCGCGTCGAGGACACGCCCGTGCTGATGCTCCCGGGCTACCCCGTCGCCTGCATCATCAACGCCGTGCAGTTCCTCAGACCGACTCTGAAGGCCGCCGGGAACCTGCCGACGCCCGACTTCCCGACGACCGAGGCCCGCCTGACCCGGAAGATATCGAGCGAACCGGGCACGCGGACCTTCGCGCGGGTCCAGCTCGACGAGGAGGACGGCGAGCGCGTGGCGACGCCGACCCGGGCCAGCGGGTCCGGCATCCTCTCGTCGGTCGCGCTCGCCGACGGCTGGGTCGTCGTCCCCGAGGGCCGGGAGGGGGTCGCCGCCGAGGAGACCGTCGCGGTCGAGAACTGGGAGTGGTCGGCGTGAGCGGGCGCAAGGAGTTCCGCGACCTCGCCGACCCGGAGGCCGCCCACGAGACCATCGCGTCGCTCGACCTCGAGGCCGACCCCGAGACCGTCTCCCTCGCGGAGGCCAGAGGCCGCGTCCTCGCGGAGCGAATCGACGCGGAACTCGACGTCCCCGGCTTCGATCGGGCGAGCATGGACGGCTACGCCGTCAGGGCCCGCGACACCTTCGGGGCCGACGAGGCCGACCCGGTCACCCTCGAACTGGCCGGCGAGGTCCACGCCGGGAGCGAACCGGACGTGACCGTCGAACCGGGGACCTGCGCCGAGATATCCACCGGCGCGGTGATGCCCGGGGGAGCGGACGCCGTGGTGGTCGTCGAGCGGACCACAGAGAGCGCGGGCGGCATCGAGATGCGCACCTCCGTCGCTCCGGGCGACAACGTGATGCTCGCGGGCGCGGACATCGCCGCCGGCGACCGGGCGCTCGGTCCCGGAACGGTGCTCACCCCCCGCGAAATCGGACTGCTCTCTGCGCTCGGTATCGACGAGGTGCCCGTGCGGGGCGCGCCGACGGTCGGCATCATCTCGACCGGCGACGAACTCGTCCGCCCCGGCGAGACGCTCCACTCCGCGGCCGGCCAGATATACGACGTCAACAGCTACACCATCGCCACGGGCGTCGAGGAGGCGGGCGCGCGGGCGAAGCTCTACCCCCACGCCGGCGACGACTTCGAGGAGATGGAGCGCGTCCTCGTCGAGGCCGCAGCCGAGTGCGACCTCGTGCTCTCCTCGGGGTCGACGTCCGCCAGCGCCGTCGACGTCATCTACCGCGTCATCGAGGAGCAGGGCGAACTGCTGCTCCACGGCGTCGCCGTCAAGCCCGGCAAGCCGATGCTGGTCGGTCGGCTCGCCGACTCGGCCTACGTCGGCCTCCCGGGCTACCCGGTCTCCGCGCTGACAATCTTCCGGACCTTCGTCGCGCCCGCGCTCCGCCGGGCCGCGGGCGTCCCCGAACCGCAACGGGCGACCGTCACCGGGGAGATGGGCGTCCGCGAGCGCTACTCGCAGGGGCGGCTCCGCCTGATGCCGGTCGGCCTCGTGGAGGACGCGGAGGGCCGGACGCTCGTCTACCCGGTCGACAAGGGGAGCGGCGCGACCACGAGTCTGGTCGAGGCCGACGGCGTCGTGGAGATGCACCCCGACACGGACTACCTCGCCGAGGGCGAGGAGGTCGAGGTGACGCTGTTCTCGCCGGACGTCCGCGTCCCGACCGTCTTCGGCGTCGGCGAGGACGACCCCGCGCTGAACCGCCTGCTCGACCGACTGGAACGCCCGCGCTACCTCGCGGTCGGGAGCCGAGAGGGGCTCAGACGCCTCCGCGACGGCCTCCCCGACGTCGCCGTGACCGCTGGTCCGACCCGTCGGGAGGTGCCCTCGGTCGACCTCGGCGGGTGGACCCGCGAGTGGGGCCTCGTCGTCCCCGACGGGAACCCCGACGCGGTCGCGGGCGTCGCCGACCTCGTCGACGGCGACCTCCGGTTCGTGAACCGCGGCACCGACTCCGGCCTCCGCGCCAGCCTCGACGCCGCCTTCGAGTCGCTCGCGGAGGAACGCGGCGTCGAGCGCCGGGACCTGACCGACGCCGTCGACGGCTACGGGCTGACCGTCAAGGCCCACGAGAGCCCCGCCCGGAAGGTCGCCGGAGGGGCGGCCGACGCCGGCCTCGGCCTACGTGCCACCGCCGAGCGACTCGGCCTCGGGTTCGTCTCGCTCGGCACCCAGTCGGTCGCGGTCCACGGGAACCCGGACCGGACCGAGAAGCCGGGCGTCGAGGCGCTCGCCGGCCACGTGGCGGCCCTCGACGACGTCCTCGCCGACCTCCCGGGCTTCGAGCCACGGTGACACCTCCCGGGATTCGAGCC
>JBDGSQ010000029.1:8540-14471 GCA_042217455.1 Haloferacaceae archaeon | reverse complement strand
TTCGAGCCACGGTGACACCTCCCGGGATTCGAGCCCCGGTGACACGACCGGCGAAATTACGTGCACGAGGATATTGTAGAAACGTATCAGATCGACCGTAGCCGTCGCCGCCGAATCGGGTCCGACGTCACCACCTGAACGTGGGACACGATGACACGTCTGTCCGGACGGGACGCCCGCGCTCGCATCCCGATTTGTCTGACGCTAGCACGACGTCTGTCAGCGAATGCGTGGATTAATTTATTATCTATCGAACAAGTAAGAGTACTATGTCAACGACTCCACGGGTCCTCCACGTCGACGACGATCCCGACATCCTCTCGGTGTCGCGCGCGACGTCGAGTGAGACAGAAGCGTTCGAGCTACACACGGCACGGTCGGCCTCCGAGGCCCTCGACGAGCTGTCGAGCTGCGAGTACGCCGCCGTCGTCACCGACTCGCTGGTGACCGACGAGGGCGTGCCGCTCCCGAGTGCGATTCGAGCGCGGAACCCGACGGTACCGATTCTGCTCTTCACCGGGGTAGACAGAGCGACTGTCGCAGACGAACTCGACACGGGCGCGGTCACGGCGTACGTCCAGAAGGGGCAGGGGAGCCTCTCCGAGGTCCTCGAACTGGTAGACCGTCTCGTGTCCCACACCGACGTCCACGCCGCATCCGCGCGGGCCGAGTGGGTTCCGCTCGGCGTCCACGACTGGTCGGGCCCGACGGAACTGGGGACGACCGTGGTCCAGCTCCTCTCGGACCACGCCGACGAAGACATCAACGAGCGGGCCGCCCTGTACGAGAGCGTCGACCCCGACGCGATGGAGAATCTGCTGGGTCCGCGACTCGACGGCACCGTCCGCGAGGACGTAACGGTCCAGTTCACGTTCGAGGGCTACGAGCTCTCGGTGTCGAGCGACGGCGTCGTCGCGGCCCGGCCGAAGGCGTCCGACTTTCTGTGGCTGGCGGACGCGAACACCGAGTGACGATCCGGCCCAGCGGTCGCCGCTCGCGACCGGACCCCAGCTCGCCGTTCCTCCTCGCTTTCTGACCCCGGCTCACCGTTTTCCCTCTCCCCGACCCGTCGCTCTTCCCAACTACCTCACCCCGGCCCGTCGCTCCTTCACCCATCTCACTTCGATTCGCTGCTCCTCCCACCCATCTCACCCCGATTCGCTGCTCCTCCCCGCGTACCCGCAGCTCAGTCGCTGCCGGCGGTGCGGGCGGGGGCGCGCAGTTCGCCGAACGACCTGACGCGATAGTCGCCGAGGACGCACCGGCCCCTGATTCGCGGGTCGTGTCGTTCGACGTGGATGCCGTCGAGGTCGGCGTTCCACGCCGCCCCAACGTCGTTCTCGCTGTCGCCCGCCAGCACGCCGGCGCTGTCGTCGCCGACGCCGATGTTCGCCATCGCCCGTTCGACGGGCGCGGCGTCGGGTTTCCACCCCAGTTCGTCCGAACAGCAGACGACGGTGTCGAACCAGTCGCGCACGCCGAGGTGGTCGAGGACGGGGCCGGTGAACGAGGGCGGACAGTGGGTGACGACGCCGACGGGAACGTCGAGTTCGCTCACGAGGGCCGCGGCGTCGTCGTGGAGGTACGTGGCCTCGGCGCGGGTCCGCGCGTCCTCCGCCTCGTGGAGCGTCCTCCAGAACGTCCGGGGGTCGACGTCCCAGTCCCGCAGCTGTTCGTCCCGCGTGCCGCTGAGGCCGTGCCAGACCGTCTCCGCCTCCGCGTCGGTGAACGGCCTCCCGAGCCGGTCGCCCACCTGGTCGAACGTCTCCCGGACGTACGACCACTCGACGTCGACGAGGGTCCCGTCGAGGTCGAACAGCCAGAAGTCGTAGTCGTCGATCGGGGTGGGCATGAGAGAGTGAAGTAACGGCTCTACGGGTATGTGTTTTCCGGGTGTGTGGGACTCGTCCCGACCTGACCAGCCCCCGCGGCCGACGGCGACCCGCTAGGTCACGCGAATCGAACTCCCGAGATACTTGTGGAGCGCCTCGGTCGCCGAGTCGGCGTTGAAGCGGTCGAGGTCCGCCGCGACGGCGTCGGTCAGCGACTCGCGGTACTCCTCGTCGGTCTCGAGTTCGCGGAAGGAGACGTCGAGCGCGGGGACGCCGAGCCAGTCGGAGGCGAGTCGGCGCGCGTACGCGTCGTCGTTCACCTCCCCCCGCCACAGGGCGTCCCGGAAGAACAGCCACCCCTCCTCGCCGGGCGGGTCGGCCGGACGGCGGACCACCGTCTCGAACTCCCGCGGGTCCGCCTCGACGCCCGCCGGTTCGAGACGGAACCGCACGGTGAGCACGTAGGCGGCCTCCATCGACCCGTCCTCAGCGGTTGTACTCGTCGTCGAACAGGCGGGCCATCCGGACGTCCTTGTCCGTGATGCCACCCTCCTCGTGGCTGGTGAGGCGCACCGCTACCTCCTCGTAACCGACGGTCATCTCCGGGTGGTGGAACTCCTCCTCTGCCACTTCGCCGACGAGCGTGGCGAAGGTGATGCCGTCGAGGTACGTCTCGAACTCGTAGGTGCGGACGATCTCGTCCCCGTCCCGCTCCCACTGGTCCGGGAGGCGCTGGTCTACTTCCTCGTCCGAGAGCAGTTCTGCCATGCCAGTACCGACAGTCGGCGTGTGAATAAACGTTGGCCACGAACCGGGTCGGCTGAACCAGCACGGGACCCCGGCGACTCGGACGCCGGTAGTGACCCCGACGACTCGGACGCCGGTAGTGACCCCGACGACTCGGACGCCGGTAGTGACCCCGACGACTCGGACGCCGGTCGCGACCTCGGCGACTCAGCCGTCCGTTGACTGCTCGACGACCTGTTGCCCCTCCGTGTCGTCGCCGTCGATGGAGACGTCGCCGAACTCGGGGTCGAACAGCCGCATGGCCGTCTGGATGGTCGCCCAGTCGTCCTCGGCGGCGGCCTCGCGGAGGCTCCGCGTCGGCGCGGCGAGCAACTGGCCGACGAGCGTGTCTGCGAGCGCCTGCACGGCCTCTCGCTGGCGGTCGGTCAGGTCGCCGTGGACCTCGAGCTTCGAGAAGGCGGTCTCGAGTTCCCGCTGTTTGAGCCGCTCTGCGCTCTCGTACATCGCGGAGATGGCCTCGTCGGCGCGCTTTCGCTTGAACGACTCCACGAGTCGGTCGAGTTCGCGGTCTATCATCTCCTCGACGTCCGCGGCAGCGATCCGTCGCTGCTCTCTGGTCTGGTCGGTGACCGACTCCAGAGCGTCGATGTCGTGGACGGAGATGCCGGAGACGCCCTCCACCGCCGGGTCGACGTCCCGCGGCTGGGCGACGTCGACCACGGCCGCCCCGTCGGCGCCTGCGAAGTCTTCCGGGGTCAGGACGTACCCCTGACTCCCCGTGGCGGTGATGACCACGTCGGCGCCGGCGACGGCCGACGGCAGGTCCGCGAGCGACGCCGACTCCGCATCGACCGGCACCGTCGTCGCAAGGTCCGCGGCTCTCTCGACGGTCCGGTTCGCGACGACGAGGTGGGCGACGTCCGCGGCGGCGAGCGCCTTCGCGGCGAGTCGACCCATCTCCCCCGCGCCGACGACGACGGCGCGGGCGTCGGCGACGCCGACCTCGGCGTCGGCGAGTTGCACCGCCGCGCTCCCGAGCGAGAGGACCCCCTCGTTGATGGCCGTCTCGGTGCGGGCGCGCTCGCCGACGTGAATCGCCTTGGTCACGGCGTCGTCGAGGAGTCCACGCACGCTTCCGACCTCGCTCGCGTCCTCGTAGGCGCCGCGGACCTGACCGAGAATCTGGTCCTCGCCGAGGACGAGCGATTCCAGACCGGAGGCGACGCGCATCAGGTGTCTGAGCGACTCCTCGTGGCTCAACCACCGGGCGACGCCGGGCGAGACGCCCTCCGTGAACTCGAACAGCGCGGCCCGTCCGCGCTCCGGAGATTCGGTGACGACGTACGCCTCGGTTCGGTTGCAGGTCTGGAGCAGGAACGCCTCCTCGACTCCCGACTGCCCGAGCAGGTCAGAGAGCCGCGACTGGACGTCTTCGGCCGACGCCGCCGCGATGTCGTCGACGCTCGCTTTGGGCTGGGCAACACTCACGCCGGTTATCATTCCGCCGACTGTCATGACACGGTTTGCTCCGTTCTGCCGCACGTTGCTTCTTGACCGTGCTTTGAAACCCTCGAACGTAAAGGCTTCCAAAGCGCAGTGACGCCGCGACGCGCGCCCCGTCGGGCGACGACCGGGTCTCGCTGTGGCCCCGTCGCCCCCGTCGCAGACCGAGCGAGCGACCGCCGGAGACCGGGCGTCGGCGCGTTCCGCGTCCCCGTCACGCCTCGTCGAGGACGACGCTCGTCACGCGCCGGACGTCGTCGAGCGCCTCCACCTCGGTGACGATGGCGTCCTGGTCTGCGGTCGACTCGTAGTAGATGACGACGTCGAAGGTCCCGCTCCGGAGGAGGTGCTGGGCCTCCCAGACGAACTCGTCGCCGTCGAGCGTCCGGCCCTGATACTGGTTCGAGGCGAACTGGGTGTCGTCGTTGCCCGCGTAGATGTAGGCCTCGCCCTTGCCGGCGTGGGCCGCCACGACGTCGTTCAGCGTCACCTGCAGTTCGTGCAGCTCCAGTTCCTCGTCGCTCGTGAGCGTCGTGTGTACGATGGCGCCCATGAGGTCCACGTCCCCGGGTTCGAGGAACGCCCTCGTCCGCTCGTAGAGGTCGTCGTCGATGGCGTCGCTCATGTTCAGGTCGAGGCTACGCCCGCGGCGTATATGCGGGTGGCGGTTTCGTCGCGTCCGACGGGCTGACACCGTTCGCCCCGTCTCCTGTTACTCTACGGTCGGGACCCACCTCCCCCGTCCCCTGTCGTCCCTCGAAGCGGGGGCCACCTCTCCCCGTCTTGTCTCCCCACTCGGGGGCCACCACCCCGGGTCAAAAGACACATACCCGTGCCCGGTCTTCGAGTAGACGACAATGTTCGCGTGGGTCCGTCGACAGCTCCGCCGCGGGTACGAGCAACTGCTCCTCCGGGAACTCGACGAGACGCCGTCGCACGTGGCCATCATTCAGGACGGGAACCGCCGGTACGCCCGCGAGCAGGGCGGCGACGCGCACGACGGCCACCGGGCGGGCGCGGAGACCACAGAGCAGGTGCTCGACTGGTGCGAGGAACTCGACGTCGACGAGCTCACGCTGTACGCGTTCTCGACGGAGAACTTCAACCGCCCCGAGCCCGAGCGAGCGCGGCTGTTCGACCTCATCGAGTCGAAACTGTACGACTTCGCCGACGCCGACCGCGTCCACGACGCAGGCGTCTGCATCCACGCCATCGGCGACATCGCCCGCCTGCCCGAGGAGGTACAGGAGGCGGTCCGCTACGCGGAGACCCAGACCCGCGAGTACGACAACTTCCGGCTCAACATCGCGCTCGCGTACGGCGGCCGGAACGAACTGCTCCGCGCCGCCCGCGACGTCGCGGACGCCGTCGACGACGGCGAACTCGACCCGGAGGACGTCGGCGTCGCGACGGTCGAGGACCGGCTCTACGGCCGGCCCGTCCGGGACGTGGACCTCATCATCCGCACCGGCGGCGACGAGCGCACGAGCAACTTCCTCCCCTGGCACGCCAACGGCAACGAGGCGGCCGTCTTCTTCTGTGCGCCCTACTGGCCGGAGTTCTCGAAGATAGATTTCCTGCGCGGTATCCGCACCTACCGCTCCCGCGAGGAGTCGTGGCGACAGACCCGGACCAAGCGGGCCGTCGCCCTCGTCCGCGCCGTCGCCAGCGTCGAACTCGACGAGGCCCGTGCGGTCGCCGGCCGCCTGCGGTCGCAGGCCCCCCGCTCCGAGGCAGAGGAGATCTCCGAGGAACTCGCGCGGCAGGAACGGCCGGCGGACTGACCCGCGGGGGGCGACGCCGGCGGCGACGACCGCGCGAGGACCTGCTGTCTTTCACCGACTGGACC
>JBDGSQ010000029.1:0-8440 GCA_042217455.1 Haloferacaceae archaeon | reverse complement strand
GCCGCCGTCGCTCACCGGCCGAATCGCCGCCGTCGCTCACCGGCCGAATCGCCGCCGTCGCTCACCGGCCGAATCGCCGCTGTCGGTTCTGGTAGTCGAGGACCGCCCGCAGGTAGTCCCGCTTCCGGAAGTCGCGCCAGTTCACGTCGGTGAAGTAGAGCTCCGAGTAGACCGACTGCCAGATCATGAAATCCGAGAGGCGCTCTGCGCCGGTCTTGATGACGAGGTCGGGTTCGTCCGGGAACACGAGGCGTCGCTCTACGTCCTCCTCGTCTATCTCGTCGGGGTCGAGGCGGCCCTCGTTGACCTCTTCCGCGATGGACCGGACGGCGGCGGCGAACTCGTGTTTGCCGCCGAGCCCGATGTTCACCTGAATCGCGGCGTCCGCGCGCTCGGTGTCGTCGGGGCCGCGGACCGCGACGGACCGCGGCGTGTCCACCTGATTCAGTTCGCGGACGAGCGTCGGCACGACCGCCTCGTCCAGGACGCTCACCGAGACGGTCACCTGCGCGGCCCCGTACTCGAAGGCCCACTGGAGGAACCGCTCCAGCGTCTCGTACGCCCCCTTCTCGAGCAGGTCGCGCTCCGTGATGACGACGGCGACGTGCGAGGGCGGCTCGGCAGAGTGGAGCCGGTGACGGGCGACCAGATACGTTTCGTAGGGACCCACGGCAGTCGTTCGCGCCGGGAACGCAAAAGGGCACGGCTCCTGTCCGACCGCCTCCGTCGGCGTCGCTGGCGGCCGTCGAGACCGGAGCCGCTGACTCACCTGTCACCGCACGGCCGATTCGACCCGGTCTGTCTCCGTTCGACCCGTCCCGTCTCCGAGTGGAGGCTCCCGTCCGTCGGTCACCATGTCGGGAGCGTTAAGTGGGCGTCTGCGATATCAGGTGGTGTGACGTCCAGCCTCCGACGCGCTGGCGGGTTCGCACTCGTCGGAACGCTGTCACTGACGACGCCCGCGCTCGGCCAGGCGGCCGCCGCTCCCTTCGCGATCGTCGCGGTGCTGGCGGCGTTCGTCGTCGACGACGGGCCGCTGTTCGAGCTGTTCGCCCGCCCGGGCGACCGGAGGGACGGTCGCCTGAACGGGCTGGCCGGCTTCGCGCTCGCCGCGACGGTGCTCGCCCTCCTCGCCACCGTCCCGCGCACGCCGATTCCGGTGGGCGTCTACGTCGCCGCAGTCCTCGTTCTCGGGTACGGGAACCTCGGCACGCAGTTCATCGCCGAGACCAGTTCCGACCCGTTCCACACCGCCGCCGGCTTCGTCGTCGCCGGCTTCGCCGCCGGGTCGGTCGGGCAGTTCGCCGTCGCCAACATGGGTACCGAACCGGTGGCTCCCGCGACCGTGGCGTTTCTCGCCGCCAGCGGTGCGCTCGTCGCGGCGCTCCTGCGGTCTGTCCTCTACGAGCGGGACGACCCGCTCGTGATGCTCTCGACCGGGTTCACGCTCTGGCTGCTGGACTTCCTCGTCGCCGACGTGGCCCCGGTCGAGGTCGGTGCGGCCCTCGCGGTGACCGTCGTCCTCGGCTACGTGTCCTACGCCCTCGAGACCGCGTCGGTCGCCGGGATGCTCACCGGCGTCCTGCTCGGCCTGCTCACCATCGTCCTCGGCGGCATCGGCTGGTTCGCGGTCCTCATCACCTTCTTCGGCGTGGGGGGGCTGTCGACGAAGTTCCGGTACGAACAGAAGCGAGCGCGCGGCGTCGCCGAACCGAACGAGGGCGCGCGCGGCACGGGGAACGTCCTCGGCAACGCCACCGTCGCGCTGGTCGCCGTCGTCTGTTTCGCCGCCAGCGCGAAACTCCCCGTCGCCGGCGACGTCTTCCGGTTCGCCTTCGCCGGGTCGCTCGCCGCCGCCATGAGCGACACCCTCTCTTCCGAGATCGGCGGCCTCTACGACCGGCCGCGGCTCATCACGACCCTCGAACCGGTCCCGCCGGGGACCGACGGCGGCGTCACGTGGCAGGGCGAACTGGCGGGCGTCGCCGGTGCCGCCGTCGTCGCGGTCATCGCCGCCGGCCTGTGGGCGCTCTCGCCGGTCGGGGCGTCGCTCGTCGCCGCCGGCGGACTGGTGGGCATGACGGTGGACAGCCTCCTCGGCGCGACAGTCGAGGGCGAGCACCTCGGCAACGCGACGGTCAACCTGCTGGCGACGCTCGCGGGTGCCGTCGCCGCCGGCCTCCTCAGCTTCGTGCTGTGATTCGGAACGCCACGCCCGCGGACCGGCCGGTCCTCCGCTCCCTCCAGGCGTACCTGCCGGAGGCGACGCCCTGTCTCCTCGACGGCGTCGGGCAGGTGCTCGTCTCGGTGGACGCCACGGACACCCCTGTCGGCTACCTCCTCGCCGTCGCCGGCGACGGGGCCCACGTCGTCGAACTCGTCGTCGCCCCCGACCACCGCCGGGAGGGGCGGGCGACGGGCCTCCTCTGCGCGCTACTGGACGCCGTCGACGGCCCGGTCACCGTCGCGACGGCGCCCGACAACGAGGCGGCGCTCTCGCTGTACCGCTCGCTCGGCTTCTCGGTCGTCGAGGAACTCCCCGACTACTACGACTCCGGTCCCGCGCTCCTCCTGTCGACGTCCCCCGATTGCGAGCGCGCGTGACTCGGGTTTCGTCTGCGGGTTTCGCTCCCGTCAGTCACTCGACTCTGTCGTCTGCGGGTTTCGCACCCGTTCGCTACCCGACTAGCTGGTCTGCGGTCCGGACCCGGACGTCCACCGGTTGCTTCACGAACTCGCCGGTGTCGCGGGCGACGACGTGCTGGACGCCTCGCTGGGCGGCCACGTCGAGGACGCGCTGGGTCAACTCGCCGTCGAGGACGACGGCGTAGGGAACCGTCTCGGCGTCCCGGAGCGACTCGAACGCCTCCTCGGCCGGCACCTCCGCCAGCGTCGCGAAGTCGCTGTCGAGCGAGCGGGCCACTCCGGTCCCCTCCACGTCGGCGACGTGTTCTCGCAGCGTCGTCGGCCCGGTCTCCGCGTCCTCCTCGGCCACCGGTTCCGTCTCCGCGCTCGCCTCGGAGGGCGATTTCGTCGCGCTACCCGCCTCCGCTTCGACGGCGGCGTCGGCGGATTCGGTCGGCCCCTCCGCGCCGGACTCTCTGGTCGTCACGACCGCCCCTCCGTCGCCGACTTCGCTCGCTTCGGTCTCGCCGTCCGCCGGGGCTGGCGTCGCGGAGGCCTCAGCCCCCCGCGACGCCGTCGGAGGGTTCGCGGCGTCCTCCGCTGCCGTCACGACCGCGCTGCGGACGTCTCCCGTCTCGGGGAGCGACTCGTAGGGAACCTTCTCGCGGAGGGCGGTCAGCACCTCACTCCGGGAGAGGTCCTCGACCGAGCGGCCGTCGGGCGCGAACGTGACGTAGTCGACGTCGCCGACCTGCGCCAGTTCCCGCAGGATGAGTTCGCCGCCCCGGTCGCCGTCGAAGAAGGCCGTGACCGTGCGGTCCTGGGTGAGTTCCGCGACCGCCTCCGGGACGTCGGTCCCCTCGACGGCGACGGCGTTTTTGATGCCGTAGCGCAGGAGCGTCAGCACGTCCGCCCGCCCCTCGACGACGATGATGGCGTCGGAGTCGGCGACGCGGGGCCCCGCCGGGAGGCCGTCGTAGTCGGTGATGTCCTCGACTCTGACGCTCTCGCGGACCTCCTCTAGTATCTCCGCGGAACTCATCACCGTGTCGTCGAAGGAGGCCCTGAGCAGTTCCTTGGCCCGTTCGACGACTTCGCGGCGCTTCGCCTCCCTGACGTCCTCGATGTCCGTCACCTCGACGGACGACCGGCAGGGGCCGACGCGGGTTATCGTCTCGAGCGACGCCGCGAGGATGGCCGTCTCGACCTTGTCGAGGCTCGTGGCGATGGTTATCTCGCCGGTCGAGCGGCCGTTCTCGCTCGTCACTTCGACGTCGATACGTCCGACCTTCGAGGACTGCTGGAGGTCACGGAGGTCCAGTTCGTCGCCGAGGAGGCCCTCCGTCTGACCGAAGACCGCCCCGACGACGTCGCTTCTCTCGACGACTCCGTCGGCTACGAGTGACGCGTGAATGAGATATTTTGCTGTGTCGTCCATGATGAACTCCCCTCCACGAGGGGTGTGATGTGGATGATGGCGCCATGGATGAATCCATGAACGTGTATAAATAGGCGTATCCGGAAGCAAATACCTATCGTACTGAGAAGTGCGCACCGGGGTTCGGGCGGCGGTGAGCGGAGGGTCGCGCGGTTGCGAGCCGGGCGTGAGCGCCAGCGGGGTCGCGGGAGCGGTCAGAACAGCGGTTCGCCCCGCGTCTCGCGGCCGAACGCGAGGACGACGAGGCCGCCGAGGACGAACGCCACGGCGAGGGGGACGAGCGCGACGAGGTAGCCCGTCTCGACCAGCGCGCCCGCGAGGATGGGCCCGACCACGGCGGCGACCTTGCCCACGCCGCCGGCGAAGCCGTTTCCGGTGGCCCGCGCCTCGGTCGGGAACAGCTCGGGCGTGTAGGCGTATATCGCTCCCCACGCGCCGAGCGTGAAGAAACTCGCCGCCAGCAGCCCGACGAGGAACGGCGTGAAGCCGCTCAGACCGACGCCGAACAGCGCCACCTCCGGCATCGACGCCGCGAAGACGAACGTGAACAGCCCCGAGAGCAGGAGATACCCCCCGAGCGTCCACTTCCGGCCGACGCGCTCGACGAGGTACGCGGCGCTGAAGTAGCCGGGTACCTGAACGACGGCGATGAGGACGAAGTAGAGGTAGATGTTCCCGACGACGCCGGCCGCACCGACCGTCTTCGGGAGCCAGATGAACACGCCGTAGTAGCCGAAGTTGATGGCGAACCACGCCGCGGCGATCATCAGCGTCTGCTTCCGCAGGTCGGCCTCGAACAGCCGCGAGAAGCCGGGCGAGGAGGACGTCTCGACGACCTCCGCGTCGATGGGCTCGAAGGGGCGGCCGTTCCGCTCTGCGATGGCGCGGATGCGCTCGTTCGCCCCCTCGATGTCGCCCGAGCGGGCGAGGAAGTACGGCGTCTCGCGCAGCTGCGACCGGATGACGAACACGAGGAGCGCCGGGAACGCGGCCGAGGCGAACAGGAGCCGCCAGCCCGCGACGGTGCCGACGACCGGGACCGTCACCGCTCCGCCCGGCCCGGCGAGCGCCGAGAGGAACGTCCACGCGAGCAGCACGGCGAGGACGTTGCCGACGGGCCAGAAGGCGTCGAGGTAGACGAGATAGCGCCCGCGCCGGTCGGTCGGGAGGTGCTCGGACAGATACGAGGTGTCGACGGCGAGCGCACCGCCGAGTCCCACGCCGGTCAGGAACCGGAGCGCGAACCCCGAGTAGAAGCCGCCGGCCAGCGCCGTCAGCCCGGCGAACACCGAGTACGTGAGGACGGTCCACTGGAAGGCGTCCCGCCGACCGTACTGGTCCGCGTACCAGCCCCACCCCCAGTTCCCGACGATCATGCCCATGAGGCTCGCGGCGCCGAGCAGACCGGCAGACAGCCCCGTGAGCCCCCACACCTCGATGAGGACGGGGAGCGTGAAGCTGATGATGATGACCTCCATCCCGTCGAACGCCCAGGCGCTCCCGCAGATTGCCAACAGACGCCGGTGGAACGCGCCGACCGGAATTCGGTCCATCACTTCTGCGACGCTGACCGTCCCACTTCCCGGGCCGGTAGTCCCTTCTCGCACCATGTGTCGTATTGTGCTGTATTTACCCATCACACATAAGTCCTACTACGATTAGCAAACGAACTCGGACATAGAAGAAATATATTCTTCAAATGGGCCCGTGTGTAGTTCACTCGGAGGACACCGACTCTCCGGAGAGATTCGTCGGTCCGATTCGGTGGTCGCCGACGATTCCTCGTCCGATTCGCCCCGGGGAGAGGCTCCCCTCCCTCACGTCGGTCGGACGGAGGGATACCGTTAACAGCGACAGCGGCGAATCGGCGTCCATGCAGACGCACATCGTGCCGGTCGGCTTCGACTACGACCGGCTCATCGCGCCACTCATCAGGGACCAGTTCGACGTCGACCGGGTCGTCCTGCTCGAGGGAGCGGTCGGGAGCGAGGCCAACGTCGAGTACTCGCGGAACCTCTCCGAGAAACTGGAGAAGGACTTCGTGAACCTGCTCGGCGCCGAGACGGACCGCGTCGTCGTCGACGACGTCTACGACTACGACGCCGCCTTCGAGCAGGCGTTCGACCTCATCAACGCCGAACTCGACGCCGGGAGCGAGGTGTGGGTGAACGTCAGCGCGATGCCCCGGCCGGTGAGTTTCGCGTTCGCCACGGCGGCCCACTCGATAATGGTCGAGCGACAGGAGGACCGCGAGCGCATCCACACCTACTACACCGCCCCGGAGAAGTACCTCGAAACCGAGCTCGCAGAGGAACTCCGCGCCGGCATCGACCTGCTCGGGGACCTGATGGGTGGCGACTCGGTGCCCGAGGACCGCATCGAGGAGCGACTGGCGAGCGCCACCGACCTCCTAGAGGAGTTCGACGAGCGCGGCACCACAATCGGCGCGAAGCGCATCGACGGCAGCCACATCGTGGAACTCCCGGTGGCGTCGTTCTCGAACGTCAAGCCCTTCGAGGAGGTCATCCTCTTCGAACTCGGCGAACACGGCGAGTTCGAGTCCGTCTCGGAACTCGCAGAGGCGCTCGCCGCCGAACTCGACGAGGAGTACACGGACAGCTTCCGGTCGAAGGTCATCTACAACGTGGACCGGCTCGGTCCGGGGGGAAAGGGCTACATCGAGCAGGAAGAGCACGGCAAGTCCTACCGGACGCGGCTCTCGCGTATCGGCGAACTCTGGGTGCGGGCGCACGCCGACGGCGACGGGAACTGAGCGGCGGTCCGCTGGGGTTCACCGCTACCTCGCGGTCGCCGTGTCAGTCGCGGACCGACCCGGTCACCGACCCGGCCTCCAGTTTCTTCACCCGGGTGGCGAGCGTGATGAACGTCGCGGTTATCGTCAGGACGACGGCCCCGGCGGCCGCGTACTGGTGAGCCGGCGAGGGATGCGTGAAGAGGCCGTCGACGAACTGCTGCGGGGGGAGAATCGTGTGGTGGGCCGACCCGACGACGGGGACGAAGTAGTCCACGACGTCGTTCAGGCCGTACCACGCCACCGCGACGGCGACGGCGCCGACCGGGAAGTCGCTGTAGCGGTGAATCACGAACGCCTCGACGACCATAGAGAGGTGGCTGGTGAAGAGGAACGCGTACAGCGGCGCCGGCGTGGTGGCGATGAAGCCCCCGAAGAACGTCGCGAGGACGAACGGCGTCCACAGGCCGAGTTTCCAGCACCCGAAGAAGGCGAGCGCGTTCACGTACTCGTTCGACCGGCCGAACCGCCAGAGCAGCAGCGAGACCGCGATGAACAGCGTAGCGACCGGGCTGTCGGGCACCAGCGGCCACATCACGGCCGGTTCGACGGCGAACTGAAAGCGGTAGTACCAGAAGCCGAAGGCGGTGCCGACGAGGTTGACGACGGCGATGGTCGTCGCCAGGTGGAGCCCGAGGTTCTCGAGCCGGCGGGGGAGCGGTGCCAGCCAGCGGGGGAGCGGGTCGCGGTCCGGGAGGCCGTCGTCTGCCGTCAGGCGACGGACCAGCGCGCCGAGGCGAGAGTGCGCGGCCATGCCAGTCGGGTCGGGGTGGCGCGTACTAAGTGCTAGCGGTCTCCGGGTCCGCGAGCGCGGGCGCCCCGGCTCAGCTCCGCCTGGCGGTCACGCGCGGTCCGGACCGGCTCGCCCGAGGTCCGCCCGCGAGTCGCCGGCGCCGGTCGTCGACGCCGGACGCCGGCGTCCGACTCGCTACTCCTCCTCGGTCAGGAGAACCGTCACGGTCCCGTTGAAGTTCAGCAGGACGCGCTGGGTGATGTCGCCGAAGATGGCTTTCTGCGTCGGCGAGCGGCGGCGGCCGGCGATGAAGATGTGGTCGACCTCCTCGTCTCTGGCGATGCTGAGGATGGTCGAGGACTCCCGGCCGACCGCGCCGAGCAGCTCGTAGTCGACGTCGATCTCGTCGAGCACCTCGTCGGCGACGGACCGCGCCGTGTGTCGGGCGGACTGCTCGGCCTGCGAGAGCGTGTAGGGGGTCGTCGACCCCGCCTCCTCCATGGCCTCGCGCTTTCGCTCGTAGTCCTCCTCGGGAACGACCGTGAGCAACAGGAGCTTCGCGCCGACGCCGGCGGCGAGTTCGGCGGCCTCTCGAACGACCTGTTTCGACCGCTCGTCCTGCGTCACGACAGCAAGTGCACGCTTCATATCGGCTACCGTCGTCGGCACACACTAAAAGCGTTCGCCGTCTGGGCCCGTCGATTCTCCGCCGAACGGTCGGAGGCCGGTCGTCACCGGCCCCGCGTTCGTGATAGCCACCGGACACGCGTGGGCGTTCCGAACCCGGAGCGCGTCGGACTGGAGAACGCCCAGAGCGCGTCGGACTGGAGAA
>JBDGSQ010000104.1:0-29306 GCA_042217455.1 Haloferacaceae archaeon | reverse complement strand
AGCTCATTGAAACGAGAAACGACGGGCGGCAGTCGCGTCAGGCGGGCGATCGGCCCGCGGCGTCCTCGTCGCGCTCGCCACCGGTTCCGGGTTCGCCGCCCTCGCCTTCCTCGCCGCCGACGCTGGAGTCGCCGCCGGAACTGCTCGCCGACCGCCCCCAGAGCGCGAGAACCAGTGCGCCGAGGCCCACGAGGAGGACGACGAACTGGAGGAGTTCTCCGAACGGTATCAGCGCCGCGAGCGCGACGAGGAGGAGGCCGAGGAAGAGCCCCCCGCCCCGGCTCTCGACGTCGACCAGCGAGAGGAGCCACGTCCCGAGGACCAGCGCCCCGTAGACCGACGCGGCCCACAGCGCCAGCAGGTAGACGAACAGGCCCGCGAGCGACAGCGGGATGCCGATGATCGTGACGAGGAGAATCACGAGGACGACCGGGACGCCGACGAGGGACAGCAGGCCGACGACGCCGCTCTTTGCGGCCTCGCCGGTGCCGAACTCGGTCACCCGCCGGGAGAACCCCGGGAGGAGCACCAGGAGGACCGCGCCGAGCAGGAGGTTCACGAGGAAGCCGTAGACGGCGAACGTGCCGCGCGGGACGGCGAAGCCGCCGAAGGGAATACCGTACCGCGGGACGGCGGTGAAGCCGACGTCGTCGACCTGCCGGACGGTGCCGCCGACGGTAGCACCGGGCGCGGCGTCGAAGTTCTGCGAGTCGTACTCGACGTTCCCACCGACGCTGGCGGTCGGCCCGAGGACCACGTCCTCTGCGCCGACGCGGAGGTCCCCGCGGACGGTGCCGTCGACGCGGACGCTCCCCGCGCCGACCTCCATCGTCCCGCCGACGGTGGCACCCCGGCCGAGGACGACGCTCCCGCCGGCGACGGCCACGTCGCCGCCGACGTCGCCGTCGATTGTCACCGACCCGGCGGCGCCGGAGACGTCTCCCGTGACGGTTCCGGAGACGACGACCGTGCCGGCCGTCACGTCGAGGTTGCCGTCGACGGTCCCCGCGACGATGACCGTGCCGGCGGTGGCGACGAGGTCGCCGGTGTGGGTCTCGCCGGCGTCGACGGTGACGATGCCCCCCGCTCGCGTCTCCTGTGCGCTCACGGCCGCCGGGACGGCGGCGAGAACGAGGAGGAAGACGACGAGCGCGGTCGCTGCGCGGGTGCGGAGTGTGGACGTGGAAGTCATGGCTGGCGTGGGATGTGTGCGGCCCGGATGCGGTGATTCGAGACGGTTCGAGACCGGTTTCTTCTGCGTGTTCGTGTACGACCGCTGAAACCATAAGCGGATGCGGGAACCGTGCGAACACGACTCGCTCCGTCCCGGCGCACACGACTCTCACTGTCCCCCGGCGCACACGACTCTCACCGTCCCGGCGCACACGACTCTCACTGTCCCGGCGCGGGAGTCACGGCTGCCCCCCTCGGTGAACGATTCAGACGACCGGACCGCACCCGCTGCGAGCGCCGCGGGCGACCGTGCGGGTCGGTCACCGCGTGCATTTTTTGTAGCCGGCACCCGACTCGGGTGCCATGGAGTACACGACGCTCGGTGACACGGGGCTGGAGGTCTCGAAGATATGTCTCGGCTGTATGAGCTTCGGGTCGAGCGACTGGCGGCCGTGGGTCCTCGACGAGGAGGAGGGGCTGGAGCTCGTCGAGCGGGCGCTGGAGCTCGGTGTCAACTTCTTCGACACCGCCAACATGTACTCGCACGGCGAGTCAGAGCGCATCCTCGGGAAGGCGCTCGACGGCCGGCGGGACGAGGCCGTGGTGGCGACCAAGACCTACTTCCAGATGAACGAGGACGACCCCAACTCCGGTGGGCTCTCGCGGAAGGCCATCGAGCAGGAGCTAGAGAACAGCCTCGACCGCCTCGGGATGGACACGATCGACCTCTATCAGATACACCGCTGGGACGACGACACCCCCATCGAGACGACGATGCGCGCGCTCGACGACGCCGTCCGCCGCGGGAAGGTCCGCTACCTCGGCGCGAGTTCGATGTGGGTCCACCAGTTCGCGGACGCGCTTCAGACGAGCGAGCGACTCGGCCTCGAACGCTTCGCCACGATGCAGAACCACTACAACCTCGCCTACCGCGAGGAGGAACGCGAGATGCTCCCGTTCTGCCGGAAGGAGAACGTCGGCGTCGTCCCGTGGAGCCCGCTCGCCCGCGGGTACCTGACGCGACCCCACGAGGACGTCGACGCCACGAAGCGCGGCGAGACCGAAGAGCACCTGTATCGCCACCCCTACCGCGAGGGCGGCGGCCGCGAGGTCAACGAGCGGGTGGAGGAACTGGCCGCGGAGAAGGGCGTGAAGATGGCACAGATAGCCCTCTCGTGGCTGTTCCACAAGGACTGGGTCGACGCGCCGATCGTCGGGACGACCAGCGTCGAACACCTCGAAGACGCCGTCGAAGCCCTCGACGTCTCCCTCTCGTCCAGCGACGTCGAGTACCTCGAAGAACCCTACGAGCCGGTCCGGGTCTCCGGCCACGACTGAGTGCGTGCGTCGCGAGCGGCGGGGGTCACCCCGGAGACGCCCACCGCGCTCGGTTGGCAACCTGACCGACCCGCCTGGATCGACCCGCCCGTTCGAGTCGACCTACTGCGCCTGCTCGATTGCCGACCTGATGCTGTCGTACGCGTAACTGCGGAGGAGTTGCCCGTCGACGAAGACGGCCGGCGTGCCGGGGACGCCGAGCTCGTCCCCGCGCCGCTTGTCCGCCTCCACGACCGGTCTGTAGGTCCCGGTGTCGGCGTCCTCGCGCACGTCGCAGGCGGGCGCGCCGACCTCGTCTGCGAGCGACTGGAGCGTGTCGAGCGAGAGGTCGCTCTGGTTCTCGTAGACCGCGTGAGCGTACTCGTAGAACGTCTCGACGTCCGTCTCGTCCTGTACGCCGCGGGCGGCGCTCGCGGCGGGCCACGACCACTTCGAGACCGGGATTGGGTAGTCGTGGCGCTCGTACCGGATCGTCCCCGGGTCGACGTACTCGGAGCGGACCTTCGGGAACTGCTCGAGTTCGTAGTGCATGCAGTGCGGGCACGCGAAGTCCTCGAACACCTGCACGGTCACGTCGGCGTCGGGGTCGCCGAGGACCGGGACCGGGAGCGAGTCGACCGGGGACTCCGACTTCGCGTCACACCCCGACCCGGAACCCGAGAGACAGCCTGCGAGCGCGGTCGCGGTGCCGCCGACGGCAGCGAGGTACGCGCGGCGAGTCGTCTGCATAGCGAATCGCAGGCGACGGCCGCACTTATGGCCACCGACCCGCGCCGAGGCCGCCGACTCGCGTCGACCGGTCGGTCCGTCGACCGGTGTGACGCACCGAGTCACCAAGCCTTAAATACGGGTGGCCCCTCTCTCCAGAAGCAATGGCGAAAGGAACGGTTGCGTTCTTCAACGACACGGGCGGTTACGGTTTCATCGAGAGTGACGACGCGGACGAGGACGTCTTCTTCCACATGGAGGACGTCGGCGGTCCGGACCTCGAAGAGGGACAGGAAGTGGAGTTCGACATCGTGCAGGCCGACAAGGGCCCGCGCGCCGAGAACCTCCAGCGACTCTAGAAACACCAGCACGAAACCGACCGTCGTGTCGGTTCTCGATTCTTCAATTCTTCGCTCGCCGAGCGACCGCGCTGGTCGGGAAGTCGACCGAAGGCGCCGAGAGAACCCCGAGCCACCGCGATAGTCGGGAGTCCTGCCGGCGGCGACGAGAGAATCTCGAGCGTCAGCGCCGGCGCGGGCCACGAGAGCGACGCGGACAGGCGGGCGGTGTCGACCGGGACCCCAGTCAGCGGCGGTCCGGTCGTCGCTCCGGGCCGTGCCGGTCGTACCACGCGAGGAGGTCTGCGCGGTCGCGTGTGTCCTCCGGGAGTCGGTCGAACGCGAACCAGCGCGCGGCGGAGATTTCGCCGTCCGGGTCGTTCACCGTCGGTTCGGTGGGCTCGACGCGCGCGAGGAACGACGGGACGACTCCCCAGCAGGCGTGCTCGCCGTCGGTCACCTCGAAGCGCGAGACGAGCGTCACCCCGTCGTAGGTCGCAGACACCCCGGCCTCCTCGCGCAGTTCCCGCGCTGCGGCCTCGCGGAACTCCTCGTCGGGTCGGGGTTCGCCGCCCGGGATGACCCAGCGGTCGACCCCCTCGTGGCGGACGAGGAGAACTCCGCCGCCCTCGCGGCAGACGACGGTGTGGGTGCCGAACGGTGACCCCGTCTCTCTCACCCGGCGTGCGAGGGTCCGGAAACGCTCGCGGGACACCCGCCGGGAGTGGGTCACCTCCACGAAGTCGCCGTGGCGCTCACACAGGCGGTGGTGCGTCTGTGCCGCGCGCTGGCGGGCCTCGTCGGCGAGAAACCAGAGGCGGTCGACGGTCGTCATCGTCCGGCCGACCCGGAATCGGGTGGTTCGGGCCACGGTGCGAACGAGGGGCAGCGAGCGGGCGGCAACACGGTCACGTGTTGGGTCCCGCCCGAAAATAAGGCTTCGACGGTCAGCGCGCGTCGCGTGACGTCGAACCGTTCACCTTTTACCCGGTCCGGCGGAACGCAGAGGCATGAGCTTCGAGAAAGAGGACGAGGTCGTCCTCCACGACAAGCACAGCGAGTTCGACGGCGAGGTCGGCACCATCACGCAGGTCATGGAGACGATGTTCGGCGACGCCACCTACACCGTCAGTTTCGAGGACGGCCAGGAGACCGGCGTCCCCGAAGACCAGCTCGAGGCCGTCGACGGCGACGGCGAAGACGACGAGGAGTAGGCGGAACGCAAAGTCCTTTCACGGGCGCTCGTAACTCACCGCATGGCTTCCGTTCCGTTTCACTACGTCGACCTGCGGACGTTCTGCTACGCCACGGAGGACGAGAAGCGAGTGGAGCAGGCCCTCCGGACGTTCCTCCCCGACGAGTACGAGATAGCGCGCGCCGAGTCGACGGGTCACCACGGCGACCGCATCGTCGTCCTCTCGGCCCGCGTCGAGAACGCAGACGACGTGCGGCACGTGCTCTCCCGGCTGAGTGAACTGGCGGAGATAGACCGCGTCGTCGACGAACTCGACGAGCGGGTCGACGACAACTGCGCGCTGTTCCTGCGGCTCGACAAACAGGCGGCGTTCGGCGGCGACGTCCGGCTCGGCGAGGGCATCACGCTCCGGGCGAAGGTCGAGGCCTACCCCGCGAAACACGACGCCGCGGTCGAGAACGCCCGCGAGGCCCTCGAACGGGCCCGGGAGAGCTGAGGCGACGGTGCCCCCCACACCGAACATGGGCATCCCCGAGGAGCGAATCGAGCGGTTGCACGCGCTCGCGCGAGCGGCGGCCGACGACGGGGAGTTCGAGCGGGCCCGCGAGTACGTCCGCCTCGCCCGGCGCGTCGCGGAGCGAAACCGCGTCTCGTTGCCCCGGGCGTTCAAGCGCTACACCTGCGACCGCTGCGACGCCTACCTCAGACCGGGGGTGAACGCCCGGGTCCGACTCCGCGACGGCCGCGTGGTGATCCGGTGTCTCGACTGCGGGGCGACCGCGCGCTACCCCTACGAGTGAGACACCCGCATCGACGGACTGGCGAGCGACCGCGTCTCGCATCTAAGGGTTGAAACCACTCCAGTCCCAACGGGTGTCCCATGGACCGACAGGAGTTGCGAAAACAGGCACACGACCTGGACGTGACGGTGTGGGTCGGAAAGCGCGGCCTCGAGGCGGTCGCAGACGAACTCGACGACCAGCTGGACGAGCGTGACCTCGTGAAGGTGAAGTTCCACCGCGCCGCCCGCGGGAGCGACGACGTGGAGGACCTCGCCGCCGAACTGGCGGAGCTCGTCGGTGCAGACGTCGTCGACACCAGAGGTCACACGACCGTCCTCCACCGATGACACCGCTGCAGACCGGGCAGGCGACCCCCCAGGCCCAGCAGGCGACCCCGAACGGCCCCCTCGCCCAGTTTCTCGCCGACGCGTTCGGCCTCTCGGCGAACCTCGCGAACCCGCTCGGTTCGCTCGTCACGTTCGTCGTTGTATTCGTGGCGCTCTACCTCGTCGGGCGCGCGGTCGTCCAGCCGCTCGTCGACCGGCTCCTCGACGCGCGCGGAATCGAGACGCACGCCCGCCGGCCGCTGAAGAAGCTGACGGGCCTCGCCATCGTCTTCGTCGCCGTCGCGGTGGCGTTCGGGCTCGCGGGGTGGCGAGGATTCCTCCAGTCGCTCGCCACTATCGCGGCGGCCGCGACGCTCGCCATCGGACTGGCGATGCAGGACGTCCTCCAGAACTTCGTGGCCGGCGTGTTCATCTACACCGACCGGCCGTTCCGCATCGGCGACTGGATCGAGTGGGACGGCAACGCCGGCATCGTCGAGGACATCAGCTTCCGGGTGACGCGCGTCAAGACGTTCGACAACGAACTCCTGACCGTCCCGAACTCGGAACTGACCGACGGCGTCATCAAGAACCCGGTGGCGAAAGACACCCTGCGCCTGCAGGTCCCCATCGGCATCGGATACGACGACGACGTCGAGCGCGCGACGGAGATCCTCGTCGAGGAGGCCGAAAAGCACCCCGAGATTCTGGACGACCCCGAACCCTCCGTCCGCTTCGGCGAACTCGGCGAGTCCTCGGTCGTCCTCAAGTCCCGGATGTGGATAGCCGACCCCCGACGGTCCGACTTCGTGAAGACCCGCGGGGAGTACGTGGCGAACGTGAAAGAGCGGTTCGACGAGGAGGGGATCGACTTCCCCTACCCGAACCGCACGCTTGGCGGCGAACTCACCGTCGCCGGACTGGAGCAGGTAGCCGGGTCGACGGCGGACGACTGACCGGTCAGAGCGGACGACTGACCGGCCAGTGCAGCCGACTGCCGGACCGGAGCGAGCGACCGTCGCGACAGCGCGGGCGGGCGAAGTCGAGCGCTCGCCGTCACCGGCGGTTCACAGTTCGATGCGCTCGACGAGCTTGCTCTCCGCTTTCGTGTTCACCGCGACGATGCGGATGGCGTCTTCGAGCCCCGAATCCCTGAGCTTCTCCTTCAGCAGGTTGTCGACCTGGTAGACGCCGGCGGCGTTGACCATCTCTATCTCGACCAGCACGGGCTTCTCGTCGCCCTCCACGAGCGAGACGCTGCGGATTGCCTGACTCGAGAGGGTGTTGATGCCGCGACCGCCCTTCTCGTAGGGGATGCGCGAGCGCCCCCGCTCCATGTCGAGCGCGTCGGCGACGCGAATCACGCCGGCCTCGGTGGTCAGCGGGTCCTCGACCGTGTGGTGACAGAGGATGGCGTGCAGCACCTCCGCTTTCACCCGCACTACCTCCGGCGTGTCGTAGAACTGCGGGAGGAAGCGGTCGAGCAGGTCGGCCGCGAGCGGAATCGAGTAGTAGGCGTGGTCGTCGCGATGGACCACGTGCCCGATGTCGTGGAGCGTGGCCGCGAGGGCGACGATGACGGGTTCGTCCTCCTCGTCGAGCCCCTGGTCCGCCGCGCCGTTGAACGACACGTCGCCGCGCTTGAGCAGCTCGTACAGGCGGAGCGCCCGGTTCCGGACGATCTCGATGTGCTTCGCGCCGTGGTCGTTGTACCCCTTCCGCACCACCGGGTTCACGTTCTGCGCCTCGAGGTAGGCCACCACCTCGGAGTCGCCGAGGAGGGAGGGGAGAATCTCGTTGAGGCGCTCGTCGGGGAAGTCGTGGCTCGCGCTCGGGTCGTACTCCCGGCCGCCGTCGTCCTCCGCCCGTTCCTCGTGAGTGGGTTCGCTCATGCGTGCACCACGGCGCCCGGAGAGAAAAGGACTCTGCCGGGTCGGTCTCCCGCCGGCGTCTCACTCGGCGGCGGCCGCGGCCTCTCGAACCTCGTCGTAGTCGGGTTCGACGCCCGGACTCTCGGCGAGCCAGCGGTAGGTGACCTCGCCGTCCTCGTCGACGACGAAGACCGAGCGGCGGGCCACCTCGTCGACGCCGATGTCCTCGAAGGACGAGACCACGTCGTAGTCGCGAATCAGCTTCCGGTTCGCGTCGCTGACGAGCGGGAAGTTCAGGTCGTGCTGTCTGCGGAACTCCTCGAGCGTGAACGGCAGGTCGACGCTGACGCCGAGGACCGTCGCGCCGACGTCATCGAAGTTCGAGAGCTGGTCGCGGAAGGTGCACATCTCGTCCGTGCACGTGCTCGTGAAGGCCGCGGGGAAGAACGCGAGCACGACCGGCGCGTCCTCGAGTTCGGTAGACAGGGTGGTCGTCCCGACGTCGCCGTCGGCTATCGGTGCGGTGAACTCCGGTGCCGTCTCTCCCGGTCGAACCATGCCTCCAACTCGGTACGAAGCCCCGTTACAGTTACGGCTCGTTTCCCGACCGGTGGCGTAGTCACTCCCGGTGGCGTAGTCACTCCCGGTGGCGTAGGCACTCCCGGTGGCGTAGGCACTCGCGGCGTGAGAAACGACGCGCCCGAACCGGGCGACTGCTCACCGGGGTTCGGCCGCCGGCGACTCCGCGTCTCCGGCGACCCACAGGCAGCTCGTACAGCTCTCGACGCCCTGCACGTTCGCCACGGGCGCGCCGCAGCGCGGGCAGTCGTACACGCTCATGGCTCTGCGTCAACCGGCCGTCCGCCCTCGAGTGTCGCGATGAGCGTGTCGGCCACCTCGCTCTTGCGGTGTTCGACGTTCAGGTGGATGCGCAGGTCAGACCGCCCGTCGTGCGTCTCGCCGCAGAGCGGACATCTCGTACGCTTTCTCCGGAGTGAACTGTTCGTTGTCACGGGTACCCCTTCCGAGTGTACTGTGGACGCCCAGCCGGATATAGTTATACAATTGACAGAACTCGGACCTCTCATCGCCGGACACTGGCACCGCCGGTGACAGGACGGTCGGCAGGCGAGCGAGTCGGCTCCGGGAAGTCGTCGAAGCGGGTGCGGGGCGCAATCCGGCTGGCCCCCGCGTCAGTCGGGAAGCGGTCGACGGTGCGAGAGTCGGCGAGTGGCGGTCGCGCTAGTACTCCTTCTCGAAGCCCCGGAACTCGGTCCGGTGGGCCTCCTCGTCTGCGAGGAGGGTGACCGCGAGGTCCTCGGTCACGGGGTCGTCCGCGTCTCTGGCGGCTGAGATGAGGTCGCGGTAGGTCTGGACGGCGTCCTCCTCGGCCTCGATGACGCCGCGGATGACCGCGAGGACGTCCGTCGAGTCCTCCGGGGGCTGGAGGGAGTCCTGTCGCGCGGTGAACTCCGCAGAGCCCGGCGGCCGGGCGTCGAGTTGCCTGAGTCGGTTCCCGAGCTGCTGGGCGTGCCCCAGCTCCTCCTGGATGTCCTGCTGCAGGCTCTCCTTTATCTCCTCTGCGCGAACGCCGTCGAGGACGATGGCGTTCGTCTGGTAGTTCATCACCGTCTCTAGCTCGTCGTGGTACGCTTTGCGCAGGAGTTCGACGACGCGGTCGGAAGACATGGCAACTAGACGTACTCACTGCAGGCTGAAAAATACCGTCGTAGATTCACGCCCGCCCGGTCCGGCGAGGGCGTCGAGCGGTCGGCGACCCGGCAGTCGAGACGCCTTCACGAGGGCTCTTCTGCCGTCACAGGACGCCTGATGCCGGTTCCTCCGCGAAGTGGACCGAGGCAAAAAGCCTATAATTACCACTCGGCTACTCGGATGTAGAGATGTTCAACACTGTAATCCCGCTGTTCCCCGGCATGCCGGGCGGGCCAGAGCTACTCATCGTTCTGCTCGTCCTCGTCCTGCTGTTCGGGGCGAACAAGATTCCCAAGCTGGCCCGCTCGACGGGGCAGGCGATGGGGGAGTTCCAGCGCGGGCGTCAGGAGATAGAAGAGGAACTCAAAGCGATGGAGCAGGGGGCAGACGAGTCCGACGAGGAGTTCCAGCAGCGAAAGCGCGAGAAGGAACAGCAACTCGAAGAGGACCCCGAGTCCAGTTCCACTGGTTCCACCAGCTCCGAGACGAGTAACTGACCGGACGACCCCGGCTTTCTCCGCGGATGCGATGACTTTTTGCGAGCGGTTTCGTACCCCCCTACCGGGGCGTGTGGCCTAGTGGACAGGGCGAGAGGTTCCTAACCTCTCGATCGCGGGTTCGAATCCCGCCACGCCCGTTCTGCGACGAACGAATGTGAGGAGCGAACGGGCTTCGGGATTCGAATCAGGGAGCGAACGCAGTGAGCGACCGGGGTTCGAATCCCGCCACGCCCGTGCTGTGAAACGCCGACGCAGAGGCCGAAGTGGCACTCGTTCGTCACGTCTGTCGGGGGCGGTCCCGGGAGCCCAACCACATCGGCACGTCCTTTATACCCCTCCGCAGAGTATCGCCCTGACGAGACATCCATGATGCTGGCCCCCTCACGACGCTACCCGATGCCGCCCCTGACGGCCGTGGCGGCACCGCGGGAGCTGGCGAGTGCGTCCGCGCGCGGGCGGTTCGGGTCGTGCCCGGCGGAGCCGCTCGCGTGTAGACGCCGCTCGGAGGGGGACGCCCGGTGCCCCGCGCCGGCGACACGCAGCAGGCGACCGAGAGGGAACCGCTCGCTGTCGGACGGGCTTCGACCGGACACCACGACCGCACCTGCAGAGGACCCATGACGAGGAAGCAATCAGATTCAGAACCAGCGACCGTGCTGATAGTCGAAGACGAACCGGACCTCGCGGATCTCTACACCATCTGGCTGAACGACGAGTACGACGTCGCGAGCGTCTACGACGGGGAGGAAGCCCTCGAGGCTCTGGACGAGAGCGTCGACGTCGTCTTGCTGGACCGCCGAATGCCGGGCGTCTCGGGGGACAGGGTCCTCGAACGCATCCGCGAGCGGGACCTGAACGTCCGCGTCGCCATCGTGTCTGCGGTCACCCCCGACTTCGACGTCATCGGCATGGGGTTCGACGACTACGTCGTCAAGCCCGTCGACTCCAAGGACCTCCGGGAGACGGTCGAGCGGATGCTGACCCGGTCGACCTACGACGAGACCGTCCAGAAACTGGAGCGGTTGCTGGTCACCAGAGCGACGCTGGAGGCAGAGAAGAGCCCGACCGACCTCGAACAGAGCGACGAGTACCAGCGGCTGACAGCGCGTATCGAGGAGGCCAGAGCGCAGGCCGACGCCGCCATCAGCGAGTTCGACGAGGACGACTACCGGGCCGCATTCCGCGATATCGGCTCTGCGAACCGGCACTCCGGGTGAGCGCCTCACCGGTCCGACGACCCGGAGCGCTCCCGAAACGGATCTGTCCGCTCGTCCCGCGGGTAGTCTGCTCGTCCCGCGGGGGTGTCCGAACCGGATTTCTCCCTTTCGTGCCGGTAGACACCCACCGCGTCTGGCGACGAACGGCGTGTCGGCGGGGCTCCGCGCGCTGCCGTCGCAAGACGGAGGCCGGCGACACGAAGCGCACGCTCTCGTCGCAAACCGCGCCGTCGGTTGGAGAAGGGAGTCGGAGCCGAGAGAGCAGTCTGGCGCCTAGTGCGTGGTCGCCGAGGCGGACGACCCCTGCTGGAGACTCTTGATGCTCGCGTACACGACTGCCCCGCTGACGAGCACGGCCGCTCCGAAGATGAGCACGAGACTCAGTTTGTTCAGGATGTCGATGTTGTAGGCGTTGCCGAGGTTCTTGCTCGCCACCGCGGTGGCACCTGCGAGCAGCATCGTCGCGAAGTAGCCGGTGATCTCGTCCTCGTCGACGAGACTCGTCGCGGCGGTTCCGATGCGAGCGCCGAGCGCGCTCCCGGCGAGCAGCGGCATGACGATAGAGAGGTTCACCGACCCCGACTGGGCGTAGGTGAACGCGCCGTACGCGCCCGAGGCGGTGATCTGGAAGACGTCGGTCCCGACAGCGACGGCCGCCGGGACGCCGAGCAGGTACATCATCGCCGGCATGAGGAGGAACCCGCCGCCCACGCCGAGGAATCCGGAGAGGACGCCGATTGCGACCGCGATGGCGAGCGTGAGCCAGAGCGACACCTCGGCGCCGCCCTTGATCTCTATCATCGGCCAGATCTCGATGGACTGCACGTACGCGAAGATGGGCGACTGGTCGTCACCGTCGGGGTCGGTCCGCGAGTCGCGGAACATGAACAGGCCGACCGTGGCGAGCAGGAGCACGTACGACGCGCTGACAACGAGGTTCGCGATGCCGAGTTCCTCGAGGAGCAACACGACGTGTTTCCCGATCTCGATGCCGCCGGTCATGCCGACGATGAACATCACACCGAGTTTGTAGTCGACCTGCCCGAGGTTCCGGTGCCGGAGCGCCGCGATGACGGACGTCCCGAACACGAACGCGAGCCCGCTCCCGACTGCCACCTTCGCGGGGAAGTCGAGTACCAGGAGCGCGGGCGTGACGAGGAACGACCCGCCCATCCCGAAGAACCCGAACAGGGTGCCGATGAGGAGTCCGAACCCGACGAACAGCACGAGCGTCGTGGTGGCCATCCCGAAAATCGCCATCAGACCGCACCCCCGTCGGGAGCGTGTGTCACGCGCCCCACGCGTGTCTGTGCAGTAATGGGGTATCCGCGAAATTCTGAGCGTACACCGCACGTTCTGCGTTTCATGTACGCCTCTGGTTCCGTGGTGGCCCCTTAATTAGCGTTGCGGTGTGAACGCAAAATAGTATCCGGGTAGGATAGGTGATGCTTCAGGGGACCTATCCATAATTTATCGGAAGTTAGATATGAAAGAACAGGGTCACGTTGACCGCCCAGTTCGCGGCGCGACCCGGGACCGAAATCGACAGATAGGTACCAATCAGATAACACTTCAGCCGGTGACATCTCCACACAGAGAGGACGGAAGATACGTCACTGCAGGTACTGGAATAATGTGTCCCTATCGAGGAGAGAACACGACTAAGTGAACGATTAAATCCGGCTACGTCTGCCGATTGGTTCGACGAGCGCGGCCGAGAGTGTGCCGTTCACGCCGGTTCCTATCAACTTCTCGATTTAATCTGGGGGTAGACTTTTTAATCGGGCCGGCGATGGGAACTGTAATGGCTACGGAAGACGCCGGCCGACAGGATTCCGGTGGGCAGACCGGGGAGACTGACGAGGCGGCGTCACCGGACGTGCCGGAGGCGGACCCAGCGCGCGTCGACGAGTACACGTGGAAGGAGTACCTGGAGGAGTACGGCGACGAGGGCGACGCCGAGGCACTGTACCGAGAGATAGACACGGTGTACCCCGAGGACGACGACGAGGAGCCGTACGACCCGCCGCCGACGGCCGACGACTGGGAGGCCGCCGGCATCGACCCGACGCCGTTCCTCGGCTTCCACCCGGCAGAGACAGAAGAGCGCCTCGGTGGGGGAGGCACCCGTGCGGAGGCGCTCTCCGAGTACTTCGAGGACTTCTGTGACCCCGCGACCACGCCCGTCGTGAAGGGCGTGTGGATGTGGGAGCACTACAAGCGGGAGTACTACTACGAGGAAGACGGGAGCAGACCGCGGGACCCGGAGGGGGAGATAATCCGGTTCGACAAGGAGGACGCGCTCGGTTTCGACCCGGCGCTCAAGGAGAACGCCCTCTCTCGCGGTGCGAAGCGGGCCGAGGAGCTACAGGAACTGGTCGACCGCCGGACGGTGAACGTCACCCACGAGAACGAGGACGCCTTCTTCAGCAACCCGGACGGGACCACCACCATCGCCAACCGGTACGACCTGGAGAAGGCGGTGCCGATGCAGAAGAAACTCCACTTCGAGGAGGTGGAGCGCTACTGGGTCAACGAGCCCTACGCCTTCGTCATCGTCTTCCACTCGGTCAAGGAGAACGAGACGAAGTACTACGTCGTCGAGCCGTACATGAACGTCATCGAGGAGGACCTCACGGAGTTCCTCACCGCCAAGCTGAAGACGGCCATCAAGTACGCCGACGACGAGATAATCGTCGACGACGACGAGGGACGGCAGGCGGTCATCGAGAACGAGGCCTTCGAGCTCCTGGAGCGGTACGACCTCTACTCGCCGAACGACGACGGTGCGCTCCTCGACACCGTCGCCGAGCGCCTCGGCGTGCGAGAGCGCGACGAGGGGTCGATGGGAGCGAAGCTCCTCCGTTCGCTCGGCTGGGAGGGCTACCCCGAGTACGACCCGGAACTCGAAGGCATCGCGGCCCGACCCGAACCGGCGATCCTCGAGGAGGACTCGAAGGTGCTCACGGAGTACCAGGTCGAGAAACTGCTCTACTACCTCACGCGCGATTTCATCGGCTACGAGCGCATCGACGGCATCAAACACGACATCAACGTCGAGGACATCTCCTGTGACGGGTACAACTCGCCCGTCTTCGTCTACCACTCCGACTACGAGCAGATCATCTCGAACGTCTACCACGAGGAGGACGAGCTCGACGACTTCGTCGTGAAGCTCGCCCAGCGGTCCGGAAAGGGCATCAGCAAGCGTCGCCCGCAGGTCGACGCCACGCTCCCGGACGGGTCGCGCGCGCAGCTGACCCTCGGCCGGGAGGTCTCGGACCACGGGACGAACTACACCATCCGCCAGTTCAAGGACGTCCCGTTCACCCCCATCGACCTCATCAACTGGCACACGTTCTCGCTCGACGAGATCGCGTTCCTCTGGCTCTGCATCGAGAACAACAAGTCGCTCATCTTCGCCGGCGGCACCGCGTCCGGGAAGACCACCAGTCTGAACGCCGTCTCGCTTTTCATCCCCTCGAACGCGAAGATCGTCTCCATCGAGGACACCCGCGAGGTTGAACTGCCCCAGCGCAACTGGATCGCCTCGGTCACGCGGCCGTCGTTCACCGACGACAGCAAGGGCGACGTCGACGAGTTCGACCTGCTTGAGGCCGCGCTCCGCCAGCGGCCGGACTACATCGTGATGGGCGAGATTCGCGGCGAGGAGGGGCGGACGCTCTTCCAGGTCATGTCCACGGGGCACACGACCTACACGACCTTCCACGCCGACTCCGTCGGGGAGGTCCTCAAGCGGTTCACCACCGAGCCCATCAACGTCTCGAAGACGATGTTCACGGCGCTTGACCTCGTCTCGATCCAGACGTCGACCCGCGTCGAGGACAACAAGGTCCGCCGGAACAAGTCCATCACCGAGATAAACCACTACGACGCCGAGAACGACGAGATAAACGTCCAGGACGTCTACCAGTGGCAGGCCGAGACCGACTCGTTCCTCCGCATCGGCGACTCGAACACGCTAGAGGACATCAAGTTCGACAGGGGCTGGACCGACCAGAAGCTCCAGTCGGAGCTGTTCAGGCGGAAGGTGGTCCTCGCGTATCTCATCGACCGGAAGCTCAACACGTACACGCAGGTCGCCGCGACGTTCCAGGCGTTCATCAACGACCCCGAGACCATCCTGACGCTGATGGCCAACGACCAGCTGAAACGGAGCCTCGAGAGCCTCCGCGAGATGGAGTCGGTCCTCATCGACATCGATCCGGAGAAAGAGGAGATGGTCCCGCGCCCGAAGGCCGACGGACCGATCGAAGAGCGCGTGGCCGACATCCTCGACCGGGCCGGAGAGGAACTCTTCCCCGAGTACGAGGGCAAAGAGAGCGACGGGGTCGTGCAGGCGCTGCTCGACGTCGACGGCCAGCAGGACGTCGTCGCCCAGCCCGGTGCCGGGACGCCGACGCTCGACGAAATCGCGGAGACGGCGGCGACCGCGGCGGCGACCGAAGACGAGGGCGGCGACGACGCGACGGGCGGCGGGACGGCAGACGGAGACAGCGGCGGCGGGGAGGACGTGTCGCTCGAGGACGCGCTCATCGGGGACGACCCGTTCGAGGAGGCCGCCGGCGACGGCGGCGACGACCTCGTCGCCGCGGGCGAGGGTGACGCAGACGGGAGCGAGGGTATGGACGAGTGGGGCTTCGGACAGTTCGAGGAGGCGTCGCCGGACGAGGCGAGCGACGACGAGATGAGTACCGCCGACGGTTCGGACGACGAGCGCACGGACGGCCGGACGGGAGAGGAGCGCGAGGAGTAAGATGAGTCTCGATTCGAGTTCGGGACTGGAGGGGAGCGCCGACTCGCTCGGGGACGCCTTCTACCCCCTCTACCGGTGGCTGTTCGACGGCGACGGCGACTTCGTCGCCGACGTGGAGAGCAAGCTCGCGCAGTCCCGGATGAGCGCGCCGGTCGAGATGTACCTCTCTCGCGCCCTCGCCATCGGCGTCATCCTCGGCGTGACGCTGTGGGTGCTCGGGATGGCCCTCGGGTGGTCGCTCGTCCGGTTCGGCGTCGTCGACATCTCGTCTATCGGCCTCGGGATTCCGGTCGGCAGCGAGGCCACGGCGCGGACCCTGCGCCAGCTGGCGATGCCGGCGTTCGTCGTGGTCAGCGGGCTCGTCTTCGGCTCGGTCGGATTCGGCATCGGCTTCGGCACGCTGGTGGCGATTCCGTACTCGAACGCCAGCGGCCGCAAGCGCGAGATCAACATGCTGCTCGCGGACTCCATCTCGTTCATGTACGCGCTCTCGGTCGGCGGGCTGAACCAGCTCGAGATTCTGGAGGCGATGGCGCGGGCCGAGGACACCTACGGCGAGGTGGCCCGCGAGTTCCAGAGCATCGTCCAGGAGACGGAGTACTTCGGCACCGACTACCGGAACGCCATCCGCCAGCAGGCGATGACGACGCCGAGCGACGAGCTGTCGCAGTTCCTGACGGACATGCTCTCGATCGTCAACACCGGCGGCGACATGCAGAGCTTCCTCGACGACAAGAAGGACAAGCACATGCGGACGGCGAAACAGCAACAGGAGATGACCCTCGAGACTCTCGAGCTGTTCGGGGAGATGTACATGACGCTCTCGCTGTTTCCCCTCCTGCTCATCATCATCCTCGTCATCATGAGCATGCTCGGGCAGGCCCAGCAGAAGCTCCTGTACGGGACCGTCTACCTGCTGACGCCGATACTGGGTGTGGCGTTTCTCGTGCTGGTCTCGACGGTGAAACAGGACGAAGTCGGCAACGGCTACCTCCAGCCCTCCGACGCCGGTCGCCGCCTCGAGGAGACCCACAAGGAGGGGCTGATCCACCTCGGACTCGTCGAGAGCTTCACCGGCCGGTTCGGCATCTTCGACCGCATCCACTCGCGCGAGGGGACCTACAAGACAAAGCAGTTGCTCAACGCGCCGCACCTGTTCTTCCGGGACAACCCGCTCTTCACGCTGGTCGTCACGGTGCCGGCCGCCCTCGTCTTCCTCGTCATCGGCGTCCTCTCGGGGAAGGCGCCGCTCACGATACCGGGCTGGGTCGCCAACCCGGTGTGGTCGACGTTCTTCTGGGCGTACCTGCCGCTGTACATCACGTTCATCCCGCTGGCCGTGTTCCACGAGTGGAACGTCCGCTCCCGGACCTCCGTGACCGGGAAGCTCTCCGAGAACCTGCGGAAGCTCTCGAGCGCGAACGACACCGGCCAGACGCTGCTCGAGTCCATCCAGATGGTCGCAGAGACCTCCTCGGGTCGCCTCGCCGACGAGTTCGAGATAATGTACGCCAAGGTGAACTACGGGATGAGCCTGCGGGAGGCGCTCGTCGAGTTCAACAACAAGTACCACATCCCGCGGGTGGCCCGGACGGTCAAACTCATCACCAAGGCACAGGAGGCGTCGAGCCAGATCACGGACGTCCTGTCGACCGCCGCACAGGCGAGCGAGAATCAGGACGACATCGAGCGCGAGCGACGCTCGCGGACGCGGATGCAGGTCGCCATCATCCTGATGACGTTCCTGACGCTGCTCGCCGTGATGGCCATCCTCAAGACGCAGTTCCTCGACGTGATGGCCAGCCTCACGAGTCAGGCCGGGTCGAGCGGGGGCGGCGGCGCGGGCGGCATGAGCTTCGGGGGCAACATCGACACGAACCAGCTCTCGTTGCTGTTCTTCCACGCAGTCACGATTCAGGCCGTGCTCTCCGGGTTCATCAGCGGGTACATCCGGAACGCGACCCTCCTCTCGGGAGTCAAGTTCGTCGTCGTCCTGCAGACGGTGTCGCTGCTGGCCTGGATGGTGGTGGGATGAGCCGTCCGGTCCGTCGGGACGCTGGTGCGGCAGGCGGGGTCGGGTCCGCTCGGAGGGCGTCAGCCGCTCGTTCCCGGCGGCGACGTGACGCCCGGAGAGGGGGTGGACGGTGAAGGGTTCCTCGCCGGAGGACGGACGGGCTGAATTCGGCCGGAATCTGCGGGCCCAGTCGGAGGTCATCGGGGTGATTCTCCTCCTCGGGTTGACGATCACGGGCACGACGCTCATCGTCACCCTGGGAGACAACGCGTTCAGGCAAACCCGGGGGAATATCGAGATACAGAACGCAGAGAAGTCGATGACTCAGCTCGACTCGAAAGCGAGCCTCGTCGCGCACGGGTCGACGGAATCGCAGACGGTCGAACTCGCCACGCCCGAGTCAGGGTCCGTCAACGTCGACGACGGCGAAGGTTCGATGCACATCGAGATAGAGAACACGGTGACGGGAAACGTCATCTCGAAGACCATCACGCTCGGGACGGTCCGCTACGAACAGGGCGGGACGACGATCGCCTACCAGGGAGGCGGCGTCTGGAAGCAGAGCGGGGGCGGGAGCGTGATGGTGTCCCCGCCGGAGTTCGACTACGAAGTGCGGGGAGCGGGGACGCCGACCCTGACGCTCCCGCTGGTGACCATCGCCGGCGACGCACAGAGCGGCCAGTTCGTCATGACCCAGCCGTCTCCGACTGACGTCTGGCTCCCGAGTAGTTCCCACCCCAACCCGCTCGAGGAGGGCAAAGTCACTGTCACGATCGAGAGCGCGTTCTACGAGGCGTGGGGGCGGTTCTTCGAGGAGCGGACCTCCGGCAAGGTCACCTACGACCACCCGAACCAGCGAGTGACGATCGAGCTCGTCGTTCCGAAGTCGATGCAGACCTCGAACGCCATCGCCTCCAGCGCCGGTACCATCACGGTCGGCAACGGCGGTTCGATCGACAGCTACAACTCCGACAACGGACCGTACACGTCCCCCGGCGGCGACGACGCTCCCATCGTGGTGGACGGGAACTTCGAGCCGTCGAACAACGTCGAAATTGGCGGACGCGTCAGGGCGAACGGCGACGCCGACATCCAGAACTCACTCGAGTTCCCGCGCGAAGTCATCATCGACGGGAGCACCCAGACGAAGAACTCGCCGATCTTCCACGGTCGCTACTCCACCGGCGGCGATCTCACCATGCAGAACACGCCCCAGTTCGAGGAAGACCTCATCGTGGGCGGCGACCTCTCGGCCGGAGGCACGATACAGGTCGACGGCGACCTCTACGTCGGCGGCGGCGGCCCCCTCGTGATTCCGTCGGGGTCGTCCATCGGCGGGGACGTCATCGCCGTCGGTCCGGTCACGATAGAGGACGGCGTGACCATCGGCGGCAACGTCCACGCCTCCGACGGCCCCTCCAGCGACGGGGACGTGACGTTCGGCGCCGACAGTTATACCACCGACGTCGTGGCGGAAGGGACGGTCACGGTGCCCGACAGCGCTACCGTCACCGGAACCGTCGAGACGGCGGGGGAGGTCGACCTCCTCGGGAGCGGGACGGTCGTCGGGAACGTCCGAGCGGACGGCGACGAGGACGGCAACGGCGTGTCCATCGAGATGTCGACCGGGTCGACGATAGACGGAGACGCCTACGGGAGAGCGGCGGTCGAAGACGAGGACGGAACCGTCACCGGTTCGGTACAGGAGAACAGCGGCCCGGTGACCGTCACCTCGCCGGCGTCGCCCGTCGCCCCTCTGAGTGCGAACGTGAAACTCCCCGACAGTGTCAACTCCGAGATCACCTCCCGGGGGAACGAGTTTGCGTCGAGCAACAACAACGGCGACGTCGCGGCCATCTCGGGGAGCTCGCTCTCGGGGTGTGATTCGACCTGTACGCTCCCCAGCGGCGACTACTACCTCTCTGACGTCAATCTCGGCAACGGGGACACGCTCGAACTCGACACGTCCGGCGGTTCGGTACACGTCTACGTGGACGGCCCCTTCGACCACGGTGCCGGCACTATCGACGTACAGGGGGACGGTCGAGCCATCTTCTACCTCAACGACGACTACACGGTAGACGGCGGTACCGTCGTCAATCCGGACGACAGGGCCCCGCAGCTCTGGCTCCTCATGCGCTCGGACAGCGCCGCGACGTTCACCGGGAACAGCGTGTTCAAGGGCGTCGTGTACGGACCGCCGTCCGCGTCACACGACGGCGTGACGGTGACTATCAACAACAACGTCGACCTGTACGGTGGCATCGTCGGGAAGACGTCGGCGGCGAGTAACAACTACAACCTCCACTTCGACCGGTCGCTGGAGGACTACGCGGCCGTCAGTGGCTCCTCGGCGCCGCAGGTGACCTACCTCCACATCAGCGTCACAGAGGTCGAAATCGACGACGAGTGAGCCCTCGCCGTCGACGACGGGTGGGGCCCCGCCGTGAACGGGCGAGCGGTCGAACGCCGACGCGTCGACTCAGACCGCCCCCACGCGAGGCGTCGAGGGCCGTGTCGCTCGGGAAGCCGTATCGGTCCGCTCAGCCGCTGATTTTGACGTCCACCGTCGTGGTCGAGAGGATGGCAACGTCCGTGTCGTAGCTACAGGTCACCGTTCCCCCGGAGGTGCTGCAGACGTCGCTGCCGATCTCCTCCTCGAAGTAGCGACTCCACGCGGCCGCCCGCTCTGGCGCCGTCTTCACTTCGATGGTGACCGGGATGTCGGTCCCTCTCTCGACTGCGTGCACCTGGGAGTCCGTCTGGACGGCCTGTACGAGGATGGTCGTCGTACCGGCCCTTCCGCCCGACCCGGACGGGGATTCGAGCCGCACGAACTGGAGCGCGGTCCGCTGGGGAGTGGCGAGCAGCGGTGGATTCCGGACCATGACTGCGCCGCTCTCCTCCTGGCGGATGACGGCCCCCGCCTCGTAGATAATCCGTGTGTTCTCTGCGCTGTAGACGATCGGTTCAGTCCGTATCGGGGTCCCGTCGGTCGGATAGTCCGTCCCGGCGATTGTGACGGTGATCTCGGTCGCGTCGGCCGTCCCGACCGACGCGTCGGCGAGTTTTATCTCCGTGGACCGACTCGGCGCGCTCTCGCTCTGGATGTCGCCGATGTTGTCGGCGAGGACGTCGAAAGCCCGCTCGGCGTTGTTGATGCGCTCTGCGTCGCGGACGTCCCGCAGGACCCCGAACCCCGAGACGGAGACGACGCTCGCGACGAGAATGATGAGTGAGAACACGAAGACGAATCCGATCGTGTTACTCACACCGCGTTCAGACATGTTCGATCACCAGTTTTGCCGGTGAGAGGGAGGTGTCGTAGACGATACGGACCGGACCGCCCGACACGGACGATTCCGCGACCGGCGTGGATGTCTCTACGTACACCCTGACCGAGACGTCGGTCCCGGACGACGCGAGTACGAGGTACGGATCCGACGGGTTCTTCAGAGCGATGGTGTATGGCTTGCCGACGATGCTCCGGGGGAGTTGCTGCGTGAGTTCGACGGACTGCGTTCCCCCGTCAGAGCTTCGGACGAGCCGGTCGGCCATGGCGATGCCGCCCGAGACCTCCTGTCCGACGACGGATAACTCCTCACGGAGCGTCGCGTCCCGGTGACTGTCGACCACCGAACCGCCGGCGCTCACCAGTCCCGCAACGAGTATCGACGCGATGGCGAGCGTGAGAACGTACCCGATCGTCGTCGAGACCGCGCGGTTCTCACGCACTCGGACCACCCGGCGCCACCGTCACCGTCGTTTCGTAGCTGATGTCCGGCGTGTGGTACGACACCGTCGCCGTGGTCGAGTAGATGACCTGCTCCGAGTGGGGTGGACTGGAGCCGAGACTCGCCTGCTGAACCGGGACCGTGAGCTCGTAGGTCCCCTCCGCGAGGGCTCCGGACCGGAACTGCACGTCGAACGGCGTCCCGAGTGACTCGAAGAAGTCCAGCGGTTCGCAGTGCTGGCCGCCGACGGACCCATCGGTGACGTCGATGACCGTTCGGCTCCCGGAACCGTCCCTGCAGTACCCCCGGAGATCGGAGTTCTCGTAGACCGCGACGATCGTCTGTCCCGCGCCGTTCCGGTAGACGTACATGCGGTACGTATCCGTGGCGGCGAAGTCGACGTGGAACGCCGCTCCCAGCGGGAGGGTGTCCGGCGGCGGGTCCGCACCGAGCGACGCCAGATCGCTCCGGGAGACGTCCATGCGGAACGCGCGGACGCCGTCGACGCCCGTCGCGGGGTCCCAGTTACCCAGGGCCGAGCTGTCGGTGAACTTCCCGTCGCTCGACTGGAAGATGCGAGTCCCGTCTACCGCGCTCTGGTAGGTCACGGACACGATGCGTCCGTCGTCCGCGCCGTAGGCCTCTATCGCGTCGGAGAGGCTCGAGACGCTGTCCTCGATGGCGTTCTCCTGGTCGGCGTACGTGTCGTGGTTCCGGTTCGCGTGCTGGATGGCCTCTCTGAGACCGTGCTCGACGCTCTCTCGAACACCGCTCACGTCGTTCTCGTCAGTGAGGTCTCCGCCGCGGGTTGCGAGGTTCTGCGTGTATATCGCGGAGTTCAAAAGGAGCGCAAGCACGACGAGAACCACCGCTAACGAGAGACCCGCGATGAGCAGCAACTGGCCACGCGTTTCGGTCACGCGGCCGTTCAGATCCTCCATACGGTCACCTCCACTTCGATGACGTTGTAGGTCCCGGTAGACGGGAACGCGTCGGGTGCGTAGAAGTCGGCCGCCCCGCTCCCCACCGTCATCCCGGTCGGATTCTCCGAGGAGTCGTACACGACGTCGTCGTCGTGTAGCGTGACCAGCGTCGTTACCTGGACGGCGTTGTCGGTCGGGTCGCCCTGATAGACCATCCACTGCGATTCGGTGAATCCAGCGGGGGTGCGGTAGAAGAGCTGGACGTTCACGGCAGTCCCGGGCCCGAAAGCCCGGTCGAGCACGACGCCGAACTCGTTCGGCGGGGCCACGCTGGGGGACGCCGGACAGGACGCGGACGGCGGTTTCGTGTAGTATACCTCCACGCCGTCCGAGCAGTGGAACTCGCGAATGCCGTCCGAGTTCTCGTCGCCCCAGAAGAGGACGGCGCGCTTGAGCGGGCTCTCGACCCCGACGCCCCCCTCCTCGCTCGTCACGGCCAGGACGCCCCTCGCGATGCCGGACTGCTGGTTCTCGATGTACTGGTTCGACGTGCTCGCAGAGAGCGGTGTGACCGCGGTCACCTGTAGCGCGAACAGGAGCCCGCCGAGCAGGACGAGTCCCCCCAGAATCGCTTCCATCGTGTGTGCCTGCCCCCGCACGGTCACCAGCTCCTGACGACGAGCATCGCGTACGTGTCGTCGACGGTGACTGCACGTCGAGCAGTAACGACTGACTGCTGTCCGGGGGAACCGGCGCCCGCGGTGAACTCGACGTCGCACTCGCTGTTGACGGATTCGACGATACGACCCTCCTGGGGCTGTGCGTCGTCGGGGGTGTCCCAGCAGAGTGTGTTCGGCGTGCCGTCTCCGTTCGTGTCACCGACGAGTGTGACGTCCAGCGTGATTCGGGGACTGAGCCCGAGTCGTTCGTCGAACGAGTCGCTCTTGTCGAACTCGCAGCCCTCGTCGGACGCCGGGCCGCCGAAGAAAGCGACGGTACAGCTCGTATCGAGGGTGTACGGGTCCTCCGGCGACCCAAGCGTTCCGCCAGCGAGCGAACTGGCAACGCGGTCCGCAGTGACCATCGTCTCCTGGCCCCCGCTGAACGGCTGTAAAACCGCCGGGAGGAACGAGAAGACGAACACGACGACGAGGAGAAAGACGCCGACGCCGATTGCAAAGTCGAGCGTCGTCTGCCCCCGCACGCGTGAACGGACGCCGTCCGACCGGTCGCCACCCCGCATCCCATCCGCAACCCGTTCGCGCGAACCGACCGACGCGTCGACGGGAGGCGGATTCTCGAAACCGGTGTTGTCCGAGTGGGTGACGTCCATTGTACGCTCTATCGTCGGAGCGAAGAAAAAGGTTTACGCTGTCTTTAACTCGGGCTTAATCACTCGTTGAACCCGTCCACAGTCTGGCCATGACCGGAATCACCTCACCCGCGTGCCCCGATCTTCCACCCCTCGTCGTCGCGCCGGACGATGACGTCGAACAGTTGCAGCAGCGTGTGGACGGTCCTGTCGCCGACCGCCGCCGGGTCGAGGTGGTAGTGGGCCACGGCGTCGACGCTCCGGATACGGTTCGTCAGCACGTGGAGGAACTGGAAGACCCGCTCCTCGGAGGCGTACTGGAGGAGCGTCGTGAGCGTGTGCACGCAGACGACGATGCGGGCGTCGTCGCGAGCCCACTCGGCCAGCTGCTCGTTCATGGCGATGCCGAGTCCCGTCAGGTCGGTCGGACTCGACACCACGTCGACGACCCGACCGGGAACGTGCGACGGGCCGTCGGCGCCGGAGCGCGTCTCGCCGCTCACGTCGACGACGTGCAGGTCGCCGGGCGGCGAGTCGACCCGCTCCCGGAAGTCGTCGACGCGAACGTCGGCACTCTGTGTGAACGTGACCAGCAAGACCGCCTCGTCTGCCACGGGTTCCACGCGGAGGAGGTTCGTGCAGACCGCTCCGACGCCCGAGTCCATCACCGGTGCGAGTACGAGGACGTTCGACCCCGGCGTGACGAACTCCCGGACGCCGCTCCCCCCCTCGGACCCGTCTCGATCGACTGCCATCCGAGAGTCTCGACGGGGAGTTCTCCCGCTCGTGATATAACCACTTTGGTGTCGTCTGTCCATCGGGGTCGTGCGCGCCGCGGGTGTCGCCTCCCTCCAGCCGACCGGTGCAGCGGCGGGTGTCGCCTCCCTCCAGCCGACCGGTGCGGCGGCGGGGAATCGTTAAGGTGGGCGGTCTCCACGTCTCGGTCGAATCATGAGTGTGGTCATCATCGGCACGCTCGACACGAAAGGCGAGGAGATCGGCTTCGCCCGCGACGTAATCGAAGCGCAGGGACTGTCGACCCACGTCGTCGACACGGGCGTGCTGGGCGACCCGGCGTTCGAGGGGGACACGACCCGCGCGGAGGTGGCGGCCGCGGCGGGGACGTCGGTCGAGGCACTGCGGGAGGCAGGCGACAGAGGCGACGCGATGGCGACGATGGGCGAGGGCGCGGCCGCCGTCGTCCGCGACCTGTACGAGGCGGGCGAACTCGACGCCGTCCTCTCGATGGGCGGGTCGGGTGGCACCTCGGTGGCGACGACGGCGATGCGGGCGCTCCCCTACGGCGTCCCGAAGGTGATGGTGTCGACGATGGCCTCCGGGGACACCCGCCCGTACGTCGAGTCCCGCGACATCATGATGCTCTACTCGGTGGCCGACATCGAGGGGTTGAACCAGCTGACGCGCCGGATACTCTCGAACGCCGCGCTCGCCGTGGTCGGCATGGTGGCGAACGAACCCGAGGTGGACGTCGAGGACCGACCGACCGTCGCCGTCACGATGTTCGGCGTGACGACGCCGTGTGTCAGGCGCGCCCGCGAGTACCTCGAAGAACGGGGATACGAGGTACTGGTCTTCCACGCCACCGGAACCGGCGGGCAGGCCATGGAGAACCTCGTCGACCAGGGCGTCGTCGACGGCGTCCTCGACGTGACGACGACGGAACTCGCGGACGAACTCGTCGGCGGTGTGCTGTCGGCCGGCCCGGACCGCCTCGAGGCGGCGGGCACGAAGGGAATCCCGCAGGTCGTCTCGACCGGGGCGCTCGACATGGTGAACTTCGGCCCCGCGGACGACGTCCCCGAGGAGTTCCGGGAGCGACACCTCCACGAGCACAACCCCACGGTGACGCTGATGCGGACGACGCCCGAAGAGAACGCCGAACTCGGGCGCATCCTCGCGGAGAAACTGAACGGCGCGACCGGTCCGACCGCGCTCTTTCTCCCCCTCGGGGGCGTCTCGCTCATCGACGTCGAGGGCGAGGACTTCTACGACCCGGAGGCCGACGAGGCGCTGTTCGACGCCGTCAGGGAGAACCTCGCCGAGAACGTCGAACTCGTCGAGCGCGTCACCGACGTCAACGACGAGGCGTTCGCGCTCGCGATGGCGAAGAAACTCGACGGGTACATGCGCGAGGCGGGCGTCGGACCCGCCTGAGCGCCCCCGCGAGTCGCACACGCACCGGGCGAACACCCGCGAGAATCCGCCCCACCTGAAGCTATTTGTCACGCGTTCGCGAGGTACTACTCGAGGCATGAAGTTCACGCGCGCGGAATCCATCGAGAAACTCGAATCGACAGTCGAGGCGGGCGAGCCGGTCATCGGGGCCGGCGCGGGGACCGGTATCTCCGCGAAGTTCGCAGAGCGGGGCGGCGTCGACCTCATCATCATCTACAACTCCGGCCGGTACCGGATGAACGGGCGCGGGTCGCTCGCCGGACTGCTCCCCTACGGCGACGCGAACGAGATCGTCACCGAGATGGCCCGCGAGGTCATCCCCATCGTCGAGGACACGCCGGTTCTCGCGGGCGTCTGCGGAACCGACCCCTTCCGGGAGATGGACGTCTTCCTCGAGGAACTCAAGCGGATGGGCTTCTCCGGCGTGCAGAACTTCCCCACGGTCGGGCTCATCGACGGGACGTTCAGAGAGAACCTGGAGGAGACCGAGATGAGCTACGAGAAGGAAGTCGAGATGGTCGAACTCGCCAGCGAGAAGGGGATGCTCACCTGCCCGTACGTCTTCGACGAGGAGCAGGCCCGCGCGATGGCCGCGGCGGGCGCGGACGTCGTCGTCGCCCACATGGGGCTGACGACCAGCGGCGACATCGGCGCGGAGACGGCTCTCGGACTCGAGGAGGCCGCAGAGCGGGTCCAGGACATCCACGACGCCGCCACCGACGTGAACGACGACGCGATGGTCATCTGCCACGGCGGTCCCATCGCGTGGCCCGACGACGCCGACTACGTCCTCAACAACACCGAGGGCGTCGTCGGCTTCTTCGGTGCGTCCAGCATCGAGCGCCTGCCGACCGAGGAGGCCATCGAGAATCAGGCCCGCGAGTTCAAGGACATCCGCTTCTGAGTCGCCCGGGCACGCCGTCCGATTTATTCCCCGATTCGTCGCACCCGCTGCTTTCCGCTCCGGTTCGTCGCACCCGCTACTTCCAAGTCCTGTCCGACCGTCTCGCCGCGTGTGACGATGGTTCGCCGTTCCGGCCCCGCGGCGGTCGCAGTCGCCCTCGCCCTCTCGGTGCTACTCGCGGGCTGTCTCGGCGTCGGCCCCGTGCTCCCGGGCGGGTCGGACGCGACACCCGCCCCGGAGGGACCGAACGCCACCGTGACGCGCGTCGTCGACGGCGACACCGTGGAGGTCCGCTTCGACGACGGCGAGACGGAGTCGGTCAGGCTCCTCGGCGTCGACTCCCCGGAGGTGCGCGGGGACGTGTCGCCCGACGAGTTCGGACTCCCGGACACGGCGGAGGCCCGCGCGTGGCTCAGAGAGTGGGCGGACCGCGCCAGCGCGTTCGCGACCCGCCGCCTCGCGGACGCGCGGGTCCGCGTCGCCACCGACCCGGAGGCCGACCGGCGGGACCGCTACGGCCGCCTGCTCGCCTACGTGTTCCGCGACGGCGAGCTGTTCAACCTCGCGCTCCTCGAAGAGGGATACGCCCGGGTCTACGACGCGCCGTTCGGCAGACGCGACGAGTTCGAGGCCGCCGAAGCGAGGGCGCAGGCCGACGGGGTCGGCCTGTGGGGGTTCGACGCCGACGCGGTGACCACGCAGACGCCCGTCGCCACCGACGGCGGCACCGGCCTGACGCTCGTGACCGTCCGCGCCGACGCGCCCGGGAACGACAACGAGAACCCGAACGGCGAGTACCTCGTCTTCCGGAACGACGGCGACCGGCCGCTCTCGCTCGGCGGGTGGACCGTCTCGGACCGGGCGGGCCACGAGTACGCCTTCCCGCAGCACGCGAGCCTCGACCCCGGCGCGTCGCTGACACTCTACAGCGGCACCGGCACCGACGGCCCCGGCGAGCTGTACTGGGGCGGGACGGGCGCGGTCTGGAACAACGGCGGCGACACGGTCACCGTCAGGGACGCGAACGGGACCGTGGTGCTGGAGACGTCCTACGAGGGCTGAGCGCCGATTGTCGGTCGGTGGGAACCGCCGGGTACCCTCAAGTCGGACGCGCGCCGACCTCTGGGCGATGACTCGCACGACGCACGCCGTCCCGGGGGGTCGCCCGTGAACTGGCTCGTCGTCGGACTGGCGAGCGCGGTGTTCCCGGCGATCATGCTGTTTCTCCTCTATCTGGTCTACCGCGCCAGGGAGAGCGACTCCCGACGCGAACCGTCGTAATCCGGGGTGCGACGTGCTGGGAACTCTTGGGAGATGTGCCGTCGACACCGGACTGACACCCGGCCACACCAGTCTGTCGTGAGCGGTCCGAACGACTCGCTCCCGCCGCGTCGCGGAGAAGGCACAAACGAGCCTCGAAGTCTCGGATAGCTTTTACTCGGTCGCCGTCGCCCCTCGTGTATGAACCGTCGACAGGCGCTCCGCGCGACCGGCGGGGTTCTCGTCGCGGCCGTCGCCGGTTGCACCCGGACCGGCAGTCGCCAGAGCGGGTCCGGTGCCACACTCGACGACGCGAGGGCGGCACTGGAGGGATACGAGCGGCCCGAGGCGGCACGCGAAGCCGGGTAGGAGCGGACCGGGTCGTGCGTCGAGGGACTCGGGACGCCGTTCACGGACCCGACCGCCGACCGCCTGTCGTACGACCGACCGCAGACGCTGTTCTACACCTTCGCGGACGGGGCGTACGAACTGGCGGGCGTCGAGTGGTTCGTCCCGGCGGACGACGTGACCGGACCGCCGCGGCTGTTCGCCGGTGACAGTCGCCGAGCGCTCGAGGGGCCGACGGAGGGCCACTACGAGGGGCAGCCACGCCACTACTGCCTGCACGCGTGGTTGTTCGCGGAGAACCCCGAGGGGACCTTCGCTCGAACGAATCCGGCGGTCTCCTGTCCGGAGTGACGGATTCGGTCGAGTCGCCGTCGAACTATCGTCTCCGCTAGGGTTGATCTTCCAGATTTACCCGTTCTACCCACAGCGCCTCGATGCGTTCAATCGCTTCTTTCGGAACACTCTCTATACACACAATTAGCGTCACTTCCGAAAAGCAGCCTATTGTAGAAAACTCCGTGACTGCGACAGGCGGGAGAGGTAACGGCGATAGTCTCCAGGGAACTTCTCAGGGGGCCGAAAACCGGCAGATAGCCTCCTGAGCAGCAGGCATTTTATGAAGAAGCCGCGCCGTACGTCGATGGTTCACGGAGCGGTCGGCGATGGACTCGCCGGGA
>JBDGSQ010000021.1:19577-30458 GCA_042217455.1 Haloferacaceae archaeon | reverse complement strand
TGCTCGGTCGGGGATTTGAACCCCGGTCATCGGCTCGAAAGGCCGATATGATTGGCCGGACTACACCAACCGAGCGGCAACAGGAACTGGCTTCCTCGGAGATTTAAGGATTGCGTTACGGCGTGGGTTCGTTACTTGCCCTCGAACTCCGGTTCGCGGTCCTCGGCGAACGCGGAGATGCCCTCCATGAGGTCCTCGGTGCCGATGACGTGGCCGAAGGCCTGCGCCTCGATCTCCAGTCCGGCCTCGGTGTCGGTCCACCCCCTGTGCATCGCCCGCTTGACGTACTTCGTCGCGATCGGCGGGCCGGCCGCGAGGTCGCGAGCCAGTTCGAGCGCCCGCTCTTCGAGTTCGTCGTTCCCGGTGACTTCGTTGACGAAGCCGTAGTCCTCCATCGTCTCGGCGTCGAAGTGTTCCGCGGTGAAGATGATCTCCTTGGCGCGGCCCTCGCCGACGATGCGCTGGAGTCGCTGGGTGCCGCCCCACCCGGGGAGCAGTCCCCAGTTGAACTCGGTCTGGCCGAACGAGGAGCGCTCGCTGGCCACCCGCAGGTCGGCGCACATCGACAGCTCCATCCCGCCGCCGAGGCAGTAGCCGTCGATGCCGGCGACGACCGGGAGCGGCGACTCCTTCAGGCGACCGAACGTCGACTGGCCCTTCCGGGAGAGTTCGACCGCGCCGACGTGGTCTGCGCCACTCGCGGTGGCGGTCAGGTCGGCACCCGAGGAGAACGCCCGGTCGCCCGCGCCGGTTATCAGGAGCGCGCGCACCTCGTCGTCGTCCTCGAACGCCTCCACGGCGTCGACGAGTTCGTCGAGGAGTTCGTGGGTGAGGGCGTTCATGCGGTGGGGCCGGTCGAGGACGATGCGGCCGACTCGGCCGTCGCGCTCGACGCTGATGTCCTCGTAGGACGCTTCGACCTCCCCGTCGTCGCCGTCGCCGTAGAAGCCCGCGCCGGACGCGGCGAGGTCGCGGAGGTAGTCGGTCACCTCGTAGCGGGGCTCGCCGGTCTCCTCGCGACGCTCGTCGAGCGCCTCGACCAGCGTCTGCAGGCCGAGCTCGTCGGCCATCTTCGCCGGACCGTTCGGGAAACCGGCACCGAGTTGCATCGCGTGGTCGATGTCGCCGACGTCCGCGACGTCGTCGGCGAGGAGCGCGGCCACCTCGTCTGCCATCATCGCGGTCAGACGCACCTCGACGTCCTCGCGAATCTCGTCCGTGGGAATCTGTGCACCCTCGCCGTCTTCGTAGTCGTAGACGCCCTTGCCGGTCTTCTTGCCGAGGTCGCCGGCCTCGACCAGTTCGTCGGTCATCGGACAGGGCGCGTACGCCTCGCCGAGGACCTCGTGCATGTACTCCTGGACGTGGAGACCGACGTCGATGCCGACCTGGTCCATGAGCTCGAACAGTCCCATCGGCAGCCCCATGCCGTACTTCGCGGTCGAGTCCACCTCGGCGACGGTCGCCTCGTCCTCGTGGACCATCCACGCCGCCTCGTTCATCAGGGGAACGAGCACGCGGTTCACGATGAAGCCCGGGCTGTCCTTCCGGACGCGGACCGGCGTCTTGTCCATCGACTCGGCGAGGTCCTCGACGACGTCGAGCGTCTCGCCGTCGGTGTGCGCGCCGGAGATGACCTCGACCAGTTGCATCCGCACCGGCGGGTTGAAAAAGTGCATCCCGCAGAAGCGCTCGGGGCGGTCTGTCACCTCGGACAGCTCCGTGATGGAGAGACTGGAGGTGTTCGTGGCGAAGATGGTTCGCTCGGGCGCGTACTCGACGAGCTCCCTGTAGACCTCCTTTTTGATGTCCATCTTCTCGGGGACGGCCTCGACGACCACGTCGGCGTCGTCGACCGCCTCCTCGAAGTCCACGAGGGGCGTGATGCGGTCGAGCACCGCCTCGGGGTCCTCGGACAGGCGGTCTTTCTCGGCCAGCTTCCCGAGACTCCACTCGATCTGGTCGTACCCGTTCTGGACGAACTCCTCTTCGATGTCCCGGAGGTTCACGTCGTAGCCGGCGATGGCGGCCACCTCGGCGATGCCGTGGCCCATGTTACCCGCACCGAGAACAGTAACGGTGTTGATATCGTCCAACTCCATGTCAGAACCCACAACTGCCGGGCGTTTTAACGTTTCCCTCTGGTTACAGATAAACTTCGAGTGCGTTTATTCGTGGTTGTCGGTCCGAGGTACCGGTCAGGTAGGCCCGAGCGAGACGGGGCGCTTCGGGCGAGACGGGGCGTCGTCTGTCGGCGGTCGCGTGAGCGGGTGGTCGCCGTGCGAGCCAGGAGGCGAGTCGCGGCCGCACCGGCCGTCAGACGTATCCCCCCCCCGGCCTGAACCGACTGACGGATTCGATGACTTCGCGCAGCGACACAGAGCGATCCGACGGCCGCCCGGACGCCGTCCTCGCCCGCGACCCGGCGCTCGAACCGCTCGTGACCGACCACGGGCCGGTCGAGATAGACACGGCGGACGACCCCTTCGAGCGCCTCGTGGTGTCGATACTCCGCCAGCAGATATCGATGGCGGCCGCGCGGAGCATCCGCGAGCGGCTGTTCGAGGCGGTGGAGGTGACCCCGGAGGGGCTCGTCGCCGCCGACGAGGCGACCCTCCGGGACGCCGGCCTCTCCTCGCAGAAGGCCACCTACGTCCGCAACGTGGCCGAGGCGTTCCGCGAACGCGACTACGACCGGGAGGCGTTCGAAGAGATGGATGACGACGCCGTCGTCGCCGAACTCACCTCCATCGCGGGCGTCGGCGACTGGACGGCGAAGATGTTCCTCCTGTTCTGTCTCGGCCGCGAGGACGTCTTCCCCGTCGAGGACCTCGGGATTCGCAAGGGGATGCAGGCCCTGCTGGGCGAGGACCTCACGCGCGGCGAGATGGTCGAGCGGGCCGAGCGGTGGCGTCCCTACCGGAGTTACGCGAGTCTCTACCTCTGGCGACACGCCGACTGACCCCCCGCGACCTCGTCGCGCGAGGAGCGCGTCGGCCGGGAGACGTGTCCGGAGACCGGGAGTGCCCGACCGGTGAACAGTTCCGTCGACCGGTCGGTCCGACTCACCGGAAACGGTCGCCTGCGCCGACAGAAGTGACACGTGAACTGTATTTTTCGTCCGGGGGGTCGTGTGAGGCGACGGCGTATTTATAGGTTGGCCCTACCCAGTGGATAACATTTAGTACCGTACAAATAAGTGAACAGATTAATGGCAATCCGACCAGTTGACGAGGATCTCCTGGAGGAGGTCTGTCGGTCCATCGCGCTCGACAACTCCGGGTTCCTGTACGTCAACAAGGAGAAGGGGGAGATACAGTCGCGGTACGAGAACGGCGACACGGGGATGTTGAAGGCTGGCTCGCTGTCCGCCCGAGACATCAAGGAGGAGCTCGACTCGCTCGCCGGCGACGAGTTCAGCGAGTTCGAGCGGCTCCGGACCGGGGTGTACTACTTCAACCCGCTGGACACCGGCAACGACGACGAGATCGCGGCCGAACTCACGAACCTGTTCGGGCAGCGACTCGTCGTCACGAGCGAGGAACTGCGCTCGCGGTTCGACGTCGCGTTCGACGACCTCGACATCCTGGTGAACGAACTGGAGTCGAAGAACCTGGTGCGCCGCATCGCCGCGGGCGAGCGCGACTACTTCACCATCGGTTCGCGGCTCAAAGACCGGACCGGGAAGGCCGGCGTGGACGCGCGCCTGCGTCAGAAGGCCGACCACGGGAAGATACAGCACGACCAGCTCGAACGGGTCATCAACGTGGAGGCCACCGCGGACGTCATCCGGTACCTCGAGTCCCAGTCGTTCATCGTCGACCTCGACGGCCAGTACCTCGTGAAGTCGGCCATCGGTCAGTACGCGGACTACCTCGCGGGGCAGGTCGTCGACGACGTCCAGTCGCAGTTCGAGAAGTCGAAGTACGTCCTCCCGAAAAACGAGTACGACCGGGTGGTCCAGAACGCCATCGACGACTGGTCCGACGTGCTGACGAAGGCCGGCACCTCCTCGCACGAGGTGCTCGAGAAGACGAAGACCGCGCTGAAAGAGCGACTCGACGTCGAGGAGCACGGCGCGGTGTACGTCCAGTCGGAGGAACTGGACGAGTTCCTCGACCAGCGGGCGAAGCAACTCCAGTCCGACGTCATCGCGGAGAACGACCACATCTCGACCGAGGAGGGCTTCAAGGAGGCCGGCGCCGAGCGCATCGAGGAGATGCAACTGGTGTCTGCGGCCACCGCCAACGAGTATCTCACGGACGAACTGAAATCGCGCTACGAGTCGCTCGTCGAAGAGGACTTCACCACCGCGTAGACACACGACCGAACATACACACACACCACCGAAACCATGCCACGAAAGTACGCGAACTTCGAGAGGACCGAGATGGCGGACGGAACGTACATCGTCGCCGAACCACAGGAGTCCAACCGCAGCAGGGTCCGGCTCCAGGCCGACTGGTTCGACGGCGACGAGGACGACGAGGCCGACTTCGAGCCGGTCGTCGCCGCCATCGTCGAGGAGATGCTCCAGCAGGGTGGCGGAAGTCTCGTCGACGACGACGGGACGCTCTCCCGTGAGGATGCGAAGAAGGCGATACTCGACAACGGGAACCAGATCGACGTCCAGGAGGAGGACCGGGCGGAGGCCCTCATCGACTACTTCAACGACGAGGGCGTCTTCGACATCGAGAACGACCAGATCTCCCTCCTCATGGAACTCGACGCCATCGACGACATCGACGACAGCGAGGTGAAGCGAAAGCGCGTCCTGAACTGGGCGGCGGCGTTCGACGCGGGAGAGAACCTCATCACGAACGCTCTCACCGCCTTCGAGGAGTCCAAGGGGAAGCTCGAAGACTACATGGAGGGAATCGAGATCGACACCGAGTCGGGCGGCGAGTCCAGTCAGAAAGAGATCGCCCGCCAGATGATGCAGCTCGGGGACGGCGACGGGTACCCGGACCGGTCGTCGCTGAGCAGCCACGAGAAAGAGAAGTACGACCTCCTCAAACAGCGGTACCTCATGGCCGAAGAGAGCGGCGGCCCCAAGACGGAAGTGATCGAGAAGGTCAAGGGGACCATCGAGCTGATGGGCACGCGCATCGAGATACTGGAGGACGCGAAGTCGAACTACGAGCAGCTCAACACCGCGATGCGGGTCCGCGCCTACCACGAGAGCACGAAGATGTCGGGCATCGACGACGACCTCATCTCTGGAATCATGGACATCTCCTCGGTGCTGACGGGAGGGATGTCAGTCAGCGACATCTCCGAAGATACGAGCGACGAAGAGCTGGAAGAGATGATGATCTCGGAGTTCGACGAGGACGAGCTCCAGCAGGAGACAGAAGAGAGCAGAGAGTTCGTCGACAGGACCGAGGAGGCAGTCGACGAACTGGGCGTCGGCACGCAGGTGAACTCGGACTGAGACAGCCATCGAATGCACGCCGAGTCACTGCTGCAGAGCGCGAGACGCGCGTCCGGTCACATGGACGCGCTGTTCGAGATACCCGTCCTCGCGGAGTGTCTCGACGCCTGGCGGCACGTGGACGCCCTGCAGGCCATCACGCTCGACATGACCACGCTGCTCCGTGGGAACTCGCCGCTCCCGGTGACGTCACCGTCGCGGAACCCGACCTACGAGTCGGTCCTCGGTGCGCTGACGACGGTCGACGAGCTGACGCCCGACGCCGTCGCGGCCGAGGCGGACCTCCCGGTCGACGCGGTGACGGCGCTCCCGCAGGTGTCGGTCGTGGGCGGTCGTGTCGTCGTCGAGATCAGGCAGACGGCCTCCGACTGGGTGCCGGTGCTGGCCGTCCTCCACGGCGTCTTCGGGGACCTCTCCGACCGCGCGACGCGGATCGAGGGGCGACTGCGAGCCGACGGCGTGGACCGCTCGCAGTCGCTGTTCTTCGGGTGGACCTCGACGATGTCGATGCTGGACCAGTTCGGGGGGGTGCTCGAGAGCCTGCTCAGAACCGGCGGCTTCATCGACGACGTCAGCCCGGACGCGACAGAGACGTTCCGCTTCATCGAGTGGACAATCGAACGACTCCACGACAATGAGTAAGACATCCATCACGCCGAAGTTCGACGACGACCAGCCCACCTCGTACGTCACGCTCAGTCGGTCCGGTGCCGACCCGGGCGTCGTCGAGATAACGCATCGAAACACGCGCGCCTACTTCTACGCGAAGACGGAGTTCGAGATACAGAATCAGGGGCGCGTCATCCTGAACGAGAACGTCGCCGACGTCTTCGGCGGCATCGGGGTGCAGAAGTTCGTCGTCGACGAGTCGGTGACGCTGAACAACGTCCCGCCCTGCAAGCGCGCGGACATCTACCTGAAAGACGACGTCGCAGAGGAGTCGGTCGAGTCGTACCTGCGAGAGCAGAACTACCTCCTCCACGAGATAGAGGAGGTGGTCCCGAACGGCGACGCGACGCTCTCGTTCGTCGTCGAGCACATGGAACCGCCGCGGAACCCGACGCTGCGGGTGACCGACTCGACCGAGATACACTTCCTCTCCGAGGAGGAGCGAGAGGATATCGCGGCACAGGACGAAGACGAGGTCGGCGGTCCTCGCGGCCCGGGGGGCGGCGACGACGAGATGGACGTCGACATCGACCTGACGCCGCGGCACCCGGTCAAGAGCTTCGAGGAGGACGTGGCCGGACTGGAGGACGTAAAGCGGACGGCCCGGACCATCCTCGCGCTCTTCGACCCGGACACCAAAGAGGAGGTCGAGGACCACTACGGCCCGGAGTTCGGAAGCCGCGGCGGGAGCATGCTCCTCTACGGGCCACCGGGGTGCGGGAAGACGCTCGTCTCCGAGGCCATCGCCTACGAGGCAAAGCACAACACGACCATCGAGGAGGACCTCGGCGAGGTCGAGTTCGTCGAGGTGACCGGCGGCGACGTCCAGTCGCGGTACCCCGGCGAGTCGGAGCGACGCGTCGAGGCGGTCTTCGACCACGCCCACCAGATCGCACAGGACGGGTTCTGCGTGCTCTTCTTCGACGAGGTGGAGACGCTCATCCCCGACAGGGCAGACGACACGCTCCAGCGACACGAGCGCGCGCTCACCAACGCGTTCCTGCAGGAGATGAACGGCATCGAGGACAACCTGCTGGTCATCGGCGCGACCAACATGCCCTTCAGCATCGACCCCGCCGCGACGCGGCGGTTCCCCATCCAGCAGTTCATCCCGCAACCGAAAGTCGAGGTGATGGAGCAGGTCTGGTCGAAGAGCCTCTCGTCCGTGCCGAACAGCGACGATATCGACTTCGAGCGACTCGCCGAGGAGTCGGTGGGGTTCACGCCCGCCGAAATCGCAGACCGGGTGCTCGGGAGCGACCTCCAGCGCGAACTCGTCGAGAGCGTCGTCGAGAACGACCCGCAACCGCTCACGACGGACTACCTCTCGGAGAAACTCGCGGAGACCCAGCCGAAGACGGTGCGACAGTACGTCGCGAGCGTCCGCGACCAGATCGAGGACCTCGAGGGCTACCCGGAGCTGAAATCGTACGTCGAAGAACAGGCCGACGAGCTAGGGATGACGCTCCCGCAGCGACGACCATCGGCTGGCGCACTGGGCGGGGCCGGGGAGCGACGGTGAGCGATGGACGCACCGACGTTCCGCAAGCGGGACACGTTCGAGTGCGACGCCGTGACCGCCGTCGCGGGCGGCGACGTGCTGGCCGTCGGGACGGGGGGCGGCGAGGTGGTCATCGCGTCCGCGACCGGGACCTCGCGGACCGCCCTCGATGCCGACGTGGTCGACGTGGCCGCCGGCAGTCGGGTGTACGTCGCCACGGCCGACGGCGTCTTCGCGCGGTCGGTCGACGGGACCGGCGTGTGGAACCGGGAGTTCGACGGCGTCGCGCGGGTCGCGGCGACGGGTGACGGCCTCCTCGGCGTCCTCCTCGAGGACGACACCTTCCTCGGCGTCGACGGGGAGACGGGGGCCGTCCGGTTCGAGTTCGAGCGACCGCACGCGGACATCGCGGAACCCCCGAGCGTCGTCGCCCACGGGAGCGGCTTCCTGTTCGGCGTCTGGTCGTTCGTCGTCGGCGTCGACGACCGCGGCGACGTCACCTTCGAGACGAACCTCGACGGGGCGATACAGTCGCTCGGCGTCGTCGCCGACTGCGCCGTGGTGTCGATGCGAAACGACAGGCTCGTCGGCCTCGACCGCGAGACGGGCGAGCAGCGGTGGACGTACGAACTCACGACGCGCGCGCTGTCGGACCGCGGGGAGGAGTGGCTGCTGGCGACGACGGCGGACGCGACGCTCGCGCTCACCCCCGACGGGTCGACGGCGGAGGTCGACACGCTCCCGGCCGAACGGGCCGTCCCGACGGTCGACGGCGACCTCGTCGCGGTGGTGAAATCGGACACCATCGCCGTCTACCGGCTGGCCCACGACGCCGTCGACGTCGAGATACCGACCGACGCGCTCGTCCGGGAGCGGTCGGCGACGCGGTCGCTCACGGTCAGGAACGGCGACGACAGCCCGGTCGCCGCCACGCTCGAGTTCGACCTGTCGAACGGGAGCGTGAAGCCGATCTCGACGCCGCTCTCGCTCGCCCCCGGCGAGGAGACCTCCGTCGACGTCGAACTCACGCCGGAGTCGGACGCGCCGGCGACGCTCGACGTGCGGGTCGACGGGTACGTCGCCGCGACGGAGACGCTCTCGGTGCGCGAACGCCCGGTCCTCGACCCGACGGCCTCGCTCGAACGCGTCGACCGCGGCACCGTGACGGTCGCGCTCGCCGGCCTCCCCGGCGACCCGGTCGCGGTGGCGTCGGAGCGGTCGACGCTCGCAGAGGGCGTGACGGACGCGGCGACTACCGTCGACCTCCCGTGGCGACGCGGGGAGACGACGCTGACGGTCTCGACGGCCTACGACGAGGTCGACCTCGACGTGACGTTCCCCGACTTCGAGGACGCGCTCGCGCTCGACGGGAGCGAGGACAGCCTCGTGGCCGTCCGCTGTTCGAACCCGTCGCCGGTCGCGTTCGCCGACGACCTCACGCTCTCGGGGTCGGCGATGGCAGAGCCGGTGAGTAGAACGGTGACGCTCGACCCCGAGGAGACCGTTCGCGTGCTGGTGCAGCCACCTGCGGCCGGGCGACTCGTCGTCGGGTTCGCCTCCGTCCCGGCGCGCGTCGAGGCGACCGTCGGCGACGGCGGAGCCCGGCGCGACCGGACGAACAGCGGCGGCGGAACGGGCCGGACCGGCAGAAGTGGCCAGACCGACAGAGCGAGACAGACCGACAGACGGGCTCGACCCGACGAAACGGCTCAGCCCGGCGGAGCGGACCGGTCGAGTCGGACGGGAAAGGAGCAACGCGACCGACACGCATCCGGCGACCCGGACGGACGGTCGCCCCGCTCGTCGGGCGACGAGCGAGTCCCCCGCGTCGCCGACGAGGACTCGTCTCCCCCGCCGCACGACGAGACGGGAGAGACGAGTGCGGAACCGACGCGGGAGGCGGGAGCGGAGCCGACGCGGGAGGCGAGTACAGAACCGACAGAGGGGGTCGGCGCGGGTCCGACAGGGGAGGCGAGTACGGAACCGAACCGGAGGGAGTCCTCGCGGTCCGACCCGCGCGAGTCCGACGCTCGGAGACCCGACTCCCGCGAGTCCGACTCGCCGGAGTCCGGCCACCGCCAGTCCGAGTCGGACAGGCCGCCCCGGTCGCCCGCGCGCGAGTCACACGGGGACGCCGGGGCGTCGGTGACAGACGCGCAGTCGGCGGCGTCGCTCGCTGTGTCGCGGGAGGTCAACGTCGAGTCCGTCGCCGCCGGCACCGCGTTCCGGGAGCGACTCGTCGTCGAGAACGAGACGGGGAGCGGGGTGGTCGGCCGGGTCGAGTCGGGCGAGGAGACCGTCGAGTTCGACCCGGTGCCGAGCGGCGAGCGCCGGACGTTCGAGCGACTCCACGCGTTCTACGCGCCCGGGACGAAGCGGCTTCCCCCCGTGACGGTCCGGACGAGCGACGGGCGCGCGGTGGAGGCAGCGGACCTCGAAGTGGAGGTCACGGAGGCCACCGTCGCGATAGAGAGCAGCGTGATCGCGGGCGAGACGCCCGCCGAGTTCGACCTCGCGGTGACGAACCACGGCGAGACGCCGCAGCGAATCGAGCGCGTCGGCATCGAGGGCGTCGACGTGTGGTCGGTCGACGGGAGGGAGGTCCCACCGAACCGGGCCGCCGAGTGGTCGACCGCCGTGGAGGAACCGATCGAGCGGACGGCGGGCGTCCTCGCGGGGGCCGTCGAACTCTCCCGCGACGGCGACCGGTACAAGCGCCCGGTCCTGATTCCCGTCGAGGCGGGCGAGCGAGACGCCGAGGTGGCACTCGAGGTGAGCGACGAGACGAAGGCGATTCCCCGCGGGATGGTCGTGCTGACGCTCCGGAACGACGGGGGGCGGCCGCTCGACCGCGTTCGAATCACCGCCGACGGGGAGGCCGTGAGCGACCTCATGTACCGCGGAACACAGGACGTCGACGGCCTCGACCCCGGCGAGTCAGTCACACACCACGTCGACCTCGGTCCGGTGACCGACCGGGCGTCGCTGACCGTGACCGTCGAATACGACGGCGAAGAGGCGACCTACGGGCTCGACGGACCCATCGTCGAAGACGTCGCGGAGTGGACCGAGGACCACCGCGCCGAGTGGACGGTCGAACGTCCGGACGACGGCGACGACGACGCGGACGAGCGAGACCACCTCCTGACCGGCTACCGGTCGCGGTGACGGACCGCCCGCGTCGCCCACGCGTTCGCGCGCCGCTGGATTCGAACGCGCGAGCGACGGGAGTGCAGTGGACGGCGAGAACAACGAGGTGACAGTCTTGCGCGAGCAG
>JBDGSQ010000021.1:3359-19477 GCA_042217455.1 Haloferacaceae archaeon | reverse complement strand
GGAGTCAGCGGCGGTCCGCCGCCCCCGTCACAGCAGGAAGTCGCCGGTGACGGCCGCGCGCGCGTCCTGGATGTAGGCGTACATCTGCCGGCCGACGTAGCCGATGGCCCCGAGGAATCCGAGGAGGTAGACCCCGGAGGCGACAAACAGCGAGTACTTCGCCGTCTGGAAGTCCGCGGCGGCGGCCTCCCGCTGTGCGCGCGTCTCCCGCGCTTTCTCCGTCGCGCCGGCCTCGGCGAACGTCGCCGCGCTCTCGTCGTAGAGCGACAGCACCCGGTCGCGCTCCGACGTGAAGGTGTCCCACGCCGCCGGATTCAAAAGCAGCGTCTGTCCGGCGACCGTCGTCACGACCCGGCCGTCGAGGCGCTGGCGCACCCGGGAGGCCTCCACGCGCTTCTCGCTTCCCTGCCGGACGAGCGCGAGGTAGCGGTCGAACGCCTCCCGCGACTTCCCTCGGAGCGTCTTCGCGCGCGCCGCGTCGCCTTCGAGCGCCGCGATGCGAGAGAGCTGCCGGTTGATGGCCGCGCGTTCGATTGCGCTCACGTCGTCGCCCGAGAGTTGCTCGCGGTAGTAGGTGGTCTGGCGCTCGATGAGCGTATCGAGGCGCTCGCCGGCGGCCTCGTGGGCCCGCTCCGCGTCCCCTTTGAGCTGCGGGTCCTCGATTCGCTGCACGTAGACGCTCATCAGCTTGTACGCCGCGGCCGCGCGGACGACGGCGTTCGTCGCGTTGCGGTCCTCCCCGGCGGCGATGCGGTCCTGTGCGGTCGAGGCCGACTCGATGAACAGCGTCGACGCCCGGGAGGCCGCCACCACCGACGGCAGGTCCTGTCTGGAGACGTTCTCGTTCTCCCTGAGCTTCTGTTCGAGGCCGTTCAGGCTCTCGACCATCCCGCCGGCGACGGTCGACTGCCAGCCGCTCCCGCCGCGGTAGTCCAGCAGCGGCTTCCGGACGGACTCGAAGGAGATGGGCTTGGCCCGCGCCGTGACCGTGATGGTCTGCGTGTCCACGTTGTCGCCGGTGACCCGGAACGTCCACGTGTACTGCTTGAACAGTTTCGCGTCGGGCGTGAACCGGGTCTCGACGACGAACGGGGCGGCGTCGCCCTTCTCCAGCGTCTTCGGCGGCCGCTCGACGACCGAGAGCCAGCGGTCGGGACCGCTCACCCGCCGTATCGTCAGGTTACGGACGTCCTTGTAGCCGAGTTCCTCGGCGACGTCCGTGCTCTTGGTCGCCGTCTTCGTCACCACGAGGTCGCCGTAGGCGAGGGTCTCGCTGTCGATGCCGAGGCTCACCTCGTGGACGATGTCGACCGACCGCGTCACCGACTTCGAGCCGGGGTCGGCGGCGTCGACGGTGACAGTCAGCGACGAGGCGAGTTCCGGCGCGTCCGCGTCGGCGACGAGTTCGACCGTCACCGTCCCGGTCGAGAGGCCGTCGATGGTGCCGGGGGCGTCGACGACGTTCGCCTCGATGAGCGAGCTCTGGGCGCTCGCGTCGACTGACCTGACGTCCATCGGCAGGTCGCCGCCGTTCTCCACGTCGACCTCGACCCGCTTCGTGAACGTGTCGGTCTGGTCGCGGGGCTCGTCGAAGGTGATGGTCGTCCGCGGCATCGACAGGCCGCCGAAGTACGCGGGGTAGATGACCCGACCCGTCACCGAGGTGCTGTCGTCGATGCCGTTCGAGGCGCTCGGCACCATGCGGACGTCCCAGTTCAGCTTCTCGTGCTGTTCGGCGTCGCCGTCGACGGAGACGGTCACGTCCGCCGTGTCGCTCCCGCCGGGGCTGGTCGAGACGTAGCCCAGCCCGGAGAAACCGACGTCGGCTCTCGGCTCCGACCCCCGGATGTCGGCGCTGACGCCGTCGAGGCCGCTGTAGCCGTTCCGCTCGTGGACGGTGAACGTCTTCGTCTTCGAGTCGCCGACCAGCACGTCGCCGACGTCGATGGTCCCCACGCCGACCGCCGGGGGCTTCTCGACGTCGACGGTGACCGTGAACGACGGGTTCGAGGTCGAGTCGAGGTTGTCGACCAGCGTGGCGTCGAAGCTGTACTGGCCCTCCGAGACGCTCTCGTCGACCGTCACCGAGACGCTCCCGGTGCCCGTGTCGCCGCCGTCGACGACGTTCGGGAGGTTCCGGGTGCCGACGTGGATGCCGGCGGGGACGTTCCGGAAGGTGAACTTCGCGGGCTTGAGCGCCCCCCGACCGTTGTTCGGGATGTCCACCGAGGCGACCGTCGACGCCTCCGAACCGCCCTCGAAGGTGGCCGTCGTGCTCGGATTGCCGAGCGACCCGACGTCCGGGTAGACGTAGTCGACGCCGACGCTGAGGCGCTCGCTCGACTGGTCGGCCGGGCCGGAGATGCGCACCGTCGTGTCGACGGTGCCGTCCGACCCGCCGCTCGCGCCCGTGGAGACGTCGGCGACGTACGTGATGCGGTAGGTGTGGCCCGACACCACGGTCCAGCTGTTGCTCGGGCCGGAGCCGCCCGCGGTGGTGTCCCGCCACCCGCTGAACGAGAAGGCCACGTTCGAGTCCCCCGAGGAGGGGTTGCTCGGCACCGAGATGGTGCCGTTGCTGGTCGCCCGGACGGAGAACGTGAGCGTCGCCTGCCTGTTCTGTCCCGAGAGCGCCTTGTCGAGGGTGACCGAGTCGCTCGCGGCGCTGGCCGTCCCCGCGTACCACCCGGGCGCGCCGGTGGCACCGAGCAGCAGGACGAGGGTGAACGCCAGCGCGAGTGCGCGCCGGGTCACTCCGAGAACCCCCCAGTGAGGACGATTTCGTCGACGCGCGCGTCCGTCAGGTCGCGCTCCCACAGGCCGACGCGCCACGCGACGACGGCCGCCAGCAGCGCGACGACGAGGGTGAATCCGAGCAGGAAGAGCGCGGCCCCGGCGGCCAGCGCCAGGAGCGACGAGGAGACGCGCTCCCGGAGCGTCGCAACGTCCCGGGTGTCGGGGTCGAGCCCGTGGCTCTCGAGGCGGTCCGACGCCGTGCCGAGTCGCGACTGGAGGCGCCGCACCCGCGCGTACTTCCGGACCGTCTCGACCGGCGACGCCGCCGCGGCGGCCGGCGAGGAGCACGCCGAACAGGAAGCGAGGAACGACTTCGTCGTCGCCGTGGTGTCGTCGACGGCGTCCATGTCGGCGCTGAACTGCGCCGAGAGGTCCTGCATCCGAACGGTGAGTTTCGAGAAGCGCTGGGTCGACCCCGCCTGCTTGTAGGCCGTCGCGGCGAGTCCGAGTCGGTCTATCTCGTCCGGGGTCCGCGTGGCCTCGCGGGCCCGCGCCGCCAGCTTGTCGCCGAGCGCGCTGTAGAACCGGTCCAGCGCGAGTTGCGAGAGCGCGACGTACTGCTGGACGCCCTGCGACCGGAGCGTCTGGATGTGCGAGCGCGTCGCGTTCGCACCCTCGAGCGCCTGCGCCGCAGACCCGTTCTCGGACGCGCGGTACGCGCCGGTGAACGAGCGGAGGACGGCGACGACGGCGCCGAGCGTCTCGACCTTCCCGTCGTCGCAGGTGCCCACCTGCGCCTGCGTGACGGCCTGCGAGCGGATGACCTCGAACTCCGAGTAGTCGTCGAAGGCCGGCGAGCCGGCGAGCCCGCGCAGCGCGGTGAGCGCGTCGTTGCAGCTCTCGACCGTCTGGGGCGCGTCCGCGGCGGCGGTCGGCGGCGCGGCGGCCGACGCGACCACCGTCGAGAGGACGAGCGCCACGAGTAGCGTGCGTCCCCGCATCTCAGAACACCGTCCGTTCCAGCCGCGCTTTCAGGTTCGGTTCGTCGAACAGCCGCTCTATCGCGTCGAGGAGACCGACCGCCACGAAGCCGAAGGCGGCGGACTCGACTGCCCCCTCGCGCTGGTCGTCCCGCACCGCGTCGCGCACCTGCTCCCACAGTTCGAGCGCGGGGTCGATGGTCGCCACGGCGTCTCGCTCCTCGCTGATGCGGTCGTGGACCTCCTCCAGTCGCTCGGCGAGTCGCTGCCGGTGCTCGACCCGGTCGCGTTCGAGCCACCACACGAGGTCCTCGACGTCCCGGGTGCCGTCCCACTCGACGTACTCGTCCGGGAGGACCCGACACACCTCGAACAGGTCCACGTTCCGCTTGGTCGTCATCGACAGGCGGACGACGGAGGTCGCCTCCTCTGCGGCGTCGAGGAGCGCGGCGACCACGTCGTCCGGGTCGGCCTCGACGGTGGCGAACGTGACGCCGCTTGCCGGCACCGCGCGGACCGTCTCCAGCACCGACCTGACGACCGACCCGTAGTACCGGGCGATGGCGGTGTCGTGGTTCTCGGCCTCCGCGAAGTCGTCGACGGTCTGCTTGAGGTCCGCGATGCGACCGGTCGCCCGGTTCGAGAGCGCGTACGTGAACGACGCCCGGAGGTGGAGCCGCGCCGTCCCCCCCTTCGTCACGCTGCCGGTCGCCTCCTCGAGGTCGAAGTGGCGCTCGTTCCCGGGTATCTCCGTCGCGACCCGGTACTCTCCGACCGGGACGTCGGCGAAGGCGACCCCGCCGTCCTCGCGGGTCACCTCCGTCCGCTCCTCGCCGGGCCTGCTCGGTGGCGGGTCGACCGGCGTCGCGGCCACGGGGACTCCGGGGAGCGGACGGCCGTCGATGGCGACCTCCGCACCGAGTGTCCCGGTCTGGACGTCGAGCGGGAGGCGGGCGGACGACCCGGCGGTGACCGTGCGCTCGGTCTCGCGGTACCGGTCGCGGGTCGCCCTGACCGTCGCGCTGTCGACGCCGTAGGGGAGGTCGAGGGCGACGCGGCCTTCCGCGTCCGTCTCGCTCGCGCCGAGTTCACCCTCCGACGTCGACACCGACGCGTTCGGCACCGGGCGGTCGGTCTCCGCGTCGACCACCTGCAGGGTCGTCGTCGCCCCCGAGAGTTCGAGGCGCACGCGGCGCGTTCCCTGCGCCGGGTTCACGGAGACCGACTGTTCCGTGTCCGTCTCGCCCTCCACCTGCAGGACGTACGGCCCGCGGGTGACCTCGAACTGGACAGTCCCGCCGTCCGTCTGTGCGAACTCCTGGTCTCTGTTCTGCTTGTCGTAGAGCTGCACCCGGTGGGCCTCCGAGACCGGGTCCCCGGTGAACGCGTCGACGACTGCCACCTGCAGGGTCGTCGTCCGCCGCTTCGGTGTCGACGACTGCGCGAACGTCTCCTGTCCGCCCTGCGGCTCGCCGGACGACCGGGTGACGAACGAGAGGACGTCCACGCCGGCCGCCCACGCGATGACGAGGACGAGCAGGACGCCGAGGAACAACCCGGCGACGACGGCGTAGACGATGCCCGGGACGTCGGGGAGTCCCATCCCGGTCTGTACCGACCCCTGTGCGCCGTCGACGCCCTCGCCGTAGAGATAGCTCGTCCTGGCCTCGCCCGACGTCGCCGCCGAGACGACCCCGTCGCCGGTGTCGAGGACGAACGTGTACGAGCCGTTCGGGTTCAACCGGAGGTCGTCGAACGATATCGCGGAGGCGTTCCCGACCGACGAGACGACGGCGTAGGTCGACTCGTTCATCACGTAGAGCCGCTCGACGGACCCGGAGACCGAGTCGATGCTGACGCCGGTCCCGCCGTCGAGTATCGTCGCGCCGGCCCGGTCGGCGCCCGACTGGGCGACCGGGGCGTCCGAGAGCACGGTCGTCCCACCGGTCCAGACCGTCACGACGGGGTCGGCGGCCCCGACGAGCCCCGGCGCGTCGGCCGAGAGCGACCCGTCCTCGCCGACGACCGTCTGCGTGTACCGGCCGTTCGACCCGGTCACCTCCACCACGTATTCGGTGCCCGCAGACAGGAGCGGGTTCGCCACCCGGAGGCGGCCGTCCGTCAGCGAGGCGTCCGTCTCCGCCGCCGCCCGCAGGTCGACCGTCGCCCCCTCGGGGGTGACGTCGGCCCCGCCGAGTCGCTCCGGGTCGACCGTCACCGGTTCGAGGACGCCGGCCGTCGACCGGACGCCGTCGAGCGGGAGCGCGAGCGCTCCGTCGCCCGTGACCGTCCCGGTGACCTCGCCGCTCCCGGCGGCCCCGGAGACGGCGACGGGGACCGACGTCCCCTTCGGCATCCCGACGACGGTCTTCGCGTCGACGACGACGCGGTCGTCGGTGACCGTGACGGCGGGGTTCTTCCCGAAGGTCAGCAGGGCGAGCGAGAGCCGCGCCTCCGTCACCTCGGTCCCGTTCGCCCGGACCGCGACCGAGACGTTGCGGAGGTCCCGCGGCGCGTCCCCGAGTTGCAGGTCCGCGATGGGGAACGACTTCGTCTGCCGCTCGTCTTTCAGCTGGAACGTCGAGACCGTCGACCCCGCGACCAGCACCTCGGCGTTCGTCGTCCCGTTCGCGTCCCCGTAGGCGCTCCCGTCGACGGTGACGACGAGGTCCGTCCCGGTGCGGGTCACCGAGGCGTCCGCGGCGGTTCCGACGGTGGCGACGGCACCCGCCGACGCGAGGAGGACGACGAGTGCCAGCACGACCGCCCGTGAGAGAGTCCGCGCCATCGAATCACTCCTCGTTCAGCTCTCGGTACTCGAGCAGGTTGTCCTCGATGCGCTGGAGTTCGCTCTGCGAGAGGATGCTGTTCCCGAGGCTCCGCGCCCGCTGGACGTTCTGTTTGTGGGACTCGTACTGGTCCCACGAGTGGTCGAGCAGCGGTCCGAGGTCGAACCCCCCGAGGAGCATCAGGACGTCGACGTCGCTTCCGGGCTCTCGCTTCGGCGTCAGCGACGTCATCCCCGGCGCGCTGATGCCGTGGGAGTCCTGCCACGCGTCGAGGGCGTTGTTGACGTCGGGTTCCGTGATGTCCCCGGCGTGTATCATCGACTCCGGGGCGCGCACGATGGCGAACGTCACGCGCGCGGTGCCGACGTCGAGGGGGACGAAGGCGTTCTTCGCGGCCTGCTCGAAGATGTAGTCGAGCTCGAACATGTCCGCGTTGGCGCCTACCTTGACCGCCGGCGTGAAGTGGTAGGCCCCGAGCTGCGAGGGGATGCTGACGTAGTCCTGCACGTCGATGACGCCCTGCGTGTCGCGGCCGGCGCCGAGCATCATGTCCACGGCGGTGATGATTCGCTCGTTGACCCGCGCGTAGTCGTTGCGGTTCTCGTCGTCGTCGAGGTGGGAGTTGGCCGCGAGCAACACCATGTCGGCGTTCTGTTGCCCGTCGGACTGCCGGAGCAGCCGGGAGAGACCGCAGACCGCGTTGAAGTGTCGCTGCGGGGGTTCGCTGTAGTAGGGCCAGACGGCAAAGGAGGTGTGGGTGACGTTCGGGAGCCACGACTGCTCGAACTTCTGTGAGATGTCGGATTTGAACCGCTGGATGATGTACGGAATCGACCCGTTTCCGGTGCCGCCGCCGAGCGTGGCCATGTGCATGATGGCGTCCGTTCCCGCGAACCGGGAGCGGACCAGCCCGTCGTTCATTATCCTGTCGAAGCTCTCCCGGGCCAGCTGCTCGCCCTTCGCGAACTGGTTGCCCGCCCCGCCCTCGGAACCGAACTCGAGGGCGTACTGGTCCCAGACGTCCTCGACGCTCTCCAGTTGCATCTCGTCCTGGATGCGCCTGATGGTGTTCCGAATGTCCGACCGGTTGGTGTTTATCACCAGAATCCGCTCGTCGATGCCGGGGTTCTCCGACCGCTCGAAGAACTGCGATGCGATGCGCCCTCCCCCTTGCCCCGCCGCCACGACGCTCCATCGCGTGAACGGGTCCGTAGACTGTGACATTATTCGGTGTCCTCCTTTCTGATCTCGGTGTCGGTGACCGTGACGCCGTAGTCGTCTGCGAACGCCTCCGCCGTCTCGACGATGACCTCCTCGGGTATCGGCGCCGAGAGGAAGTTCTCTCGAATCTCGTCGATGCGCTTCGGGCCGCCGGGATCGACGTTGACCGACATCACGCGCTCGACGACCGTCTCGAGCCAGTCCTCGTCGTAGACCACGGCGCCGTCGTCGGTCTGGACGATGGCGTGGCCGGTCTGCTCGGCCCACAGCGCCAGGAGACACGGCACGTAGTCCTCGGTGACCGGGTAGCGGTCCCCGGTCGAGAGCGCCCCGTCGCGCTCGAGTCGCGCTGCGAGTTCGTCCTCCACCGTCGGCAGGGCCTCGCGCACCTCCGCCTCCCGCCCCTCACAGAGCTGTTCGAACAGGCCGACCTCCGCCATCGTGAGTTCGACGCGGCTGTCGCCGTCGACGGTGACCGCGGCCGCGGCCGTGCGGTAGTCCTGCGGGTCCGGGACCGCCCGGACCTCGTACTCGCCCGCCGGCACGCCGCCGAAGGTGACCTCGTCTGCGACGTACGTTTCGACGTCCTCGCTCCCGTCGTAGGCGACGCCCTCGACCTCGACGGTCGCCCGCCGACGTTCGCCGCCGTCGGGGAACTCCGCGAAGACCGTGAGGTCGTACGTCTCGTCGGGCTCGGTCTTGACGAGCCGCGACGACCCGGGCTCGTGGGTCACCTCGGGGTGGCGGGCGGCGTACAGTTCCATGAACGGTTCGGCGCGCTTGACCGGGAGGTCCCCGGCCGCGACGGCCTCGCTCCCGCGGAACCGGTCGTCGATGGTCTCCTCGATGTCCGGGTAGGACTCGACGGCGGTCGCGAGCGTCTCCGTGTCGTCGATGGCGATGGCGAGTTCGCCCACCGCCGTCATCCACGTCCGCCGGAACGCCTCTATCGACCCCGTCTCGGCGAGCGCCGCCGCGTAGTTCTGGTCTGCCGCGTCGGGTCGCTCGTAGAACCCGGCGGGCGCGTCGGCCCCCTCGAGCGTCTCGACGTTGTCCGCGAGGTCGTCTGCCATGTCCGATATCATCCCCCGACACGTGTCGCGGAGCGACGACCGGACTCGTTCGAGTCGGTTCATCTCGAGGGCGGAGTCGAGCGCCGCGAACTCGGACTGCAGGTCCGCGAACTCGTCGAGGCGGTCTCGAGAGACGTACTCGTCGACCGTCGAGGACTCGACGGTGTCGAAGAGCGTCGAGAGGTCGTCCTGCGTGCCCTCGTACTCGGTCGAGAGGTCGTCCTCGAGGGCGTTCTGGGCGTCGAGGACGGCGTCGACCGCCCGCGTGTAGTCGCCCTCGTCGGCGGCCGACCGGGCGTCTGCGACCAGCCGGTCCACGCTGCCGCCCCCGCCCGTGTCGTCTGCGAGTCGCTCCACCTCGGCTGCGGCGTCGTCGACGAGCGAGTCCGCCGACGCGCGGGCGTCGTCGAGGCGCTCGGCCAGCGCGTCGAAGTCCGTGAGGTCGCCGGACGGCACGGTGGGCCAGTCCTCGCGCTCTGCGAGCCCCGCCGACTCGACCCGGTCGAGGGCGTCGCTCAACCGGCTCATCTCCGACCGGACGAAGCCGTTGAACGAGTCGGCGGCGTCCGCGGCCAGCGAGTCCAGCGAGCCGTCTATCCGGTCGAGCTCCTCGATGTCGGCGTTCTGCATCCGCCCCAGCGAGTAGGTCCCGGCGTCCCGGTCGAACCGGACCCCCTGTTCGCGCAGGCTGGCGACCACCTGGTCGAGGTCCTCTGTGAGCTGCGCGTCGTCCCAGCGGGGGTAGCGGGACCGGAACTGCGAGTAGCGCCCGTGGACGCCGCGCAACTGGCCGCCGAGTTCGTTCGCTCGCTGCTTCTTGAAGTCGGTGGCGCTCGTCCCGGAGCGCGTGACGACGCCCTTGACGTGCAACACGCCCGCGACGACGAGGATGGCGGGGATGCCGACCGCGACGAACGCGACGCCGACCGTCGACCCCGTCCCCAGAAACAGCGCCAGGCCGGCGATGCCGGCGACGATGACGATACCTGCGATGCCGAATGCGATCTTGCGTTCGCGTTTCATATCAGGACTCCGATGAGCTGTTGGACGACACCGAGGGCGACGAGCAGGCCGACCCCCGCGAGAAGCAACAGCGCCCCCGCGACGACGGCGGGGTACGCCGCCGACCGCTCGATGTCCGTGACCGTGTACTGGCTGTCGTACGTCGCCTTCTTCGCGTGTCGACGGGGGTTAACCGCCCCGAGGACGGCGCCGAGCGCCAGTCCCGGCAGCACGAAGAGGCCGAACGACTCCAGCGCGCCGTAGACCGCCGACCGCCGCTCTGCGGCCAGCGTCTGCCGGTACGACTGGAGACCCGCGCGCACTCGCGCTTCCGTCGCCGCCGACGACGACTCGACCGACCGGACTCCGGCGAGGGCGTCCGGGTCGCCGGTCCGGTTCGCGGCCGCGAGCAGGGTCATCGACATCGCCGTCGCCCTGTCGTCGAGGTCACCGGTGGAGGCGTTCAGTCTCGCGAGCGCGGCGTCGACATCCTCCGGCGGACTCCCGCCGTCTGCGACGGCGGTCTCCGACTCGTTCAGGGTCTGCAGGTTCGCCCGAATCGTCTCCCGGACCCGGTAGAACGCCTCCTCCTGGGCCTCGTAGTCGTCCCGGAGCTTCCGGTTCGGGAACGTCACCGACGCGCCGTCTGCGGGGCGGACCTCGGCGGTGCTCGGTTCGACGACCGACAGCGAGAGCGCCTTCACGCGCTGCTTTCGCTCTATCCGGTCGTCGCCGACGGTGACGGTCCCCGACCGGGCGGTCACCTCGACGGTGACGGTGTTCGACCCGTAGGACACCACGCGGAGGCCGTCCGGCGCGGACAGGTTCCACGCCGTCCCGACCGGCTCCGGCCGGTGGTCCGAACAGACCGCGAGTTCCACCGCGGTGCCGGCGTAGAACGTCGGCGCCGCCGTCCCGGTGAGCGTGTCGGCCCCGGGCGTCGGGGGCAACGCGGCGACGACGTTCTCGCCCGACACCGGGTCGCAGATGGGCGACGACCCCTCCGCGCCGGCGGCGACGCCCGACAGGAGCAGACCGACGACCAGCAGCGCGACGAGGCCGGCGGCCGTCGCTCTCATAGCTGCCTCCTGAAATAGGAGAGGGCGACGACGCTGCCGCCGACGAGGCCGACGCCCAGTCCGACGCTCGCGCCGGCGGCCCGGAGCATCGTCGTCGATTCGGACAGTGACCGCGCACGCGCGACGGCCGCGGTGAGCGACCGGACGTCTGCGACCAGCGCCGGGACCGTCTCGGGCGGCGCGCCCGTTCCGGTGCCGACCGCCAGCGCGAGCGCCCCGACGGCACCGGCCGCGGCGAGGGCGAGCGCCGCCGGAACGAGTGCGTTCCGGCCCATCTCACACCTCCGAGAGCGACGCCGTCTCGTCCTCGTACTCCTCTGCCCGGCGCTCTATCTCGGCGATGCGGTCGACGTCGTCGCGGTCGTAGGTGAAGAGCGTCGTGAAGGACGCGAGGTTCCGCTTCGTGAGCGAGACGCCCATGTTCACCTCGCCGAGGGTCGCCTTCCGCTCCATGTACTGGCTGAGCAGCGAGGTGTCGATGCGGTAGTCGGGGTCCGAGATGTACTCGGCGGGCGACCGGAGGAGGCCGATGGCCTTCTTGGCGTCGCCGGGGTCGGCGTCCTCGACGGTCTGCTTTCGCGTGGCGAGTCGGACGAGCGACCCGGCGTCGACCTCCTTTCTCCCGAGGACCGGTACGAGGTAGCCCGGGAGCGAGCGCGTCATCGTGACCGACCGACCCAGCGCGGCGTAGCCCGGGCGGGAGTCCCGCCCCTTGACGTCGAACGACACCGCGGTCACGATGTCCTGTACGTCGATGACCGGCGGGTCGACCTCGTCGTACTGGCCGGGGTCGATGCGTTCGAGCGCCGGCCCGGCGATGAGGTCGACGACGGCGGAGGCGACGTACTCGTTGTAGTCGGAGAAGCGCCCCTCGGCGGCGTCCTCGTAGGCCAGTCGCTGGTTGTCCACGAGGACGATGCCGTCGACGACGTCCTCGAGGCGGTCCAGCCCGTACCGGGTGTTCCACGCCTGTCTGGACGCCGTGACCGTCTCCTCGTCCTCGCTCACCGGCCCGCTCGTGTTGGGGAGGACGGCGACGGCGATTATCTCGGTCGCGCCCCCGGTGTACTCGGTGATCGCCTCTGCGATGTGCGGTGCGATTCCGCACCCGGTCCCCCCGCCGAGTCCGAGAAAGAGGAAGACGAAGGGGATGTCCGCCTGCTGCCCGTAGCGGTACTCGAACTCCTCTACGAGCTGGTCTGCGTGCTGGGACATCACCGAGTCCGCCTCGACCGGATTCCGCCCGAAACCCCCCACGACCTGCTGTTCGAATCCCTGGACGGTCCCGTCGACGAGTCCGTGGCGCTCGGCGATCCCGTACCAGAACTCCCGCTCTACGTGCGAGAGGTTCTGGAGGTCCCGGACCGTGGAGTTGAAGACAAGCGGCGTTGCGAGCGTCTCGATTCGGTGGTGGCCGAACACGTCGTCGACGATCGCACTCCCCGCTTGCCCCGCCCCGATGAAGAGGTACGGCATTCTTGGTGGTATCAGGGAAATTGAAAAACAAGTTTTTATAGATAACGCAAGAGGAACCGATTACCCGCGGAGACTTCTGAGCATCACGCTGTACTGATTTCGCACGTAGAGGTCCTCCACTGCGGACAGAAGCTCCGATGCCGCGTCGAGCAGTCCGGCCGCCGCGGCGGCGTCCCCCCTCCGGGCCTGCGCGCTCGACTCCTCGACCAGCTCATCGAAGAGCGAGAGGAAGTGAAGCGGGATGCTGTGGTTGTGGTCGGGTTTCGCCTCGACGTGCTGTGACTCGATGCGCTCGCGCTCCGCGGTGAGTTCCTCCACCCGCGCTTCGACGTCGACGTCCGCGTCGTCGTCGGCGCGCGCGCGCTCCACCGCCGGGAACAGCGTCCCCTCGTAGAATGAGAGCTCCCGGCTGACCCAGTAGGGCGCGACGACGTTCGAGTCGTGCGAGCGCCGGACGACGCCCGCGAGTTCCTCGATGCGGGCCTCGAGTTCGGACGCGACCGGCGTCGGGAGCGAGGCGGCCTCCGAGGCGAGCCCGTTCGCGTCCGCGAGCACCGTGTCACGGTCGACGCCGCCGACGACGCTCCGGGTCGTCGCCGCGAGTTCCAGGTCCTCCACGGTGCGTTCGAGGGCGTCGTACGTCGCCTCCCTGTCGCCGGACTGGAGCGTCCGCAGGAGGGTCTGGGCGGTCTCGCCCTCCGGCTGGGCGACGTTGTCGACGCGCTCTGCGACGGCGGCGATGGCGGCCGTCTCGTCCTCGCCGAACCCGTTCTCCTCGACGTGTGCCACGAGCGACCGGGTCCGCTCGAGCGGGGTGGCCCCCGGGACGTCCGTGTCGGTCTCCTCCTCGTACAGCGAGACCACAGTCGCCGCCAGTTCGCGGAGCTCCGACTCGGCGCGCTCGTCGGCCTCGCTCTCGACCGACTCGCGGGCGAGCGAGGCGACGACGTCCGTCACCGCGTCGTCGGCGGGGGCGAGGTCGTCGGTCACCTGCTGTGCCTCGTACTCGCTTTCCGGCACGCCTCCCTCCAGTGCGGATTCGAGGTGCTCGTACGCGGCGAGCCGAGAGACCACCTCGTCGAGCAGGTCGTACAGCTCCCGCCGGGAGGTGTGCTCCGGTTCGACGAGGGCCTCCACGAGGTCGGTGCCGACCGTCGATTCGAGGGGGCGGTCCGCCTGCAGGTCTGCCGCGGCGTCGCTGACCGCCGAGGCCTCCGTCTCCGCCTCACCGCCCGCAGACGGCGACGGCGGGCGTATCTCGAGGTCGTCGCGCGAGAGCGCCCGGACGAGCGTCCCCGTCTTCTCGACGCTCGACGCGTCGGGGGCCGGCGGGGAGGCGGCGTGGCGGTCCAGCTTCGCGGCCGCGGCGATGGTGTCGACGTTCTTCGAGAGCTCCGCCAGCTGTCGCTCGATGTCGTCTTCGGTCGGGCGGGCGTCGAGGCGTTCGGCGATGGCCGAGAGGTCCGTCTCGTCGTCGTCGCCGCGGAAGCGGTCGAACATCGCCATCGCGCCCACGCCGGCGAGCGAGAGCGGCCCGAGCGAGGCGAGCGCGAGGAGTCCGTGTGTGAAGAGTGCAACCATGGTCAGGCCATATTCTCGCGGCCGAGCGCCGAGAACAGCGGGTCGACGAGGTGCCAGATGTCCTGCAGGTTCTCGGCCTGTTCCGACCGGGCGTTGTCTTTCAGCTCTTTCGCGTGTTCGTACATCTTCTCGAGCGAGGGGAGCCGCGGGTTCCAGAGCGTCCCCCAGAGGTAGACGTCGTCGAGGTACGGGACGACCAGCTGTTTCGTCTGGATGTCGACCGACTCCGCGCCGGTGGTCCGGCCGGCGTCGAGGAACTCCTCGCCGGTGACGATGTCGATGAACTCCCCGTCCGAGACGAGGTCCCACACGGAGCGCATCTTCTCTTCGGGCCCGTAGAAGAGGAACGTCCCGCCCCACGCGGACTGCGGGTCGAACTCGGCGAGGCGGTTCTGGTACATCGCGTTGCGGGTGAGCAGTTCGAGGCTCGACCGGTCGAAGTCGCGGTCGCGTGACCGGCCGAGAATCGGCGCGAGGACGACCGCGGGCTTGTACTCCCTGTCGGCGTCGATCGGGTACTTGTCCTCGACCGGCCGCAGGCTGTCTGCCACGTCGAATACGTCGCCCCTGATGGACATCGTCGCCTCCTGGTACTCCGGAATCGACGACATCGTGAACGCCTCGAGGAACGCCACGAGCGGCTTGTTGAGTTCGGCGTAGTGCGGGTGGTTGTACTCCTCGATGCCCTCGATGCGGGGCGTGATGTCCGCGTGGACCTTCTGGAGCCTCCGGTTGTCGAAGGGGATGACGGCGTCCACCGACTGCGAGAGGCGGGCGAGGCCGACGACCCCGTTGACCTTCGCGCGGCCGCCGAACTCCGAGAACTCGGTCCCCTCGGAGGGGATGACGACCGAACTCAGCATGGGCTTCGAGACGATGAAGGAGTCGTCGAGCACCTCGTCGCGGATGTACGACGCGAGCACCGGCGTCGCCCCGCACCCGGTCCCCTTCGTGACGCTGTGGACGAACATGAGCGCCTGCGCGTCGCGGATGTCCTGTTTGGTCATGTCCCACCGCTCGACGAAGGGGTCGCCGCCGTCCTCGAAGTCGGCTTCCATCAGCCGCTTGCCGATGTCCCAGCGGGTCCCCGCCCCCGCGTAGTCGGACTTCCCCCACCCGATGATGGCGTTCCCGATGAGGTCCTGCCGGTTGAAGTTGCGGAGTTCCTTCGCGTAGTAGGTCTGCGAGAGCTCCGCGAGGTTCGTGTTGAGGCTGCCGAACCCGGCGAGGCCGCGCTGCCACACCTGCGCTCGCTCCTCGTTGTTCTGGACGAGGGTGTTGCGCCGGAGCAGGACGGCGTCGATGATGTTGTTCCCGGCCCCGCCGACGCCGATCATGTACCACTTCTTCCCGGTGGCCGAGTCGGCGAGCGACTGTCCCGTCGCCGTCGCCTCCGGGGCGTCAGGGACGTCGGTGTTCGGTTCCTCCGGCTCGTCTTCCTCGCCGTCCTCGTCGTCCTCCGCGGGGGACTCGTCGGACTCGAAGAGGTAGGCGTACTGGTCACCGTAGATGGACTTGACGGACGGCCAGTGGTGTGAATCCCGCAGGTGGTCCTCGAGAGTGGATTCGTTCCACTCCATCGAGGAGTCACCACAGATGTCACATTTGGTCATGTGCTGTATCGAAGCCGGTCTGTTTTATAATTGTTACCTGCCGCTCGCGTAGCGGTCCTGGTACCGTTCGTGGAGGGTTCGAGCCACCTCGCGGCCGCTTTTCGACGACGCGGGCTGGAGTTCGACGTAGCCGGGGGGACCGCTCTCGGGGACCGTCACGTCGTCGACGATGTCCGTCTGACGACCGGCGAACTGTTCGACGAGAGACAGCACTCCCGGCGCCGCGACCGACGCCGGGAGCCGGTCGGTCTGCAACTGGGCCGACTCGCCCGCGGTGGAGGACGCGGCCGACTCGAGCTCCCGGAACACGTAGAGGACCGCGTCGAGGGCGTCCTCGGGCCGGAGGCTCGCGGTCGCGTCGTCCCCCGGGGAGGAACTGTCACCCGGGGAGGACGTCCCCCCCGGGGAGTCGGATCCGCCCCCCGGACCGGTGTCCGACCGGGACGCCAGCCCGGAGGTCGAGGTCGCCGACGAGGTGGCGTCGGCCTCGGCCGTCGACTCGGGGCGCATCGGGTCGCCGTCCCGGCCGGCGTCGTCGTCTCGGCCGACGCCGTCGTCCCGGCCGACG
>JBDGSQ010000021.1:0-3259 GCA_042217455.1 Haloferacaceae archaeon | reverse complement strand
CGGCCGACGCCGTCGTCCCGGCCGACGTCGACCGTCCCGTCGTAGTCGATTCTGAGTTCGCCGCCCGCGACGCCCGCGGAGACGCCGAAGGCCTGCTCGACGGCGGGAACGAGGTCCGCCACCACCTCCGGCTCGACCCGGTTCGGGATGGAGATCGACCGGGAGTCGAACTCGACGCTCGACTCGACGGCCTGCGCGAACTCCGCGAGCGACACGAGCGACTCCGCGTCCGCTCCGGCCTCCTCGAGCAGTCGGTCCGCGTCCTCGAACTGGCAGTCCCGGAACGCCGCGCCCGCCCGGCGGCACGCGTCGCGAACCTCGGGGACGCCGGCGAGATTCTCGTTTCGCCCCTCGAGGACGAACTCGCGGACCCGGTCGCCCAGCGGCGAGTCGAGGCGGTCGAGGGAGTCCTCCGCCGTCTCGAGCGAGGACTCGACCTCCGCCCGCTCTGCGGCGAACGCCGTCGAGCGCTCCTCGAGGTGGGACTCCAGTCGGTCGAGGTGGCGGTCGACCTGTTCGAGGGCGTCGGCGACGGTCGGGAGCGGCGTCCCGCCCTGGAGGGCTTCGAGGAGCGCCGAGTCGACCCGCCCGAGGTGGACCGACTCGTCGAGCGCGGGAATCGACACCTCACGGTACTCCGTCGAGAGGTTCACCAGCGTGAACTCCCCGCCTCCGTCGGTGTCGACGCTGACGTCCCCGTACTCGACGCGGACGCCCGAACTGACGCTCTGGCGGAGCGACGACTCGGCTCCGTCCACCGCCTCGACGGGGTCGAGCGCGGACACCTGCTCTCTGAGCTCCGTCGCCCGCCGGTCGAAGGACGTGGCGTCCTCGCTCGTCTCGCGGAGCGACTCCAGTTCCGCTCTGAGCTCGTCGCACCGGCCGAGGAACTCCTCGCGTCGGTCGCGGGCGCGCTCGCACCCTGTCGGGGCCACGTCCTCGTAGGTCGAGAGCGACCCGACTCGGGCCTCGAACTCGTCCTCGTAGGTCGACCGCGCGCTCTCGAGGGCGGCCTCCGTCTCGGCGAGCGTGCTCGACGCCCGCTCGTGGATGTCGGTGTCCCAGTCGTGGAGCCACGCGCTCACGCCGACCAGCCCCGCCGCGAAGACCGGGGTCGAGAAGAACACGGCGGACTGGAGCGCCGGCACGGACCCGAGGAGCGGAGCGTAGATGCCCCAGAAGAGGGCGAAAAAGAGAATCGAGACGAGGCCGGCGGCGGCGAAGGTCACGTCGCGGTTGCGGGTGAGGAACATCGTGACGCCCTGGGCCACCCAGCCGACGGTGATGAGCGCGAAGAGGACCGCGATGATGGTGGAACTCTGCCAGAACAGCAGCGAGGCCTCCCGGAAGACCGCCACGTCGTGGACGGCCCGCGCTACCCCCCCGAGAACCGGCGTCGATGCGGTCTTCGTCCCGACGAGCGCGGTGAGCGTCTGGACGAACGTCACGAGTATCGGGACTCCGGCCAGCAACCACGTGACCCGCGTGTTGACCTGTTCGATTTCCATTGTGTTCAGAAGGTGAACCGAGAAGGAAATCTCTTTCCCAAGAGGTTACTCTCGCATCAGCTTCTCCGTCCGTCGACGAAATGCGGAGACAGAACCGCTCTCGGCGGGGTGACGGCGACGGCCGCCGACCGAAACCCCTCGACTCGGACAGCAGTCGACGACGGAATCGTTCGGAAATCAGAGACCTCGGCGGTGGGCGCAGCGGGGCGGTCGGTCACTCTCGGACGCAGCGGCAGTCGGTCACGCCGCTCGGACGCAGCGGCAGTCGGTCACTCCTCAAGGAGTTCCTCTTCGCCGTCTGCCTCGGTGGGCTGGTCGTCGGAGCGCCGGCGGACGTCGACGCGGTAGTGCTCGAGGATGTCGCGGCCGAGGAGCAGCGGGTAGTCCATGTGGCTCCGGTCCTCGACGCTCGCGGTGACGGTGTGCTGGTTGCCGCCGATGCCGATGACGAGGTCCACCACGGGGCGGGCCTTGCCCCCCTTGACGCTCCCGGACTTGACGCGGGTCATGCTCTTTATGGGGCCCGCGCCGATCTCGGCCGCCAGCGTCGTGTCGATGCTGGTGCGGGTCGCGCCGGTGTCGGACTTCGCGAGCGCCTGCGTCGACCCGGAGGTGCCGGAGACGACGACGTTCTCGATGTAGCCGATGACGGGCACCTCCGTCTGCTCGGGTGGGTCCACCCGGGGCTTGCTCGACGGCGTGGAGTCGTCGAGCGTCGCAGAGAGCTCCCGGACCCGGTCGTCGTCGACCTCGCCGCCGGCCTCCTCTATCGCCAGTTTGGCGATGTGGGGCGCGGGGCTCCGGCCGGTCGCCTTGTAGAGGCCCTTGAACCCGGCCGTCGGGTTCACCTCGAGGACGTACCAGCCGCCGTGACCCTCGACGAGGTCGACGCCGACGTAGTCGAGTTCCATGACCTCGGCGGCGTACAGCGCCATCTCGGCGGCCTCCTCGGGCATGTCGTCGGTCGCGTCCTCGACGCTCCCGCCGAGGGCGACGTTGGTCCGCCAGTCGCCGTCCGGGGCGTACCGGTACATCGCGCCGATGATCTCGTCGCCGACGATGTACACCCGCAGGTCGCGGTGTCGCTCGTCGTCACGGTCGATGAGCGCCTGCAGGAACGCCTGCCGGTTGCCGACCCGGGGGTTGACGGGGTCGGTGAGGTCGACCTTCCACGTCCCGCCGCCGTGCGTCCCGATGGCGGTCTTGTAGACGCCGACGTCGCCGAACCGCTCCCGGCCCTCGTTGAGCCTGTCGTTCGAGAGCGCGAGCAGAGCGTCCGGCACCTGAATGTTCCAGTCGGCGAGCGTCGCCGCCGTGGCGAACTTGTGGATGGCGGTCAGGACGTGGTTCGGTTCGTTGAGCATCGGCCGGATGCGGTTGAACGTCTGGGCGAGTCCCAGCAGCTCCGCCGGCTCCTCCGTGTTCGAGAGCAGGAGCCGGTTCGCGATGATGTCCACCGGGGGTTCGATGGTCACCTCGCTGTCTTCGATGGAGATGGCCGCGTTCTCCTGTCTGAGCCACACCGGCTCGTGTCCCAGGTCCTCGACCGCGTTCAGAATTGCCTTCGTTTCTTTGCTGTTGTGGAGAGAGAGAACCCCTACGTTGACTGTCTCGCGCTCGCTCATCGGTTCCACCCTCTCCCTGCGCGCAAAAAGAACTAGCGGTACCTGCGAGAAACGGTGTGGCGCCACCCGAGTGAGCGACAGGAAGTACCGTCGAGAGAACGACAGGAGATACCCCGAGTGAGCGAC
>JBDGSQ010000103.1:27153-30495 GCA_042217455.1 Haloferacaceae archaeon | reverse complement strand
GGCGCGGACGGCCCCCAACGGTCATTACCGCGCGGGATTGATTTCGACGTACTGATGGTGGGACGTCGTATCGACCCCGCCGGGTGCGACTGGCGGGCGCGTTGTGTCCGCGGTCAACGTCGAACGACTGGACGCCCCCGGGCACCGACATGAAGGGGAGTAACACGTCGGTGGTCGTCGCGGCGCTCCTCGCCAACGCGGCGATCGCGGGCCTGAAGTTCCTCGGCTTTCTCGTCACCGGGAGCGCCTCCATGCTGTCGGAGACGTACCACTCGCTCTCCGACACCGGCAACCAGGTGTTCCTCCTCGTGGGAATCCGGTACGGTCGCCGGGAGGCGACGCCCGCGCACCCGTTCGGCTACGGGAAGGCGCAGTTCTTCTTCAGCTTCCTCGTCACCGTCCTCCTGTTCGGCATCGCCGGGTGGGCGAGCGCGAGAGAGGGGTACCACGCGCTGGTGGCCGCAGAGTCGGGTGCGCCGGGCGTCGTCGAGCGGGTCCACGTCCTCGGAACGACGTTCCCCGGCGTCTACGTCAACTACGCCGTCCTCGTCGGCGCCGTCGTCTTCGAGGGCTCCGCGCTGCGGAAGTCGGTCGTCCGACTCCGGAGCCTCGCCGACCAGCGCGGCTGGGAGAGCTTCGGACAGACGCTCCGGGAGACGACGGACGTGACGACGCTCACCGCGTTCACCGAGGACTCCGTCGCCGTCATCGGCGCGCTCCTCGCGCTCGTCGGCGTGGCGCTGACGGAGGCCACCGGAAATCCGGTGTACGACGCCCTCGCGGCGCTCTTCATCGGCCTCTCGCTGATGGGGTCGGCGCTCGTCCTCGGGTGGGAGATTCTCCACTTCCTCCTCGGTCAGAGCGTCCCGCCCGAGCGCGAGTCGCGGTTCAGAGCGGAACTCGAAGGGATGGCGGGCGTCCGCGACGTCTTCGACTTCCGGACCGTCTACTTCGGCCCGGAGAGCATTCTCGTCACCGCCGACGTCGCCTTCGACCACGACCTGACCACCGGCGAGGTCGACCGCCGCATCGACGACATCGAGGCGCGGTTGCAGGAACTCGAATCCGACGTCGACCGGGTCTACATCGAACCCGAACTCTCGACCGAGGACTCGGACATCGTCGAGACGACGTGACCGTGGCGACGAAGACGACGTGACCGTGGAGACGGAGACGACGTGACCGTGGAGACGGAGACGACGTGACGCCCGTTCCCACCCGGTCGCGTTCGCGCCCGGTCAGCCCTGCGATGCGGTCTCGCCCGCCTCGCCCGTCTCGGTCGGCACTTCCCAGCGGAGGACCACCGCGGTGGCGACCGCGAGGAAGACCCCGAGGCCGGAGACGGCGTCGAGGGCCCGCGTCGCGTCGGCGAGCGCGCCCGCCGCGACGAGCAGCGGCATCTTCGCCAGGGTGAACAGCATCGACGTCGCGGACAGCGTCGTCGCCCGCCCCGCCGTGTCGACGTGGTCGTTGACGTACCCGTTCACCAGCGGCACGACCAGTGCGTCGGCCGTCTTGACGGTCAGGAAGCCGAGGAGCGCGACGGTCGGGAGCAGCAGCGAGGCGGCGAGGAGGACCGCAGACAGGTAGCCGACGCCGACAAGCGCGGCCGGCGCCCCGTAACGCGCGCGGACGTCGCCGGCGACGTAGGACGCGGCAGCGGAGGTGACGGTGAACGCGGCGAAGAAGACGCCGACGAAGACGACGTCGACGGATCCGCCCGACGACGGGAGCACGAACGGGAGCGCCCCGTCGAGCACCGACGCCGTCACGCTCGGGACGAACTCGCTGACCGCCCGCTCGACGCCGAAGAACGCGGCGGCGGCGGCCACGAACGAACGGACCGGCGACTGCGAGAGCGTCCGGCGAACGAGCGGGAGCACCTCGCGGACCCCGACTCGCGTTTCGCCAGCCGCGTCCGCCCGCGGCAACGTCAGGAGGACGCCGGCGTCGACGAGCGTGAGCGCGGCCGCCGCGAGGAAGGGCGCGACGGGGTCCGCCGCGTAGAGGACGCCCGAGGCGAGCATCGCCAGCGCGCTGGCCCAGTGGGTGACGGACTCGCCCCGCCCGCGGACCCGCGTGAACTCGCTCGCGCGGTCCCCGTTCTCGAGGGCGTCGTAGAGCCACGCGTCGCCGCTCCCCGACTGGAACGTCCGCGCCAGTCCGAAACAGAGGTACACGAGGACGAACCCGGTGATGTGATGGGCGATGACGAAGCCGAGTTCGGCGACGAGGACGAGGCCGCTGGCGAGGAGGAGGCTGTTGCGCCGGCCGACGGCGTCGCCGACGAACCCCGTCGGCACCTCCGAGACGAGTTTCGCCGCCGCCTCGACGGCGAGGAGCGTTCCGATGCCGGCGAACGAGACGCCCCGCGAGCGCAGGAACAGCGGGAACACCGGCCAGAAGAAGCCGGTGTGCATCGCGGCCCGGTGGAGGTAGTAGCGACGCGTGACCCGCTCGGTCATCGACGCCTCCGGGGCGACCGTCGCCGGTCGCGAAGTCGCGACGCTGTGCTTTCGACCTGTCGGTGCGGCGTTCCGAACACGGGACCTCGTTCGAGGCGTGTAATTGTAAGAATTCTGTGAATTTATCTTCGCACAGGAGACCGACAGGACTCGAGTAGAGCGACGGCTGCCGTTCGCGGGTCCCGTCGACGCGTCCGAACCACCGCTTGCCCGACCTTTCGACGGGTCCGACGTAACGCTACCCGGTCCCGTCGGCGGGTTCGACGCGACGCTACCCGGTCCCATCGGCGTGCCCGACGTAACGCTTACCCTGTCCGGGAGGCCCTAGGAGACACATGGACGACCACACCCGCGACCCGGGCGTCGCCCCCCCGCTCGGCAATCCGACGGGGTGGCGGCGAGACGTCCGCCAGTGGGAACACGCCACGCTCCGGCGGGCCACCGAACACGGCGTCAGACTGTTCAACGCGGGGGCGTTCCACGAGTCCCACGACTGCTTCGAGGACGAGTGGTACAACTACGGGTCGGGGACCGCAGAGAGCGCGTTCCTCCACGGGATGGTGCAGGTGGCCGCGGGCGCGTACAAGCACTTCGACTTCGAGGACGACGACGGCATGCGCTCGCTGTTCGAGACGGCGCTGCAGTATCTCGCCGGCCTGCCCGAGGACTTCTACGGCCTCGACCTCGCGGACGTGCGGGAGACGCTGCGGGCGGCGCTCGACGACCCGGAGGCCGTCGAGGGCTGGAAGCTGACCATCGACGACCAGCGACCGACGGCCTACGAGCGCGACTACGAGTACGCGGAGCGACTGGACTGACGCTCGCGGAGCGACTGGACTGACGCTCGCGGAGCGACTGGACTGACGCTCGCGGAGCG
>JBDGSQ010000103.1:23886-27053 GCA_042217455.1 Haloferacaceae archaeon | reverse complement strand
CGCGGAGCGACTGGACTGACGCTCGCGGAGCGACTGGACTGACGCTCGCGGAGCGACTGGACTGACGCTCGCGGACGATGCGATTGACGCTTGCAGGCGGTGCGATTGACGCACGCGGGCGTCAGGCGCGACTGACACCTGGCGGGAATCGGGTGCGGAGCGACCACGCCCGTGCGGGAGTGAGAACGCCCCGTGACAGACTCTCCTCCCCGTGACAGACCCGGACGTTCCCGCTCGGACCGGGAATTCCCGGTTCCAGTAGAGCCATCTGTGTGGCACGGTATCGAACTACTATGACCACGAGCGACGACGAGATGCGGGAGACCGTCGAGACGTTCCTCTCGTACCGGAGCCTCCCGGGAGCGGAGGAACCCGCCCAGCGGTGGCTGCTGGACGAGCTCTCCGACAGGGGGTTCGAGACGTACGAGTGGCAACCGGACCGGGACGTGCTCGCCGCCCACCCGTCGTTCCCGCCGCTCGAGACGCTCGAACTGGACGACCGTCCGAGCGTCGCGGGGGTGCTGGAGCTGGGCGACCCGGACGACGGGCCGACGGTGGTCCTGAACGGACACGCCGACGTCGTTCCGGTCGAGGAGGCGTCGTGGAGTCGGGACGCGTTCGACCCGTGGTGGGACGGTGACCGGCTCTACGGACGGGGGGCCCTCGACATGAAGAGCGGCCTCGTCGCCTGCGTCTTCGCCGCGCTCTCGGTCGCGGAGCGCACCGACGACCTCGACGGGCGAATCGTCGTCGAGAGCGTGGTCGGCGAGGAGGAAGGCGGCGTCGGGGCGGCCAGCGCCGCCGGCGCGAACCCGTATCCCTTCGACCGGGACGCGGCGATAATCGCGGAACCGACTGGCCTCGACCTCGTCGTCGCCTCGGAGGGGAGCCTTATGAAGCGGCTCACGCTGTACGGGCGGTCGGCCCACGCCGCGAACAGGTGGGAGGGGGAGTCGGTGCTGCCGCACTTCGAACGCGTCCGGCAGGCGTTCCGGTCGCTCGAACGAGAGCGGGCCGAGCGCGTGCGACATCCGCTGTACGAGGCGTACGACAACCCGTGGCCGGTCAACTTCGGGACGGTGAACGCCGGGTCGTGGCACTCGAGCGTCCCTGCGGAGCTGACCTCGGAGCTCAGAATCGGCGTCGCGCCGCAGGAGACCGTCCGGGAGGTCGAAGCGCAGTTCGAGGCGCGTCTCGCGGACGTCGTCGCCGCCGACGACTGGCTCTCGGCCCACCCGCCGGACTTCGAGCGCTTCTCGGTCCAGTTCGAGGGGTCGGAGGTCGACCGCTCCGAGCCGATCGTCGAGGCGGTGGCCGGCGCGGTCAGAGAGCGCGGTACGTCGCCGACCTACGAGGGACTCACGGGCGGCACCGACGCCAGACACTACCTCGAGGCCGGCATCCCCACCGTCGTGTTCGGTCCGGGGTCGAGCGGCACGGCCCACCAGCCCGACGAGTACGTCACGTGGTCCGAGGTGGTCGAGGGGAAGCGACTGCTGGCCGACGCGGTAGCGGGGCTCCTTGGCGGCGACTGACCGGGTCGCCGAGTGCCCGCAGAACGCCCGCAGCACGGCCCGCCTCCTCTCTTTCGAGCGGTCTGCCACGCGCTGTCTCCCCCCGAATCTCGTCGAGCCGACACGTCGCTGGTGAATCCGTAAGGCACCTAACCGCGCCTCGCTGACCATCTACCGATGCGTATACACCAGCTGGGAGACGGGACCCCGGAGGTCTGCGTCGTCGCCGGCATCCACGGCGACGAACCCTGTGGCGTTCGCGCCGTGGAGCGACTCCTCGCGGAGTCGCCGTCGGTCCAGAAACCCGTGAAGTTCGTCGTCGCCAACGAGCGCGCGCTCGAGGCGGGCGTCCGGTACCTCGATGCGGACCTCAACCGCGCGTTCCCCGGCGACCCGAACGCGGACGAGCACGAGCGCCGACTCGCCTACGACCTCGCGCGCGAGGTGCGCGGCTGTACCACGCTCGCCATCCACTCGACCCAGTCCTTCGGCGAGCCGTTCGGCGTCGTCGACAGCGTCGACCCCGTCTCGCGGGACATCGCGCCGAAGCTCCCCATCGTCGCGCTCATCGAGACCGACGAGCGGACCGAGGGACGGCTCATCGAGTACCCGCACGTCGTCGAAGTCGAGGCGGGGTTCCAGGCGTCCGACGAGGCCGCAGCGAACGCCTACGAACTCACGAAGGCGTTTCTCGTCGCCACCGGCGTCCTCGAGGCCGACCCGGCGGACGTGGCCGAACCCCCCTCCGACGTGCCGGTCTTCCGGCTCCGCGACTCGATTCCGAAGCCGCCCGCCGAGGAGTACGAGGTGTTCGCCACCAACTTCGAGCGCGTCGAGTCCGGCCAGGCGTTCGCCGCCGCCGACGGCGAGTCGGTGGTCGCGGACGAACCGTTCTACCCGGTGCTCCTGTCGCCGTACGGCTACGAGAGCCAGTTCGGGTACGCCGCGACGAAATCCGGCCGCGTCGAGGAGTAGGACGCGAGCCTCTGCGTTCGGTCCCGCGCGCTTCGCCCGCGCTCACGAGCGCCATCTCTCTCTCTGGCGTCCGTCGCCGCCGGCGTCCACTCACTCTCTCGCGCCCGTCGTCGCCGTCTTCACCGCCCGGTTCGACCGGTCTCGCTACTCGGTGGGCGCGAACTCGACGAGGGTCAGGTCGCGGCCGAGCTGACAGTGGTCGTGAGGCGGTTCGCCGAGGACCTCCTCGATGCGGTACTCCCGGTCGAAGTCCGCGCCCATCGGCACGCAGTAGGGGTGACTCGGGCAGTCGGTGTGGGGGCACGGCCCGGGGAGCTTCGCCTTGCTCCCGGCGTACGCGCCCTTGCTGGCGACGTTCGCCGGGACCGACGCGGGTTCGACCTCGACGGCGCGGACGCCCTCGTCGTGGACGGCGCAGTCGAGGGTCTGGGCGTTGTCGCGCACGTCGGTGATACGGTAGCGAGTCCCCTCGGAGAGGTCGAGGCACTGCCCCCGGTACGGACAGCCGGCGCAGTCCGCAGACTCCCCGCGGAAGACGAACTCCCGGCCCACCTCGGCCAGTCGCGTCCCGATGAGTGTGATGGTAGACATGGACGGGGGTTCGACCGCGGGGCGGTTAAGGCTCGCGCCCGGCGGTCGACCGCAGAGGGTTACGGCTCGCGCCCGGCAGTCGACCGC
>JBDGSQ010000103.1:0-23786 GCA_042217455.1 Haloferacaceae archaeon | reverse complement strand
GCCCGGCAGTCGACCGCGGGGCGCCTACGAGTCGCGTCCCGTCAGTTCGTCGAGTCGGTCGAGGTAATCTTCGCGAGGAACGTGGTACAACGAGCGGTAATCCACCTCGCCGTCTGCGAATCGCCGGGCGAGCTCGACCGCCCCCTCGGCGGCCGCCTCCCGGGTGTCGTAGGTCTCCGTCTCGCCTTCCACGTCGGGTTCGACGAACAGCTTCACGTTCCACGTGCTCGTCTGTCGCTGGCCCGCGCCGGGTCTGGCGCGCTGTGACCCGTTGGTCACGTAGATGGTCGGCAGGCAGGGAGCGGGGTACTCCTGACTGTCGAAGACGTCCGGGCGGTAGGTGAGGACGCCGCGACCGCCCGATTCGTCCGCCCACACCACCCACCCGGAGGGCATCGCGGGAAAGCTCATACCGCCCGGTTCGACCCCCTCGTTCAAAGGTTTCGCGCTCTCGGCCCGTTCGCGCCGGTATAACCGCTCGTTAAACGCGGTGCAGTGATGCGATTACGATTGATTTGGTAGTTTCAAATATGTCGTTAGGCACACAGTAACCGGGAAAGGCTTATGTGTGTGTGACACTCTCTACATTAATAGTCTCGGTCAAACGCGGCCGAGCGTCCGATAGCCCCTCCGCGCACCGTATCCGAATACGCCGTTCTGTGACGCCCACTGTCGCCGATACGTCTCGGTTCGCGGGCACGGGTGACAAATGACAGCATATGACAAACACCACTGGCCGTCGCGGTGACCTGCCCTCGACACGCGCGGGGGCGTCCGCGACGGACCCGACCGACGAGACAGCCGCGTCGCCGTCGCGGACGGCGACCCGGACGTTCGGGCACGAGACTCCAGCACGACAATGACTGGTGACATCGAATCCCTCGAGGACCTCAGCAAACAGTACCAGGAGACAGTTCCCTCGGACCTGCGCGAAGCCAAGCGCTTCGACTGGTACCTACAGGAGGTCTACGACGACCCCCGGATCGCTCGCAACGCCCACCAGCGCGTCGCCGACATGTTCGACCACTACGGCACAGAGTACGACGAGGACGCCGGCGTCGTCGAGTATCTCATGGCCTCGGAAGACCCGCTCCACGACGGGGAGAACGTCTTCTACGGTCGAGAGGTCCACGAGTCGATTCACGAGTTCGTCAACAAGGTAAAGAGCGGTGCCCGCGGGCTGGGTACGGAAAAGCGCATCAAGCTCCTGCTCGGCCCGGTCGGTTCCGGGAAGTCCCACTTCGACTGGATGGTCCGGCGCTACTTCGAGGACTACACCATGCAGGAGTCCGGGCGGATGTACACGTTCCGCTGGGTCGACCTCACCTCGGTCATCCCGGACCAGGACCCCGCAGACGACGTCGTCCGGTCTCCGATGGGGCAGGACCCGCTCGTGTTGCTCCCACAGGAGCAGCGCGACAGGGTCATCGAACGTCTGAACGAGACGCTCGACGCGCCCTACACGATTCGCAACGAGCAGGCGCTCGACCCGGCGAGCGAGTTCTACATGGACCGACTGCTCGCCCACTACGACGACGACCTGCAGGCGGTGCTGGAGAACCACGTCGAGATCGTCCGCCTCGTCGCCTCGGAGAACAAGCGACAGTGCATCGAGACCTTCGAGCCGAAGGACAAGAAGAATCAGGACGAGACCGAACTCACCGGCGACGTCAACTACTCGAAGCTCGCGGTCTACGGCGAGTCCGACCCGCGGGCGTTCGACTACTCCGGCGCGTTCTGCAACGCCAACCGCGGCATCTTCTCCGGCGAGGAGCTGCTGAAGCTCCAGCGCGAGTTCCTCTACGACTTCCTGCACGCCTCACAGGAGCAGACGATCAAGCCGAAGAACAACCCGCGCATCGACATCGACCAGGTCATCGTCGGCCGGACGAACATGCCGGAGTACCGCGACAAGAAGGGCGACGAGAAGATGGAGGCGTTCAACGACCGGACCAAGCGCATCGACTTCCCGTACGTCCTGGAGTACGAACAGGAGGCCGAGATATACCGGAAGATGCTCCGGAACGCCGACGTCCCGGACATGCACATCGAGCCCCACGCCATGGAGATGGCGGGGCTGTTCGGCGTCCTCACGCGCATCGAGGAGCCCGACGGCGAGAAGGTCTCGCTGCTCCAGAAGGCCAAGGCCTACAACGGCGAACTCGACGACACCGACGACGTCGACGTCAAGAAGCTCCGCGAGGAAGGAGAGGTGAAAGCCGACATCGGCGAGGGCATGGAGGGCGTCTCCGCCCGGTTCATCGGCGACGAAATCGCCGAGGCCATCATGGATTCGACCCACCGGGACCGCGACTACCTGAGTCCGCTCTCCGTGTTCACCCACTTCGAGACGAACCTGGAGAACCACGGCTCCATCCCCGAGGAGAACGTCGACCGGTACCAGCGGTACCTCGAACTCGTCCGCGAGGAGTACAAGGAGCGCGCCATCGAGGACGTCCGCCACGCGCTCGCCTACGACCTGGACGAGATCCAGCGGCAGGGCGAGAAGTACATGGACCACGTGATGGCGTACATCGACGACGCCACCATCGAGGACAACCTCACGGGGCGCGAACAGGAGCCCGACGAGACGTTCATGCGTTCCGTCGAGGAGAAACTCGACGTCCCCAACGACCGCAAGGACGACTTCCGTCAGGAGGTCTCGAACTGGGTGTCCCGCCGCGCCCGCGAGGGCCGCGGGTTCAACCCGCAGGACAACGACCGCCTGCGCCGCGCGCTGGAGCGCAAGCTCTGGGAGGACAAGAAGCACAACATCAACTTCTCGGCGCTGGTGTCCGCGAACGAACTCGACGACGAGGAACGCAACGCCTGGATAGACGCGCTGATAGAGCAGGGCTACTCCCGCGAGGGGGCAAAGGAGGTCCTCGAGTTCGCCGGCGCGGAGGTGGCAAAGAGCGAACTGGAAGGCTGATGCGCAGAGATTACATCCGGAACGCAGACGAGAACCTCCGCGGGACCTACGAGGAGCCGATGACCCTCGCGGAGTACGTCGACGCCGCCTTCGCGTCGCCGTCCATCGCCTCGCACGCCTCGAAGTACATGCTCGAGGCCATCGAGTCGATGGGCACTCGCACCGTCGTCGAGGAGGGCGAGGAGCGCGAGCGCTACCGGTTCTTCGACGACCCGGCCAACGACGGCGAGCACGCCATCCTCGGGAACACCGAGGTGCTCAACGCCTTCGTCGACGACCTGCGGACCATCGCCGCGAACCGCGGCAAGGGCGAGAAGATAATCTGGTTCGACGGACCGACCGCGACCGGCAAGTCCGAACTCAAGCGCTGTCTCATCAACGGCCTCCGCGAGTACTCGAAGACCGACGAGGGGCGGCGCTACACCGTCGAGTGGAACGTCTCGAACGCCTCGGACACGCGCGGGCTGAGCTACGGCGGCGAACTGTCGAGCACAGAGACCGAAGACGACTGGTACGAGAGTCCGGTGCAGGCCCACCCGCTGTCTGTCTTCCCGCCGGACGTGCGCGAGGAGTTGCTCGCGGACCTCAACGAGTCGTCCGGCGACCACGTCCCCACCGTCGTCGAGGAGCGTCTCGACCCCTTCTCGCGGGAGGCGTACGACTACCTCGAAGAGCGGTACCGGCGGAACGGCGAGACGGAACTGTTCACGGCCGTGACCGACCCCGGGCACCTGCGGGTGAAAAACTACGTCGTCGACGTCGGCAGGGGCATCGGCGTCCTCCACTCCGAGGACGACGGCTCGCCCAAAGAACGCCTCGTCGGGTCGTGGATGCCGGGGATGCTCCGCGAACTCGACTCGCGGGGCCGGAAGAACCCGCAGGCGTTCAGCTACGACGGCGTGCTCTCGCAGGGCAACGGCCTGCTGACCATCGTCGAGGACGCGACCCAGCACTCGGACCTGCTCCAGAAGCTCCTGAACGTCCCCGACGAGGGGCACGTGAAACTCGACAAGGGAATCGGGATGGACGTCGACACGCAGCTGGTCATCATCTCGAACCCGGACCTCGAGGCCGAACTCGACCAGTTCGCAGACCGGAACGGCCGCGACCCGCTGAAGGCCCTCAAACGTCGCCTCGACCGCCACGAGTTCCGCTACCTGACGAACCTCAGTCTGGAGACCGAACTCATCCGCCGCGAGCTGACCAACCAGACGGAGGTGTGGCAGGCCCAGTCCTACGACGAACTCGAAGAACGAATCCGCGAGGCCGTCACGCTCAGCATTCGGAACGGCAACGGGGAGACGCGCCGTCGGGAACTCGCCCCGCACGCAGTCGAGGCCGCCGCGCTGTACAGCGTGGTGACGCGACTCGACGGCGACGACGTCCCGGCGGACCTCGACCTCGTGGACAAGGCGCTGCTGTTCGACCGGGGGTACCTGCAGGAGGGCGACGAGCGCCGCGAGGTGTCGGCGTTCGCCTTCGACGACGACGCCGAGGACGGGACCCACGGCATCCCCGTGACCTACACCCGCGACGTCGTCGCCGACCTCCTGCACGCGGACACCGAGCGGCGCCACCCGGACATCGACGTGGGGGCCGTCATCATGCCCGAGGACGTCCTCGACGCGATGGCGAGCGGCCTCTCGGACGCCCCCGTGTTCTCGCGGGCCGAGCGCGCCGAGTACGAGAACCGCCTCGCCATGGTGAAGAGCCACGTCCTCGACCGGCAGGAGGCGGACGTCCTCGACGCCCTCCTCGCAGAGAAGAGCGTCGAGGAGGAGACCGTCGAGCAGTACGTCGAACACGTCTACGCGTGGGACGCGGAGGAACAGGTCGAGACCGACCGCGGCCCCGTCGACCCCGACCCCCTCGTGATGAAGGTGTTCGAGACCGAACACCTCGGGCGGTTCACGGAGGACGACTACGCCGGCAACCAGCCCGGCGACGCGGTCGTCGAATTCCGGCGAGAGAAGGTCATCACGGCGCTGAACCGCTACGCGTGGGAGAACCGCGACGACGGCTTCCAGGTCAGCGACGTGGACTTCTCGTCGATTCCGGTCATCCGGACGGTCCTCGACACCCACGACTGGGAGGACGTCGCCCGCCTCTTCGAGGACTTCGACCCCCGCCAGTGGGACGACCCGCCGGCGAACACCGAGACCGAGCGCGTGAAAGAGCGGACGATAGACCGCCTGTGCGACCGCGGCTACACGGCCGCGTCGGCCGAACTGACGACCCGCCGCGTGATGCGGGAGGTGAGCTACAGATGGGACTGAGAGAGGACCTCGAACGGTTCCGCGAAGTCGGTGAACAGCGCCGGGAGGACCTCCAGGAGTTCATCCGCTACGGCGACCTCGGGGGGAGCGACCCGGACAGCATCCGCATCCCCATCAAGGTCGTCGACCTGCCGGAGTTCGCCTACGACCAGCGCGACCAGGGCGGCGTCGGACAGGGACAGGGCGGCACGCCGGACGTCGGTCAGCCGGTCGGCCAGCCCCGGCCCCAGCCCGGCGACGGCGACGAGGACGGCGAACCCGGCGAGGACCACGCGGACCACGAGTACTACCAGATGGACCCCGAGGAGTTCGCGGAGGAACTCGACGAGGAACTCGGGCTGGACCTCGAACCGAAGGGCAAAGAGGTCGTCGAGGAGATAGAAGGCGACTTCACCGAACTCACTCGCTCGGGCCCGAACAGCACCCTCGACTTCGAACAGCTGTTCAAGCGGGGGCTGAAGCGCAAGCTGGCGATGGACGTCGACGAGGACTACGTCCGCGAGGCGATGAAAGTCGAGGGCGTCACGGCCCGCGAGGTGTTCGAGTGGTGCCGCGAGGAGCACATCCCCGTCTCGTTCGTGTGGGTCGAAGACGAGTTCGAGTCGATTCCCGACGCGGAGCGCGGGACGTGGGCGAGCTTCGAGGAGATGGACGAGAACGTAGAGCGGACCACCGTCGTCCAGCGCATCCGCCGCGACGGCCTGAAGGAGATCCCGTTCCGCCGCGAGGACGAGCGCTACCGGCACCCGGAGGTAATCGAGAAGAAAGAGAAGAACGTCGTCGTGGTGAACATCCGCGACGTCTCCGGGTCGATGCGCGAGAACAAGCGCGAACTGGTAGAGCGGACGTTCACGCCGCTCGACTGGTATCTCACCGGGAAGTACGACACCGCCGAGTTCGTCTACGTCGCCCACGACGCGGAGGCGTGGCGGGTCGCGCGCGAGGACTTCTTCGGCATCAAGTCCGGCGGCGGCACGAAGATATCGTCCGCCTACGAGCTCACGAAGGAGATTCTCGACGAGGAGTTCCCGTGGAGCGAGTGGAACCGCTACGTGTTCGCCGCCGGCGACTCGGAGAACTCGTCGAACGACACGACCGAGAACGTCATCCCTCTGATGGAACAGATAGACGCCAACCTGCACGCGTACGTCGAAACCCAGCCCGGTGGGACGGCCATCAACGCCACCCACGCAGCGGAGGTCGAAGACGCGTTCGGGGACGCGGACAACGTGGCGGTGGCCTACGTCTCCGGCCCGGAAGACGTGACTGACGCCATCTACGAGATACTGAGTACGGAATCATGAACACGGACAGAATCGAGAAACAGCGGTCGGCGAAGGCGCTCGAGGAGCCGGTCAGAGAGGCCGGCGCGCTGGCCAGGAAGCTCGGGCTGGAGCCGTATCCGGTCAACTACTGGATCGTCGACTACGACGAGATGAACGAGCTCATCGCCTACGGCGGCTTCCAGGAGCGGTACCCCCACTGGCGGTGGGGGATGACCTACGACCGCCAGCGCAAGCAGGACCAGTTCGGCATGGGCAAGGCCTTCGAGATCGTCAACAACGACAACCCGGCCCACGCGTTCCTCCAGCAGTCGAACGCGATGGCCGACCAGAAGGCGGTCATCACCCACGTCGAGGCCCACGCCGACTTCTTCGCCAACAACGAGTGGTTCGGGCTGTTCAACGCCGGCCCCGAGGGCGACCTGGACGCGACGGCGATGCTCGAACGCCACGGCGACGCCATCGCGGGATACATGAACGACCCCGACATCGAGCGCGAAGCGGTCGAGCGCTTCATCGACGCGGTGCTCTGTCTCGAAGACACCATCGACCAGCACCGGGCGTTCACGGCGGAGGACGAACGCCGCGACCCCGACGAGTACGAGGAGCTACGCGACCGCATCGACGAGATGGACATCTCCGCCGACGTCCGGCGACAGGTGTTCGACGACGAGTGGCTCGACGAGTTCGAAGCGAGCGAGCGCGAGGCCCGCCTCGACCGGCCCCACGAGGACGTTCTGGCGTACCTGCGCGACCACGGTCGCCAGTACGACGAGGAGAACGGGCGGGCCGTCGAGATGGAGCCCTGGCAGAAGGACGTCCTCGACATGCTCCGGACGGAGTCGTACTACTTCGCCGGCCAGAAGATGACGAAGGTGATGAACGAGGGGTGGGCCGCCTACTGGGAGTCGCTCATGATGGCCGACGAGCGCTTCGCCGGCGACGACGAGTTCCTCACCTACGCCGACCACCAGGCGCGCGTCCTCGGGTCACCGGGGCTCAATCCCTACAAGCTCGGCAAGGAACTCTGGGAGCACGTCGAGAACACGGCGAACCGCGAGGCAGTCGCGGAGGCCCTCCTGCGGGTCCGCGGCGTCACGTGGCGGAACTTCCACGACGTCGTCGACTTCGAGGAGGTGGCCGCGCGGCTCGAACCCGACCCCGCGGTCGACTCGATACGCCCGGACGAACTCGACGCGCTCGAAGCCCTCGGACCCGACGACCCGCGCGTCGACCACGAGGCGCTCGACCGGGCGCTCTCGGGCGACGTCGACGTCGACCGTTACCCGTGGAAGGTCCTCACGTACGAGGGGCTCGCAGAGCGGCACTTCTCGCTCAACAAGCGCCAGTACCGGACGTTCCTGGAGCGCATCGGCCGCTCGGAGCTCGAACGGCTCCAGCGGTACATGTTCGACGACGAGCGGTACGACTCGGTCGCGGAGGCGCTCGACCACGTCGAGTACACCGCCGGCTGGGACCGGATGCGAGAGGTCAGAGAGAGCCACAACGACGTGACCTTCATCGACGCGTTCCTCACCGAGGAGTTCGTCACGGAGAACAACTACTTCACCTACGAGTACGCCCAGTCGACGGGCGACTTCCGGGTGGCGAGCGTCGACCCGGACGACGTGCGCAAGAAGCTGCTTCTCCGGTTCACCAACTTCGGCAAGCCCACCGTCGCCGTCTACGACGGCAACTGGAACAACCGGGACGAACTGCTGCTGGGCCACCAGTACAACGGGGTCATGCTCGACGTCGAACAGGCCCGCGACGTGCTGTCGCGGGTGTTCGAGCTGTGGGGTCGCCCCGTGAACCTGATGACCATCGTCAAGCAGTACGACGAGCACGAAGTCGAGATCGCCCGGCGCCGGAACCGCGAGCCGTCGCCGACCGAGAAGGGCGTCCGGATCCGGTACGACGGCGACGAGTTCGAGGTCCACGACCTCGAACCGGAACTGGAAGAGCGCATCGCCGCGAGCGACGTCGACTACGACACGAAACCCGAGGAGTGGCTCGCGTGACGGCGTTAATGACCCTTTAAAGCCCTCTCGCGTCGTTTAATACATCTAATATATATCGAATACCTTATCAATATCGTCACCGCCAGTAGGAGTAACAGACAAATGACCACGGGCGAAGGCGGGACAGCGACCCCGGGGGAGGCGCTCGAGCCCACCGAAATACACGACGTGCTTCGAAACGAGCGCCGGCGGTTGGTGCTCGAGCAACTGCTCGACGCCGACTCCGCGGAGAGCGTACGGGACCTGGCGGAACACATCGCCAGCATCGAGGCGGGGGAGTCGCCGCCGCCGCGGAACGTCCGCCAGAGCGTGTACGTGTCGCTCCACCAGACGCACCTGCCGAAACTCGACGAACTGCGCATCGTCGACTACGACTCCGAGACCAAGACGGTCAGACTCGACGGGCACGCGGACGAGGTGGCCCTCTACTTCGAGGTCGACGACGCAGACGAGGCGGCCGGGTCGCCACAGGCGGAGACGGACCCGACGTGGGCGCTTCGCTACGGCGGCGTGGGCCTCGCGGGCGCCGTCGTCCTCTTCGGGAACTTCCTCGGCGTCCCCGGCGTGAGCGCGGTCCCCGGTGCGCTCCTCGGAGCGGCGTTCCTGCTCGTCGTTTCCCTCCTCGCGGTGTCGCAGTCGCTCTCGGAACGCGAGTCGGCACAGAGCGCCGGGGCGGACTCGGACGAGTAGGGGGCCGAATCGGTCGTCGGGGGCGAATCGGTCGTCGGGGGCGATTCTCGTCGGCCGAGCGTCGAGGGCGGGGTCTCGCCCGCCGGGGCGTGCTCGGTCAGGAAGCGCGGACGACGACGACGAGCGCGACGGCGACGAGCAGGAATCCGAGCAGTGCCAGCCGCGGAATCGTCAGCAGACCGCCGAGCATCGGGTACTGGATGGCCGTGCACCCGCCGACCGTACACACGCCGCCGCCCCCCGCGACCTGAATGTAACTGTGGTACGCAGAGAGGGGCGCACCGAGTGCGACGAAGGGGAGGGCCGTCCTCCAGACGTCGGTGCGGCGGTCGAGCGTCGCGACGCCGAGGACGAGCACGAGCGGGTACATGAGGATGCGCTGGTACCAGCAGAGTTCACAGGGGACGAGACCGATGCCGAGGCTGAACCAGAGGCTCCCGGCAGTGGCGACCGCGGCGACGAGGGTCCCGGCGGCGAGAGCCAGTCTCGCCCGATCGGTGTCGGCGTCCATGCCACGCTCGACGGAGGCGAGCGACTTGAAACGTCTGCCCGTCCGGGTCGACCGCGTCGGCGGTCAGCGCAGGTCGTTCTCGCCCTCGGCGGCGACGCGTTCTGCGAGCGCCTCGGGGTCGCCATCGGACACGCCCGGTCCCGGGAACCCGTCGACGTCGGGCGGCTTCGCCCGGTCGTCGAAAGCCCGCAGGTAGTAGGTGTGGACCGCCGCGGAGACGGCGAGCGCACCCGCCACGAGGACGGCGTAGCCGATCTCGGGGACCAGCGTGAACGGGTAGAGGCCGACGGCTCTGGCGAGGACGAGCGCGAGCGACACCGCCGCGAGACCGAGGTAGTACTGGCTCCACGGGATGTCGTTGGGGCGCACCACCTCGAAGTAGAAGTCGAGTTCCTCGACGCGGTCGGTGAGCGTCACGGTCCCCCGGTTTCGGTCGTAGGCGATGATGCCGCAGTCCGCCAGCTTCGGGAGATGCGTCTGGTGGAGCGAGGTGTAGACCCGCTTGCGTTGCTTGTAGTTCAGCTCCTCGACGGTGAGGTCGTTCTCCCACGCCGCCACCTGGTGTGAGAGCTCCCTGACGCGGACCGGCCCGTCGTGCGCCTTCAGGTACCGGAGGACGAGCCTCCGGCGCTGGTTCGAGAGGACTGTGAAGACGTCGTCGACCGAGAGCGACTCCACCCCCTGTTCCCCACCAGTCGTTACTTTCTCAGGCATTCTCCCCCTTCGTCGTTCACACGACGTACGTCCGTAATGTCGCTATGCGGGTGCTTAAATTGTATTGTTTTGTGAAGTTCGCGCAGGCGTGAGAGAGTCGCCGAACCCCGTCGAATCGCCCCCGAATTAGGGCCTATTTTCGGTCGACGTGGCGGGGTCGAGATACCGAACCGCCACGTGGCGTAACAGAAACATGTGTCCGAGTAGTCGTCCCCCCGAGGCCGTCGGCGGCCGTCCGGTCCCTCGTCGCCGCCACATCTGCCGCTGTTCTGATACAGCTGTCGACGACGGTTCCTCCCGTCACTCCTCGCCGTCGAGGACCGCGTCGCGGAACCGGCGCTTGACGTGGGCGAAATCGAACGGCGGGCGCGCCTCGGGGTCGACCCGGTCGACGTCGGAGACGACGACTGCGGCCCCGTCGTGGGCGACCGCCTCCTCGTAGGCCCGCTGGAACGCCTCGCCGTCCGCGACGTGCGCGGCGTGCAGGCCGCAGTCCTCGGCGACGGCCGCGAAGTCCACCGCCTCCGCGTTCGCGGTCTGCCCGCCCGTCGTCGCGTAGCCGCTGTTGTCCCAGACGACGACGGTGAGGTTCGGCGGGTCGTAGGTGCCGAGCGTGGCGAAGACGCCCATCGACATCAGCGTCGACCCGTCGCCGTCGAGGACCGCGACCGGGTCGTCACGGGCCATCGCCAGCCCCATCCCGACGGGCGTCGTCACGCCCATGCTCCCCCAGAGGTAGAAGTTCCGCGGCCGGTCTTTCACGCCGGCGAGGACGTAGGACGCCACGCCGAGGTTCGAGACGACGAGCGCGTCGGGGGTCGACTCCAGGAGTCGCGCGGTGCAGTCGTACTGGTCTGCGCGCTCGCCGCCCTCGCTCTCAGAACTCATCTTTCGCCCCCGTGAGCGACGACTCCAGGGCGAGCACGTACGGTTCCTCGGTGGCGAAGGCCGTCTTGGCCGCCATGTCGACGGTCCGCCTGACCTCCGCGGGGTCGTCGAGGCTCGCGTTCCGCACGCCGACGTCGTCGAGGACGTCGGAGAGGTTGTAGCCGAACGGGACCTGCGCGAGGTTGAACTCCCCGAGGTCGCCCCGTCGAGTCACGACGCCGAGAAACGGGATGCGCGCGGGCTTGCTCAGCGACGCGAGGGCGTTGATGGTCGTGGCGAGGCCGCTCGACTGACAGACCAGCGCCCCGCGCTCGCCTCCGAGCCACGCCCCCGAGAGGACGCCGACGGCCTCTTCCTCTCTGGTCACGCGGACGGCGGTGAACCGCTCGTCGCCCTCGACGGCCTCGACGAGGTCGCCGACGACCGTGTCGGGGAGGTACGCGACGAACTCGACGCCGTTTCGCTGCAGCGCCGCGAGTATGTCGTCTTCCCATGCCATGTCACCCCGGTACACGCAGGGGGGCTAAATTGGTTCGCTTCGGCGACCCGAACGTTCACGCCCCTCCCGCGCGACGGCGACTCCATGCTCACGCACGTCGAACGCGCGGTCAGTCTCCTCGACCGTCCGGACGCGAGCGCACGAGCCGTCGCAGCCGAACTCGACGCGCCCCACGTCTCGACAGCCGTGACGGAGGTCAGCGAGGGCGAGGCGAGCACCGAGTTCCTCACGGTCACCGTCGCCGGCACCGACCCCGACGCGCCGACGCTCGGGGTCGTCGGGCGACTCGGCGGCGTCGGCGCCAGGCCGGAGGAGGTCGGGATGGTCTCGGACGCCGACGGGGCAGTCGTCGCCGTGGCGACGGCGCTGGCACTCGCGGAGATGGACCGCCGGGGCGACCGGCTCGCCGGCGACGTCGTCGTCGCCACCCACGTCTGTCCGGACGCGCCGGTCGTCCCACACGACCCGGTGCCGTTCATGACCAGTCCCGTCGCGACCGAGACGATGAACGACCACGAGGTGCGCGGCGAGATGGACGCGGTGCTGAGCGTCGACGCGACCAAGGGGAACCGAATCCACACGGAGCGGGGGTTCGCCATCACGCCCACGGTGAAATCGGGGTGGATTCTCCGCGTCTCCGAGGACCTGCTCTCGGTGATGGAGCGAGTCACCGGCGAACCCCCGAAGACGCTCACGCTGACGATGCAGGACGTCACCCCGTACGGCAACGACGTCCACCACGTGAACAGCATCCTCCAGCCCGGGACCGCGACGGACGCGCCGGTGGTCGGCGTGGCGACGACGAGCGCGGTTCCCGTCGCCGGCTCGGCCACCGGCGCGAACTACCCGCCGGGCCTCGCGGCCGCGGCGCGGTTCGTCGTCGAGACGGCGAAGGACTTCGGCCGCGGCCGCGCGTCGTTCTACGACCGCGAGGAGTACGAGCGGCTCTGTGACCTCTACGGGTCGATGGCGCACCTGCAGTCCCGCGAGCGTCACGAGTAGCGGGACGGCCGCCGTCGACCCGGAGGAAGAGCGTCACGAGTAGCGGGCCGCCCGTCGTCGACCCGGACCGACACCGGAAGATTCACGTATTCGAGGTGAAACCTGCCCCGTAACGCGTCGTTTCCCGCGGTCAGGGACCGTTTACACCCGTTTTGACGACCTTCCACCCTCGAAGAGCAGGGTCGACCGGAAACGAAGGGGTTCGTGTCGCGGGGATTCTTCGCGCGCCGTCACGGAGCAACGAGTCGCGTTCACGCCCTGAGCGCCCGCAGAAAGAGCGCCGCCGGGACCGCACTCACCGCGAAGGCGACCAGTCCGTACCGCACGTCGACGGTTGTCAGGACGGCCGCGCCGACGACCCACGCGCCGGCGAGGACGGCGTAGCCGACGGGCGCACCGACGGTCTCGCGGTAGGCGTCCCGGTCGGCGGTCTGTCTCACCCGCAACTCGCCGCTCTCCGCCCGCTCTATCACCCGGTCGAGCGCCGCCGGGAGGCGCACGAGCGCCCGCGCCGAGCGCCGGGCGTCGTCGCGCACGTCGGCGACGAGTTCGCCGACCCCGCGCTCCATGTAGCCGTGTTCGACGAGGAACTCCCGGGCCGCCGTGATGAAATCGAAGTCGGGGTCGAGCTGGCGCAGGACGCCCTCGCTCACGGTGCCGATGCGGATGAGGAGCATGATGTCCGGCGGGATGCGGAAGGGGAACTCCTGCAGCATCGACCCCGCCTCGGTGATGATGACGCGCCAGTCGACCTGCTGGCCCGCGAGGTCCTCGACGACGAGTTCGAGTACGACCCGGACCTCCTCGCGGTCCACGTCCGGGTCGAGGACGTCGAGGTCGACCAGCGAGTCGATTATCGCGTCGATGTCGCGGGCGACGACGGCGAGATAGAGGTCGACGACGTGCGCCTGCATCTCCGGCGTGAACCGGCCGGACATCCCGAAGTCGTAGAACACGATGCGTCCCCGGTCGTCGACGGCGAGATTTCCGGGGTGGGGGTCGCCGTGGAAGACGCCGTCCTCGAGGCCCATCTTGAAGTAGGCGTTCGCCACGTCGCGGGCGACGCGCGTCGGGTCCATCCCCGCCGCCCGGAGTTCGTCGACGTCGGTTATCTTGGTCCCGCCCACGTACGCCATCGTCAGCACCGTCTCCGAGGACATCTCGTGGTGGACCTCCGGCACGACGACCGTCGGATCGTCGGCGAAGTTCTCCCGTATCTCGGTCATCATCGCGGCCTCGCGCTCGAAGTCGAGCTCCTCTGAGATGATGCGCTCGAAGTCGTCGGCGACGTTCCGGAGGGAGAACGTGAGTCGCTCGGGCGCGACGGAGACGACGAGCGGAAGGAGGCGGCGGATGACCCGGAGGTCCGTCTCGATGAGGGGTTTCACCCCCGGTCGCCGTATCTTGACCGCCACTCGCTCGCCCCGGTAGGTCGCCTCGTGGACCTGCGCGAGCGACCCGCCGGCGAGCGGTTCGTGCTCGACGTCGTCGAACCGGGAGACGTCGACGCTCTCCTCGAGGACAGGTTCCAGCTTCCGGTAGGGTCCGGGCGGGACGGCGTCCTGCAGGGTTGCGAACACCTCGGCGTACACCGGCGGCACGAGGTCCGGCCGCGTCGAGAGCACCTGGCCCACTTTGATGAACGTCGGCCCCATGTCGAGCATCGTGTCCCGGAGGCGACGCGCCCGCTCCGCGCGTTCCTCGCGGGTGTGTGACCTCCCCGGTCCGAAGAGGAGGTACCGTCGCCGGTCTCGCAGGAACGCGACGAGAAAGGGGAGAAAGGAGGTGACGGTGCGCAAGAGTCGGGGGTAGAACCGGACCATCGGACGTTCGTGTCAATTTGGCCGGCAAGAACCAAGAAGCTATGTTCGCTCCGGACCGTCGCGGCCGTCTCCGACCGGAGGCGGTCGGCCCGCGGCTCCCGGCCGTCGTCCCGCAAATCGTGACAACGTTTAACAGAGTCGGGCGTCTACTGGCCCCGTATGCCCGACGTGGTAGTCGTCGGCGGCGGGCCCGCGGGGCTGTCCGCCGCTCTGTTCACCGCGAAGAACGGACTCGACACGGTCGTCTTCGACACGGACGACACGTGGCTGCACAAGGCGCACCTGTTCAACTTTCTCGGCCAGCGGAGCATCGACGGCGAGGAGTTCCTCACGGTGGCGCGGGGCCAGACCGGGGACCGGGGTGCCGACCTCCGCGAGGAGACGGAGGTCACCTCGATCGAACCGACCGACGACGGCCTCGAGGTGTCGACCGAGGACGGCACCCACGAGGCCCGGTACGTCGTCCTCGCCACCGGTGCCAACCGGGACGTCGCCGAGGACCTCGGCTGCGAGACGACCGACGACGGCACCGTCGACGTGAACCTCGACATGCAGACGAGCGTCGACGGCGTGTACGCCACGGGCGCGATGGTCCGCCCCGAGAAGTGGCAGGCGATCATCTCCGCCGGCGACGGCGCGGCCGCGGCGCTCGACATCCTCAGCGAGGAGAAGGGCGAGCACTTCCACGACTTCGACACGCCCGCGGACGTCCCCGACATCTGACCGGCCGCACCGGCATCTGACCGGCCGCACCGGCATCTGACCGGCCGCACCGGCATCTGACCGGCCGCATCGACAGCTGACCGGTCGCTCGGTCGTCACACGGCACCCGCGTGCCGCGACCCCTCGCAGCAGTTAAATCGCTCCCCGCAGTTACGCGGTCACATGGGCGACGACCGGTCCGGCCACAGACAGAGTCGGCTCTTCACGACCGACGACGGCGAGTTCGACACCGAGCGCTCGCGGGAGCAGGCCCTCCCCGTCGAGGACGGCGAGGTGGTCGACGTCGACCGGCTGTCGGACCACCAGCGGTACGTCGAGGGCCGGGGCGTCTACGACGAGCGCAACGAGATAAACGACCTGACGGGCCGCGAGTGGAAGTACGCCACCAAGTCCGTCATCGCAGAGCAGTACCCGCCGGCGTTCCAGCACGACCTGCGGAGCGAGCACGGCGGACAGAAGCCCCCGCGGCTCTGCATGGAGCTCCTCCAGCGGTTCAGCAAGGCCGGCGACCGCGTGCTGGACCCGTTCGCGGGCGTCGGCGGCACGCTCCTCGCGGCCAGCCTCGCGGCCGACGAGGGGACCGGTCTGCGCGACGCCGTCGGCTTCGAGCGCAACCCGCGGTGGGTCGAGGTCTACCGCGAGGTGCTCGAACGCGAGAACGCGGAACGCCGCGCCCGCGGCGAGGGGGCACTCGAGACGCAGGACCTGCGCGAGGGGGACTGCACCGACCTCGTGGGGGACCTCGACGACGACTCGGTCGACCTCCTCCTCACCGACGTCCCCTACTGGACGATGGACAGCGTCGAGCAGACCCGGAACGCGAAGCGCACCAGAGCGAGCAAACTCGGGTCGTTCGGCGACGGCGAGCCAGACGAGCGCGACGGTGACCTCCAGACCGAGGAGGAGTGGCTCGACGAGATGCGCGAGGCCTTCGAGACGTTCCGACCGGCGCTCAAGTCGGGGGCCTACGCGGTCGTCTTCGTCGGCGACATGTACCGGGACCAGTCGTACAACTTCCTCGCCGCCGACCTCGCCCGGGAGCTGGCAGCCGTCGGCTACACGCCGAAGGCGAACCTCGTGTGGTACGACCCCTCGAAGGACCTGCACGTCTACGGCTACCCCTTCTCGTTCGTCCCCTCGATGGTCCACCAGAACGTCCTGGTCTTCCGCGTCGAGTGACCCGTGAGGGGGCGGCTCCCCGACGGAGCGACTGACCGTTCAGTCAGCGTTATGCCGCCGCTCCCCGTAGTGAGTACATGCGTCCGGTACACCGCGAACCGTCCCGAGCGGCGTCCCCGAGTCCGACGCCGCGCGAAGCCACGGGTGGACCGTCCGGCGAGCCCGCGCGGCGCGAACCGCCCAGCGGAGTCGACCGGTGACCAGCGCCATCGCCGTCGACGGAATCACGAAGCGATTCGACGACGTCACCGCCCTCGACGACCTCAGCTTCAGCATCGAGGAGGGGGAGCTGTTCGGCCTCCTCGGCCCGAACGGCGCGGGCAAGTCGACGCTCGTCCACGTCCTCTCGACGCTCGTGACGCCGACGGCCGGCGACGCGACCGTCGCCGGACACGACGTCCGGACCGACCGCGACGGGGTCCGCGCGAGCATCGGCGTCGTGTTCCAGGAACCGGCGCTCGACGAGGAGCTGACCGCCCGGGAGAACCTCGCCTTCCACGGCGTGATGTACGGGATGGCGCGGCGCGAGCGCGACGAGCGAATCGCGGAGGTGCTCGCCCTCGTCGAGCTCGAAGACAGGGCCGACGACCTCGTGAAGACCTACTCCGGCGGGATGAAGCGCCGCCTCGAGATCGCCCGCGGCCTCGTCCACAGGCCGGAGGTGCTGTTCCTCGACGAACCGACGCTCGGCCTCGACGCGCAGACCCGCCGGCACATCTGGGAGTACGTCAGGGGACTCAACCGGGAGTCCGGCGTCACGGTGATACTCACCACCCACTACATGGAGGAGGCCGACGTGCTGTGCGACCGGGTCGGCGTCGTCGACGCCGGGTCGCTCGTCGCCCTCGACACGCCGGAGGCCCTCAAAGAACGAGTCGGCGGCGACGTGGTCACCCTCTCCGTCGACGGCGACGTCGCCGCGTTCCGCTCGCTGCTCGCGTCCTTCGAGTGGGTGAACACCGTCGAAGAGGCGGACGGCGAGTTCCGCGTGACCGTCGACCACGGCAACCGGCGCGTCCCCACGCTCTTCCGGGAGACGCTGGCCCGGGACTGCGACATCACGAGCGTGACGATGCGCGAACCGAGTCTGGAGGACGTCTTCCTTGACCTCACGGGCCACGCGATACGCCCCGAGGAGGCCGAGTCGCACGCGGAGCGCGTGATGCGCGTCCGGAGGGGTCGCTGATGCGGGGGACGAACGCGGCGGCCATCTACGTCCTCTGGCTCCGGGAGATGAAGCGGTACAGCCGGTCGAAAGCCCGCATCGCGAGCACGCTCGCCCTGCCCTTCCTGTTTCTGGTCGGGTTCTGGTTCGGGTTCCGGTCGGTCCAGCTCCCCGGCGTGGGCGAGGGCGTCGACTACCTGCAGTTTCTCGTCCCGGGCATCGTCGGGATGACGATGCTGTTCTCGGCGGCCTTCGGCGGCATCTCGGTCATCTTCGACCGCCGATTCGGCTTCCTGAAGGAGATTCTCGTGACGCCGGTGGACCGCGTCTCCATCGCGCTGGGCCGCGTCGCGGGGAGCACGACGACGGCGGTGATTCAGGGCGTCCTCATCCTCGCCATCTCGGTCGCCATCGGCTTTCGCCCCGTCTCGTGGCTCGGTGTCGTGCCGGCGCTCGGGTTCATGGTCCTCATCGGCGCGACGTTCATCGGCCTCGGACTGGTGTTCGCCTCCCGCATCGACGACTTCCAGGCGTTCAACCTCGTGTTCAACTTCGTGCTGTTCCCGCTGCTGTTCCTCTCGGGTGCCATCTACCCGGTGTCGAACTTCCCGCCGGCGCTCCGCTACCTGACGTACGTCAACCCGCTCACCTACGGCATCGACGGCCTGCGCGGGGTGCTGGTGGGCGCGTCGGCGTTCTCGCCGCTCCTCGATTTCGCCGTCGTCGCCGGCTTCGCGCTCGCGTTCGTCGTCCTCGGCGCGTACTCCTTCGAGGGGAGCGACGCGGTGTGAGCCGGCGGTCCTCCGGAGGACCGGTCCGCCAGCCTCAGTTCGGCGGTCCGAGATATCCCCACGCCTGCAGGCGGTCGCCGTCGCCCTGAATCCAGCGCTCGCCCACGTCGTCGCGGTAGTAGAGGTTCGGAATCACGATGGCGTCGACGCGCTCGTAACACTGCTCCCGGGCGTCCTGCATCGTCTCGCCCTTCCCCGTCACGACGATCGGCATCCCGCTCTCGCCGGCGACTCGCCACTGCCCGTCGACGTTCTTGGCGTCCTCCAGGTGGACGCCCTCGCGGCCGTCGGACTCGAAGACCACCGCGGCGTTCCGGGAGTTCTCGTCGTAGGTCTTCGGGTCGTCGAAGGGGAACGGCGGGAGGACGACCCTGACGCCGACCTGGAACCCGCGGTGGACCTCGAGGTCGGGGTCGTCGCCGCGGGCGAGGTCCGAGAGGAACTCCCCCGTCGGCGACTCGAAGGACTCCTCCTGGAGGGCGATGGTGGGATACCCGAACCGGGGGGTGAACTCGAGCGGGTAGATGCCGCTCTCGTTGACGATGCAGTTGAGGTCGATGCTGCCGACGTAGCCCTCGTCGGCCAGCCACCCCTCCAGTCGGCCGAGCGTCTCCGCGAACAGCCGGTTGTGGCCCGCCCAGAACATCGAGGTGCCCATCTCGCCGGTCGAGGGGCCGATGTTCCCCGGGAACAGCCGCTTGTGCTCGAAGTTGAAGTTGACCTCGTCGACGAACCGCTCGCCGTCGAAGAACCCGCAGATCGCAACCTCCACGCCGTCGACTTTCCGCTGGAGCTGGAAGCCCTTCATCCGGTGGCCCCACGCCTTCTCGTAGGCCCGGAGCACCTCGACCACGTCGCTCCCGTCGTCCTCGCTACCGACGTACAGCAGTCGCTTGACGTTCTGGACCTCCCCGAGCGGTTTGACGACGTAGGCGGCCGGGTTCTGCCTGACGTACTCGATTCCCTCCCCGAAGTCGTGGAACACCCGGTGGTCGATGGTGTTCACGCCGTGGTCCTCGAGCACCTCCATCGCGTACCCCCGGTCGTCCTCGAGGCGGTCGGTGTTCGGCGTGCCGCCGACCACCGCGTGCCCCTCCGCGCGGAGCTCCTGGGCCAGCTTCCCGGTCCCGACCTCCGGGCCGACCCAGATGTCGTCGAAGACGACGACGTCGGCCCAGTCGACCTCCGCGCGCCAGTCGTCGGTCTTCGGGACGAAGCCGTCGCCGATCTCCCGGTCGCTCTCGGCCTCGATGTAGTATTTCACGTCGTGGCCCTCGCGGTGGACCTGCCACGCGAGGTCTGTGATCAGTGCGGCGTCGGCGGAGACGAACAGGAAGCGTCTGGAGTCCATGGCTGTCAGGCGGTGAGTGGTCGACCGTCCCTGGTGACAGGTCGCCGTCCGTGGTATTAGTCTCTCTGTTGAACCCTTCGGAACCTGATCGGATCGGTGTGGCGAACAGAGGGGGTCGCTCCTCGCGCCGCGTGAGCCCTCGCTCTCGGTTGCGCCCGGACAGCCCTCGGTGTCTCACCGAACGGTGCCAGCAGCCACGTTCGGTGCGGGAGCCGGTGGGCGAGCCGCCGGTTCCCGAACGAGGTTTTATTGAACTCGAATCGAACTGTGGGAGTTGATGTCTCTCACGACCTATCGAGCGCAGAGCCGTTCCACGAGTCGCCGGCATCGGGACGCCACCGCGTCGCGTGTGGCGAGAGGCAGGTCAGGCGAGCGGAACCGCCGCGACCGAACGCGGAGGGAGGGGTAGCGGATGGACCTCCTCAGATTCCGAGCGGGCGGACAGGCGCGGTTCGGAGCCAGAGTCGACGGCGCGCTGCGCGACCTGTCCGGGGAGTACGAGTCGTTCCGGGCGCTGTTGCGGGCGGCGACGACGGACGAGGTGTCGGTCGGCGACGCCCCGGAGGTCGAGCCCGAGACGTACCTGCCACCGACGACGCCGCTGAACACGGTCTTCGCGGCGGCCCTGAACTACGACGCGCACATCGAGGAGGCGAAGAAGGCCCGTCCGGAGCGCCCCTACATGTTCCTCAAGCCGTATCGAGCGCTCACCGGGCACGAGGAGCCGATTCAGTACCACTCGCAGACGACGGCGGACCTCGACTACGAGGCCGAACTGGCCGTCGTCGTGGGAGACCGGCTCTGGCAGGCCGAGCCGACAGCGGTCGACGAGGCCATCGCCGGCTACACGATACTCAACGACACGACCGGCAGGGACGTCCAGGACATCGCCGTGGGCGACGCGGGCCACATCGACTGGTTCTCCGCGAAGGCGCTACAGGGGTCCTCACCGCTCGGTCCGCACGTCAGGACCGCCGACGAGGTCGGTGACCCGTCCACGCTCCGCATCGAGTCCCGGCTGAACGGTGCGGTCATGCAGGACGAGGGGACCGACATGATGCTGTTCGACGTCCACGAGCTGCTGTCGTACGTGTCGAGTCGCGTCGTCCTCGAACCGGGCGACGTCGTCGCGACGGGGACGCCCGAGGGCGTGGGCGGGTTCCAGGACATCCGCCTCACCGACGGCGACCGGGTCGAGATGGACGTGGAGGGGGTCGGCACGCTCGCGAACACCGTCGAGGAGACCGGCTGAGGAGCGGGGGGCGCGGAGCGATTCGGCCCGGTCTCGGCTCAGGTGCCGAAGTACGCCCTCCGCACGTCTTCGTTCTCGAGGGTGTCCTCGGGGTCGCCGTCGACGAGAACCGAGCCCTCGTGCAGGACGACGAGCCTGTCGACGAGGTCGGCGAGCGTCCCGATCTCGTGTTCGATGATCAGGACCGTCGTCCCGCTCGCGTTGATCTCCTCGATGAACGGGACGAGTTCGCCGACGAGGGTGGGGTTCACCCCGGAGAACGGCTCGTCGAGCAGGAGCACGTCCGGCTCCAGCATCATCGTCCGGGCGAGTTCGAGGAGCTTCCCCTGACCACCGCTCAGGCTGCCGGCGTACTCGGACGCCATCTCGTCGAGTTCGAACCGCTCCAGGAGCTCGTCCGCGCGCTCCTCGATTTCGGCCTCGCGCTCCCCGACCGAGTCGGGGCGGAGCATCGCGGCACCCATCTCCTCCCCGGGGTGATCGAGCGCGGAGAGCATGACGTTCTCCCGGACGGTCATCGTTTCGAGTTCCTGCGTGAGCTGGAACGTGCGGACGAGGCCACGCTTCGCGAGGTCGTGTGGCGGGTTCGCCGTCACGTCCTCGCCCTCGAGGGTGACCGTCCCACCGTCCGGCTCGATGAACCCGGTCGCGCAGTTGAAAAACGTCGTCTTGCCGGCTCCGTTGGGGCCGATGAGGCCGGCGAGCTCGCCCTCGTTCAACGAGAGCGTCGCACCGTCGAGCGCGTCGATGCCGCCGAAGCTCTTTCGCAGGTCGCGCGTCTCGAATATCGTCATCGGTCCACCCCCAGTTTGTCGGCGTCGCCCCAGAGGCCCGCAGGCCGGTACCGGATGACCACGATGATGATGAGGCCGAGAATCATCATCCGGAGGTACCCGATCTTCCCCTTCGAGATGGGGACGACGGGTGCCATGAACCGCGTCGCGAGCCGGATTCCCATGATTATCGCGAGGCCGCCGAGCGCGCCGCGGTGATTTCCGGCGCCCCCGAGAATCAGGCCGGCCCACACGAGCACGGTCACGTTGATGGTGATGAACGTGGGCGCGACGGCACCGTTGATCAGGACGAACACCGCACCCGCGAGGCCGGCGAGGGCGGCCCCGAAGACGAACGCCTGCATCTTGTAGGCGAACGTGTTCTTCCCGAGCGCCTGGGTGACGTCCTCGTTCGCCCGGATTCCGCGGAGGACGCGTCCGTAGGGCGACTCGGTCAACCGGCTCAGCGCGGCGTACGAGACGGCCGCCGCGCCCGCGAGAAACAGGACCGAAGCGAGCAGCGCGGTGTCGTAGTTGCCCGCCAGCCTGTCGAACGGACGTGGGACGTTCGTGATGCCGGTCGTCGCGCCGAAGAACCCCTGAAACCCCTCGGTGAGCGTGTAGAATATCTCCGCGGCCGCGAGGGTCGCGATGGCGAGGAAGTCCTCCCGGAGCCGGAGCGTCGAGACGCCGACGACGACGCCGAGGAGGGTTCCGGCGAGGATGCCGCCCGCGACGCCGACGTACCACGGCAGGGCCAGGCCCAGCCCGACGAACGGGTCCTCGGCCGTGAGGATTGCCGCTGCGTACGCGCCGACGGCGAAGAAGCCGACGACGCCGAAGTTGATGAGTTCGGCGTAGCCGTACTGGAGGTTCAGCCCGAGGAGCAAGAAGGAGTAGAGGAAATAGAAGAGACACACCTCGAGCAGGATGAGCGCGAAGCCGGGGAGGCTGACCTGGACCGGGCTGAGGGCGAGCACGAGCGCGAAGGCGGCGACGAGGCCCCCGCCGATGCCGGTCCGGGAGAACGGTCCCCAGCGGCTCATGTCGCCACCTCCACGTTCGCGATGCCCCCCGGACGGACCAGCAGGACCGCGACGAGTACGAGGAACGCGAGCACCGTCCCGAGCGACGCGCCTCCGGGGAGGTAGGCCACGGAGAACGCGATGGTGAGCCCGATGAGATACGAGCCCGCGATGGCGCCGTAGGCGCTCCCCGAGCCGCCGAGGATGGCGGCCGAGACGACGAACAGCAGCTGCGTGAATCCGGTGTTCGGCGTCACGCCCCGCTGTGTCGCGAGGAGGTACCCCGAGAGGCCGGCGAGCGCGCCCGCCAGCAGCACGACGTAGTTCCGGATCTGGTCCGTGTCGATGCCCGTCACCTGCGACAGCGACTCGTTCCCGCTCACGGCCCGCATGGCGATGCCGGTCTTCGTCCGGGTGAGCAGCAGGTGAATCAGGACGAACGAGAGCAACGCGAGGCCGATCGCCGTGAGCTGTTGCGTGTTGACGAAGAAGCCGCCGAGCGCGCTCGAGTTGAACACCGTCGCCTCCCTGTACTCGAAGAGTCGCAGATTCGACCCGAGCCCGAAGCGAAAGCCGTTCCGGAGGAAGAACGAGACGCCGATCGAGGTGAGGATGAGCGGAATCGGCCCCGCGTTCTTGAGGCTCCGGAAGAACACGCGGCCGATCACGAGTGCGAACAGCGCCGTCGCGACGATGACGATCGGAACCGCGACGTACGGGGGAATCGACTCCGTGGCGATCAGGAACCACGCGAGGAGGCCCCCGAACGTGAGATACTCTCCGTAGGCGAGATTGAGGAGGTCGAGGACGCCGTACATCAGCGTGAATCCGATGGTCGCGACAGCGAGGTACGAACCCAGAACTACGCCGAATATTGATTGCTGAATA
>JBDGSQ010000137.1:0-31147 GCA_042217455.1 Haloferacaceae archaeon | reverse complement strand
CGCCGCCGAGTTTCGTCCCGCTCCCGGCGTCGCTCTCGACGAGGACCGTCACGCCGTCGGGAACGTCGAGTTCGCCGAGCGCCGAGGCGGCGTTGTCGAGGCCCGTCTCGACCCCCGCGCCGGTGTGCGCGCCGAGGTGGACGTTGACGTACTCGACGCCAAGTTTCGCCGCGGCGTCGACCTCCTTTTGCATGCTGTCGATCGACTTCTCGCGGAGGTCGTCTTTCGGGGTACAGAGGTTGACGAGGTACGACGAGTGGATGACCCACGGCCCGTCGAGCAGTTCCGCGGTCTCCTCGCGGAACCGCTCGGCCTCCTCGTCGCCGATGTTCGGGTCCTGCCACACCTGCGGGGAGTGGGTGAATATCTGTCCGCAGTTCCCGCCGACGTCTAGCTGTCGCTCCACGGCGTTGTCGACGCCGCCCGCAATCGAGACGTGTGCTCCGACTCGCATGCCCGTCCGGACGGTTCGAACCGTCAAGAGGACTTCGGAGTCGGCAGGCGAACGAGAGGCCGCGACGAAACGCGCGTTGCCCGCCGCGCCCTCACTCGTTCGCCCGACGGCGCGTCCACTCGTCGGTCGCGTACTTCGATGCGGCGCGCTCGCGGGCGCGGGCGAGTTCGTCGTCGGTCCACTCACCCTCGTCTGCGTCCGCCCAGTCTGCGAGCGCCGACTCCAGCGTCTCGACCGCCTCCCCGCGGCTCACGTCCGCGTGGTCCTCGATACCGGTGACGCGCTCGCTGAACTCGTCGGGGGACACGCCCGGGTCGGCGAACACCGCGAGGTGGGCCTCCGGCCGGACCGCGTAGGTGAGCGACCCGTGCTGGATGACCGCGTCCTTGCGGCGGTACTGGGCGTTGCCGCTCACCTTCCTGCCGCCGGCGACGACGTCGTGAGCGGGGTGTAGCTCCCGGAGGTAACAGGCCGGCCGGTACACCTCGGGTCGCTCCTCGTCTGCGAAGTGGGCGGGGACGCCCATGCGCTCGAAGGCGTCGAGCACCGGTTCGCAGAGCAACTCGTACGCGTCCATCAGCGCCCCCGGTAGCTCTGCGGTCGGCGCGACGATAGAGTAGGAGATGTCGCCGTACGCGTCGTGGTAGATGCCGCCGCCGCCTGTCTGTCGGCGCGTGACCGTGACGCCGGTCTCGGCGCAGTGGTCCCAGTCGACCGTGTCCGGGTCCTGCCGGTATCCGAGCGAGAGGGTGCTCGGCTCCCACCGGTACACTCTGACCGTCCGGGGGCCGCCGTCGGCGGCTGTCTCGGCTGCGATCTCGTCGAGCGCCATGTTCAGCGGCCCCGTGCGGGCCTCCTCGCGCACGAGCCGCCACTCGCGGTCGGCCACCTCGACCGTCTCGTCCATGCACCGGGTACGGCGGTGGGGGCAAAGTCGGTTGCGACTGCCGCGACCCGGCAGCGACCGGGGTCATCGGGCGTCCCCCGCACGCCGATAGTGTCATTCAATTATCACCCGTGAGAGCGTACGGTCGGCTTATAATGTTTCGTTTCTAACCGGTCTTCGGGGCTCCACGCCGGGCGGCGTCCGCATGACTGCCGGCCCGGAGAGCCCGAACGGGGGAACACGTGGGCGCAGAACCGGTCACAGCGGATGTGAGCGAGGCGGTGTTCGACGACCGGGCAGTCCTCGCGGCGGTCGGTGACGCCGCCGACACGTCGCCTCGCTTCGTCGTCCGCCGCCGGGGGGAGAGAGCCGAGACGCTCTCCGGGGACCACCCGACTTCGAGTCCCGCGGCGTTCTGCGCTCGCCTGCACGCGTACTTCCGATTTCTCGACACCGCGCTCGGCCAGCCGATCCATGACGTGGACCGGACGAGCGCCGAGGTACGGTACACGACGACGTGGGTCGAATCCGCGGAGGTCGTCTGTGCATGCACGCACGACGTGGGCGTCTTCGTCGGTATCGCGCCGGACCAGCCGGTCGTGCCGGTCGTCGAGGCGCTCCGACGTCTCTTCGCGGGCGAAGTCGATTCCGTATAGCGGTATGTGATTCATACCGGCCGACTCACGGTCCTTTTACCGGTCGGCCGTCTAGAGCGGGCATGGTTCGGAACGTCGCAAGCGTCATCGCCGAACTCGAACCCGAGGACTTCTATCTCCTCTCGGGCGTCGAGCAGGGGATGCGCTTCAGCAGGTGGGTCAACCGCGGGAAGCTCCCGGAGTACAGCGGGTTGACCCCGGAGAACGTCGAATACCGGCTCGACCGCTGTATGTCACGCGACCTCGTGAAGCGAAAGACCATCCAGTACGAGGGCTACCAGCTCGAGGCGGAGGGGTACGACGCGCTCGCACTCCACACCTTCGCCGAGCGGGACACTGTCGAGGGCGTCGGCGCGCCCCTCGGGGTCGGAAAGGAGAGCGACGTCTTCGAGGTTCAGTCGTACAAGCCCCTCGCGCTGAAGTTCCACCGGGAGGGGTACACGAACTTCCGGGAAGTGAAGCGAGAGCGGGAGTACACCGCCGACAGGCAGCACGTCTCGTGGCTCTACACCGCCCGGAAGGCCGCCGAACGCGAGTACGACGCGCTCGATACGCTCTACCCGGACGTCTCGGTCCCGCGTCCGGTCGACCACAACCGGCACGCCATCGTGATGGAGAAACTGGAGGGGGTCGAACTCGCGAAGGCGAAACTGGAGGAGTCGCAGGTCACCGGCGTCCTCGACCTGGTTCTCGACGAGGTAGCGGCGGCGTACGACGCCGGCTACGTCCACGCGGACATGAGTGAGTACAACGTCTTCGTCAGCGAGTCGGGCGTCACCGTCTTCGACTGGCCGCAGGCCGTCCAGACGGACCACGACAACGCGCGCGAGCTGCTCGCCCGGGACGTCCGGAACCTCGTCAGCCACTTCCGGCGGAAGTACCCCCGAACGATGCCCGATTCAGTCGATTTCGACGGTCTCGCGGCTGCGATCGCTGCGGACCGCTTCGAGACGGTCGGAGACTACGCCGACGCATAAACCGCATCGAGCGATAGCAAATGTGCTCCCGCGGGCTACACTGTCGCCGTGACGGGTCTCGAGGGCAGTCGGCCGGCGAAGCAGACGGCGTCCCGTCCGTGAGTCGGTCTGGCGACGTTCGGTAGTGGGACGGCCGTGTTCCGACTCGGCAGCGGGAGCGACACCGCCCGCGTGGGTCCACGCAGTTTCTACCGCGTCCGCGACGCTTTTAACTGACCAGTCAGTCAGAACCCTTTTTGCTGACCGGACAGTAAGTTCGGGCAGAAGATGGATGCGGACACGTCGGCCGGAATCATGGAGGCGACCCACCGGGCCCTCTGTGAACACGGCTACGCGGACCTGACGATGCAGCGAATCGCAGACGAGTCGACGATGACGAAGGCGGCGCTCCACTACCACTTCGACACGAAGGAGGACCTGCTGAACGCCTTCCTCGACGACCTGCTGGCCCGGTTCGAGGAGCGACTGGCGTGCGACGCGAGCGACCCCCACGAGCGACTCGCCGCGTTCCTCGAGGCGGTGTTCGCGCCCGTCGACGAGAGCGACGGCGACGACGACTTCGCCGTCGCGCTCATGGAGCTGAAGGCGCAGGCGCCCTACCACGAGACCTACCGCCAGCGCTTTCTCGAACTCGACGAGCGGATGCACGACGTCGTCGCGTCCGCCGTCCGCGACGGCGTCGAGGCGGGGACGTTCGCCGAGGAAGACCCCGGGGAGGTCGCCCGGTTCGTCGTGACGGTCATCAACGGCAGTCACGCGCGCAAGGTCGCACTCGGCGAGAACCCCACCGAGACCCGGCGGATAATCGAACACTACCTCGCGACGACTGTCGGGTGGACGTCGGGGGTGGCCGCGTGAGCCACCGGCGTTCGTCACCCCGGGGGAGCGTCGCGTGGGGGGTCGTCGCGTGAGCATCTTCAAGGGGCAGGAGGAACTCGACCTGACCGAGGGCGGCATCGTGCGGCCGCTGTTTTACCTCTCGTTGCCCATCGTCGTCACGAACCTGATGCAGACGGCCTACAACCTCGCTGACACCTTCTGGCTCGGCCAGTACTCCACGGAGGCGCTGGCGGCCATCTCCTTCGGGTTCCCGATGGTGTTCCTGCTCATCTCGCTCGGGATGGGTCTCTCGGTCGCGGGGAGCGTCCTCGTCGCCCAGCACACCGGCGCAGGGGAGACAGAGCGGGCCGAGTACGCCGCCTCGCAGACGGTCACGTTCGCGCTCGCCGGGTCGGTGATTCTCGGAGCGGTCGGCTACCCGTTCGTCAGGCCGTTCCTCGACTTCCTCGGGGCGTCGCCGGCCGTGTTGCCCGGCGCGACGGCCTACATGCAGGTCGTCGCCCTCGGACTGCCGTTCATGTTCGGCTTCTTCGTGTTCATCTCGCTGATGCGCGGGGCCGGCGACACCATCACGCCCATGCTCGTGATGTTCGGGACGGTCGTGCTCAACATCGTCCTCGACCCGTTTCTCATCAACGGCTGGGCGGTCGGGCCGGTCTCGTTCCCGGAACTCGGCATCCAGGGGGCGGCCATCGCCACGGTGTTCTCCCGGAGCATCGCGATGCTGGTCGGCCTACTCATCATGGAGTCCGGGACCCGCGGCATCCAGATACACCTCTCGGACATGCGCCCCGACTTCGGCTACCTCCGGAAGATACTCCACATCGGCATCCCCGCGAGCGTCGAGGGGACCGGGCGCGCGCTCTCTATCAACCTCCTGTTGCTCATCGTGGGGATGTTTCCGACGAACGTCGTCGCGGCCTTCGGTATCGGCACGCGCGTCTTCTCGGTCATCTTCCTGCCCGCGATCGCCGTCGCCCGCGGCGTCGAGACGATGAGCGGCCAGAACATCGGGGCCGACAGGTACGACCGTGCCGAGCGGGCGAACTACGTCGCCGCCAAGGGGCTGTTCGTCGTCCTCGCGCTGGCGGGCCTCCTCATCTTCCTCGTGCCGACGCCCATCGTCTCGGTGTTCACCGACGACCCGTCAGTGCTGGCGACCGGGACGCAGTTCCTGCGGTACGTCTCGCTCTCGTTCGGCTTCATCGGCGTCATGCGAGCGTTCACCGGAGGCTTCCGCGGGGCCGGGAAGACCCTCGTCGCGGCCGCCATCTCGATTCTCACGCTGGCGGGCATCCGCCTGCCCATCGCCTACGTCGCCTCGCAGTATCTCATCGGCGTGCGCGGCATCTGGACGGCCTTCTTCGTCTCGAACGTCGCCGGCGCGGTCATCGCGTGGCTCTGGTTCCGCCGCGGAACGTGGCGCGAGGCCGACGTGCGCGGGACCCCCGGCCCCGGTATCGACACCGACGACGTGGACGCGACCGCCTCGGACGACTGACCTGCAGACGACAGACGAATGCGAGACACACACACCGACGGAACGACGGCGCACAGCCCCTACGCGAACATCCTGGTCCCGACCGACGGGAGCGACCTCGCCCTCGAAGCCCTCGAAGAGGCGCTCGCGCTCGCGGAACTGTCCGGCGGGACCATCCACGTCCTCTACGTCGTCGACGACAGCACCATCGCGGAACTGGCCACGGACACGGGACTCGACGACGTGAGCTTCGACGCGGACGTGAACCGCCTGTTCGAGCGGTTCGAGGGCGTCGGCGAGCACGCGATCGAGGACGTCCGGGAGGCGGCGGCCGCCCGCGGCGCAGACGTCGTCGCCGAGATTCGACGGGGCATCCCCGACGAGGAGATTCTGTCCTACGCGGCCGACAACGACGTCGACCTCGTCGTGATGGGGACCCGCGGCCGGCGGGGAGTCCAGCGGTACCTCCTCGGGAGCACCACCGAGCGCGTCCTCCGCCGGGCGTCGGTTCCCGTCCTCGCAGTCAGAGAGGGGTGCGGCGACGCGAACGGTCGGTGAACGAGCGCGGGTGCGGCGACGTTCGCGGCGGGAGCGTCCGCCGCCGCCGGCGGCTAGGGTTCGGGCAGGACGACCCGGTGGCCGTCGACGTCGACGACGCGGGCGTCGATGCCGTACACCGCTGCGACGAGGTCGGACGTGACGACGTCCGGACCGCCGGAGGCGACGACGCCCCCGTCGGCGAGGAAGACGAGTTCGTCAGCGAATCGGGTCGCCAGTTCGAGGTCGTGGAGCGCGAAGAGGACGGCCATCCCGTCTGCGCACAGCGACCGGACGTGCCCGAGGACGTCGAGCTGGTGGCGGAGGTCGAGGCTGCTCGTCGGTTCGTCGAGGACGAGGCCGGAGGGGTCCTGTGCGAGCGCGCGCGCGAGTCGGACCTGCTGGCGCTGGCCGCCGGAGAGCGCAGACAGCGGCCGCATCGCCAGGTCCGCGACGCCGAGTCGCCCGAGGACGTCGCCGACGATCTCCCGGTCGCTCGCGGTCGGTCGCCACGAGGTGTGGGGCTTCCGACCGGTCAGCACCGTCTCGAACACCGTCGAGGGGAGGCCGGACGGTTCGGACTGCGGGACGTAGCCGAGGCGGTTCGCGACGGCCTGCCGCGAGAGCGTCGTCACGTCGTCGCCGCCGACGGCGACGGTTCCGGCCAGCGGCGACTGCAGTCCGAGGACCGTCCGGAGGAGCGTCGACTTGCCGACCCCGTTCGGACCCAGCAGCGCGACGCACTCGCCCCGGTCGACGCCGAGCGAGACGTCGGAGACGACCGGGTCGTCGTAGCCGGCGGTGACCGAATCGAGGCGAATCACCGGCACTCCCTCCTGTCGAGGCGAATCACCGGCGGACCCCTCCCCCCGGCGACTATCGCCGGGACGCTCCCGGAGACGACGGTCACCAGTACTCCCTCCCGTTGACGAGGAGGTAGAGAAACAGCGGCACACCGACGAAAGCGGTGACGATGCCGACCGGGAGGACGACCGGCGCGAGCACCGACCGGGCGACGAGGTCCGAGGCGAGCAGGAGTGCGCCGCCGGCGACGCTCGACGTGGCGACGAGGAACCGCTCGTCGCCGCCGATGACCCGCCGGACGATGTGCGGGACCACGAGGCCGACGAAGCCGATGACGCCGAACAGCGAGACGACGACCGCCGTCACCAGCGAGGCGACGATCATGCCGCCGAGTCGCACCCGGGTGACGCGCACGCCGAGCGACCGGGCGGTGTCGTCGCCGGCGTCGAGCACCTCGTAGGACCACGCGTTCCGGAGGAAGTAGCCGCCGGCGACCACGCCGGTGGCCCAGAGCGCCGCGTTTCCGCCCCACGTCGCTCCGGAGATGCTCCCGAACTTCCACGCGATGAGCGCCGCCAGCTGCACGTTCGTGGCGAAGTACTCGAGCGCCGAGGTGCCGGCGGTGAAGAACGCCCCCAGCGCGATGCCGGTCAGGACCAGCGTCTCGGGGGTCGCCCGCCGGAGCCTGGCGACGAGCAGAATCGCGAACGTCGAGAGCAGCGCAGCCCCGAAGGCGAACGCCGTCGTCAGATACGGCACCCAGTCCAGCGCCGAGGCGGTCGCGGAGGACCCCGCACCGAGAACGACGATGGCGACGGCCGCGCCGAAGGCGGCCGCCTGCGAGATACCGAGCGTGTAGGGGGAGGCCAGCGGGTTCCGCAGGAGGCTCTGGAGGACGGCGCCGGCGACGGCGAGACCGAACCCCGCGCCGAGCGCCGCGACGATTCGCGGGAGCCTGATGTTCCAGACCACCCGCGCGGCGGTGCCGCCCCGCTGCCCGAGGAGGACCGACGGGAGCACCCGCACGGGGACGGTTATCGGCCCGGAGAGCAGGGCGTACCCGACGAGCGCCAGCAGGAGGACGACGAGCCCGCCGAAGACGGCGAGTTTACCGCGGACGCGGCGCTCGTAGGCCGCCACCGGGTCCGCCGCCTCGTCTCCGGTCGCGTCCGACTCGACCGCGTACGACATCTTCGCGGTGGAGTTCGCGCCCGCGTTTCGCTCCGACGCGTCGCCGTCGAACACGGTCACTCCATCCGACCGAATCCGTCCCCGTAGGCGTCGGCGACGCCCTCGTAGACGCCCTCGCCGACGAACGTCTCGTAGAGTTCGTTCGCCTTCGCGACCGGGTCGACGTCGTAGACGTCGGGGTTCGCCGCCGCGCCGACGGCGTAGGCGTCTGCGAGGACCGTCCCGAAGTTCGTCCCGTAGTCGCGCGTCGGCAGGACCGCGTAGACGTCGCCGTTCGCGATGGCCGTGACGTCCTGGTACTCCGGCGCGTCGAGGGCGTCGTAGGACTCGGTCCCGAGGTCCACGAAGAGCACCTCCGGGTCCCACTTGAGGAGCGTCTCGGGGTCGATAGTGATTCTGGTCGCGCCCTTGCGGCCGCCGTCGCCACCACCTCCACCGCCGCCACCGCTTCCATCGCCTCCGCCGCTACCGCCACCGCTTCCATCGCCTCCGCCGCTACCGCCACCGCTTCCATCGCCTCCGCCGCTACCGCCACCGCCACCACTGCCACTCGCCCCGGCGGCGACGTTCGCCACGCCGCCGAGGGCGAACGGCACGTAACTCGGCTGTGTGAACGTGAGGCCGTGCTTCCCGCGGCCGAGGTAACCGACGTACGCATCGGATTTCGTCTCGACACGTCCGCGCCGGTCGGCGAGGTCGGCGAGGACGTCCTCGACGTCGGCGCGGAGGCGCTCGACCCGGTCTGTCGTCCCGAGGACGGTGCCGAGGAGGTCGAGCGAGTCGAAGAACGAGCTGCGGAGCTCCGGCGTCAGCCCGCCCGGTCGGATGGTGACCACCGGGACGCCGAGCTTGTCCTGCATCTCGTTCGCCGCCGACTCGCTCGCGTAGGCGTAGACGACGACGTCCGGGTCGGTCTGGAGGACGCGCTCCCGGTCCGGTTCCTTCCGCGTGCCGACCGTCGGGAGCCCCGTCAGCCCCTGGTTGGCGAGCGTGTAGGGTCGGTACGGTCGGTCGGCGTTCGAGGTCTCCAGCTGTTCGACGCCGACGACCCGGTCGACGCCGCCGGCGTAGGTGACGAACCGGAGGCCTCCGGACCCGAGCGCGACGACGCGCTCGACGTCCGCGGGCACCGTCACCGTCCTCCCCGCGGCGTCCGTCACGGACCGACCGGCAGACGCACCCGCCCCCGACGCCGTGGTGGTCGTCGCGTCGGTGGCGGTACGGGTCGTCGTCTCCGCGTCGGTCGTGTCGCCACCGTCGCCCGGGGACGCCGACTGGGACGTACAGCCTGCGAGCCCCGTCACGCTCCCGAGTGCGAGCAGGCCGATTCCGCCGAGGAACCGCCGCCGCGAGCGTTGTCTCGTCATGGATACAACGAGCGACCCACAACGACTAAAGTGATTCGACAGGGACGTGGAGCGATGAGACTTCTCGTCGGAATCGACGACACGGACGCCGTCGACAGCGACCACGGAACCGGCCGGGTGAGCAGAGAGCTCGGTGCCAGACTGGAACGCGACTACGACCTCACGTGGGTCGGGAGCGTCCGCCAGCAGTTCCTCGTCGACCCGCGGGTCCCCTACACGACACACAACAGCGCGGCGTGTCTCCGCTTCGACGCCGAGGTGCCGCCGGTCGACGCTATCGTCGAAGACGCCGGCGCGTTCCTCCGGGACGTGATGGCGGACGTCGCGGACCCCGGCCTCTGCGTCGCGGCCGTCGCGGCCGTCACCGAGGAGGTCACGGCCTTCGGCCGCCGGGCCCAGGAGGAGGTCGTGACGAAGGAGGACGCCTACGAGGTGGCCGAGGAGGCGGGCCTGTTTCTCGACGAGTACGGCGGCACCGGCGACGGCGTCATCGGCGCGCTGGGGTCGGTGGGACTGACCGCCGCCGGCGAGGACGGCCGCTTCGTCGCCTACGGCGACATCCGGGAGTACGGGGAGACGGTCGGCGTCAGTCGCCTCCGCGGGGACGGCATCCGCGTCGTCGACGAGGAGGGCGACCCGGTCACGGAGGGGACAGTCCGGACCCACGACTGGATCCGCCCGCAGCTCCGCGACGGGACGCCGACGCTCCCCGTCGTGCGGACGGGCGACGAACTCGAACCCGCCAACCTCGACGAGTAGGGGGTCGCGGGGACGCGCGATTGGGGTCGCGGCAGCCGTCTGACTGCGACCGCTCGGCCAGTCAGTCGTCCGCCGGAGGCGACCGCTCAACCAGTCAGTCGTCCGCCGGAGGCGACCGCTCAACCAGCGGGTCGGTCCCGCGCGAGGCCGTCAGCGGACGGACGAACTGCCCGGCGTTCGTGAGGAGTTTGTTCTCCGCCTTCCGGAGATGTTCCTCGAACGTCGAGCGCGCCACGTCGGTCCGCTCTGCGAGCGTCGCCACCGAGGCCCCGCGCGGCTGCTCGTAGTACCCGTTGTCGAGGGCGAGCCGGAGCGCCGCAACCTGTCGGTCGGTCAGCCCGTCGAACAGTCGCTCTGCGGGCGTCAGGAGGTTCTCGCCGACCGGCCGTTCCTCGATGGTCGTCTTCGCGGTCACCTCGACGTCGCGCTCGTCGTCCAGATCGCGCAGGAGCGCGCGCACGTCCGCCTCCTCGAACGCGACGACGGTGTAGTGTTCCCACCCGCGCCGGTAGACGGTCGGGGGCTGGTAGAGGCAGTCGTGGGTCTCGAATCGGGCCACTATCGAGTCGTCGAGCGAGCAGCGACAGGACCGCATCACTGCGTGGAGACCGTCGTCGGTGGCGGACTCGTGGAGGACCGTGCCGAGCGTCCGGAGGTCCTCCCGGAGCGTCTCGGTCGGGGCGTCGGCGACGAGTTCGAGGACCTGACAGTCGCGCATGAACCACTCGCGGATGGTGAGGTCCGGGTGCCGTTCGGAGATTTCTCGGTAGGGACACTCGTGGCGGACGCGGAAGGTCGCTTCGTAGAGCGCCATGGCCGTGGTTCGGTGCGGGGACTCAAGTACTCCCGGTTATGACCGGCGACACGTAGATGGGGGGACCCGCACGTATCTCCGACGAGCGCATGCAGGGTCGATTCGGACACGCGAGTCGGGAGCAGACGAAACGATGTGAGCGCGTCGCGCGCGGGACAGACAGGTGTGAGTGCGCAGCGCGTGTGGGTCGCGGGAACGCACGGGTGCGCCCATGACGGGGGCGTACCGGCAGGGAATCCGCGAGAACGCCCCGCAGTTCGCACTCCAGTTGCTCACGGTGTTCGCCGTCGGCCTGACCATCGGCACAGAGCGCAACGTCGTCCCGGTCATCGGGCGGGACCTGCTCGGCGTCCAGTCGGTGCTGGTCATCGGTTCGTTCGTCGTGAGCTTCGGGTTCGTGAAGGCGCTGATGAATCTCTACGGCGGCAAGTGGGCCGAGAGCTACGGCCGCAAGCCCGTGCTGATAGCCGGGTGGGTCGTCGCGCTCCCCATCCCGGTCGTGCTGGTCTACGCGCCGAACTGGTGGTGGATCACCCTCGGCAACGTCCTGCTCGGGGTCAATCAGGGCCTCGCGTGGAGCATGAGCGTCAACGCGAAGATAGACCTCGCCGGGAGCGACGCCCGCGGCCTCGCCGTTGGCCTCGACGAGGCGTTCGGGTACGGCGGCGTCGCCGTCGGCGCGTGGGTGACCGGCGTCGTCGCCGCGCGCTACGGCCTCCGCCCCGAACCGTTCTACTTCCTCGCGGGCGTCGTCGTTCTCGCGCTGCTCGCGGCCGTCCTCCTCGTCGAAGAGACGCTCCCGTACGCGCAGGCCGAGGCCGACGAGGAGGGCGACGACGGGGACGCGGACCTCCCCTTCGCGGCGGTGGTCCGGCGGGCGACGTGGGGCGACCGGACCCTGTTCGCGGCGTCGCAGGCCGGGAGCGTCGAGAAGTTCGTCGACGCCCTCGTCTGGATCGCGTACCCGCTGTATCTCACGAGTCAGGGGCTGTCGGTGGCGCAGGTCGGCGTCGTCGTCGGCGCGTACGGGGGCGTCTGGGGCGTCCTGCAGCTCTACACCGGGAAACTCGCAGACGACGTGGGGCGGCGGCCGCCGGTCGTCGCCGGGATGTTCCTCGCCGGTGCGGGCGTCCTCGTGACCGCTCTCGTCTCCGGCTACGTGCCGTGGATCGTCGCCGCGGGCGCCACCGGCGTCGGGATGGCGCTGCTCTACCCGAACCTCATCACCGTCGTCGGCGACGCCGCTCACCCCCGGTGGCGGGCGACCGGCCTCGGGGTCTACCGGATGTGGCGCGACGCGGGCTACGGCTTCGGGGCCATCGTCGTCGGCGTCGTCGCCGACGCCGTCGCCATCGAGGCGGCGTTCTACGCAGTCGCGGTCGCGATGTTCGTCTCCGGGGCCGTGACGCTCGTCTGGATGCGCGAGACGCACCCCGACTTCGGGGACTACGACCCCGGAACCGAGCGGGTCGACACCGGAAGGGGCGAATCCGCACCCGACCGGTGAACGAGTGTCTCGAATCGAGAACGCCTCGCCGCCCGACCGGTGGACGAGTGTCTCGAATCGAGAACGCCACTCCGCCCGACCGGTGGACGAGCGGCCCGTACCGTGAACGCCTCGCCGCCCGACCGGTGAGCGACGCGACGCCGGCGCGAATCGGCGCACGGTTTGCGAATCACCCTCCGGGCGACGGGAGAACCGACAGGCACTTTCCGCCGACGGTCCGAACGTGGCGGTGACGCGGCGCAGTCGGACACCCCACTATGACACGTACCTACGACAGGCGGCAGGTGTTGAAGCGTCTCGGGACTGCGGGCTCGGTCGCCGGCCTCGGTTCGCTCGCCGGTTGCTCCGGCGGCGGCGGTGACGGTGGAGAGACGACCGCCGGCGGCGGAGGCGGGAGCGGAACGACGGTGGAGATGAACGACAACCTGAAGTTCGTCCCGGCGAGCCTCACCGTCTCCGTCGGCGACACCGTCACGTGGGAGAACGTGGGGTCGCTCGGCCACACGGTGACGGCCTACGGCGAGAAGATACCCGACGGCGCGGCCTACTTCGCGAGCGGCGGCTTCGACTCCGAGGACGCGGCGCGGAACGGCTATCCGGACGGGGACGTTCCCGGCGGCGAGTCCTACGAGCACACCTTCGAGACCGCCGGCACGTACGAGTACTTCTGCGTCCCCCACGAGATGAGCGGGATGAAGGGGACGGTCGTCGTCGAGGAGTGAGGACGGAGACCGCCTGTTCGGCGCGCGCTGGCCGTCGCGTCTCGCGGTGAACGCCCCGCGTCACACGCGCTCGGCTCGAACGCCTAGATAGACACGTTTTTGCCCGGCGTCACGCAGAACCATGGTATGATGGCACCCCCCGGACAGACACCGTCGGTCGAGAGGTCGGTGAGACGATGACGGCGGGCGACGTCGACTACGCGGCACGGGCCAGAGAGCAACTCGGCTTCTCGCGCTGGTGGCAGGTCGTCGCGGCGGCGGTGATGATGGGTCTCGTGAGCCCCTACCAGTACGTCTGGTCCTCGATAGAGGGACCGCTCGCGGAGAGCCTCGGCATCTCGCTGCCGGCGCTCGGGCTGGTGTTCACCCTCTTCGTCATCTTCCAGTCCGGGTCGCAGTTCCCCGTCGGGTGGTGGCGCGACCGGCGCGGCCCGCGCGAACTCACGCTCCTCGCGGGCGTCCTCGCCGGCGGCGGATACATCGGCATCGCGTACGCGACGGAGGTGTGGCAGCTGTACCTCCTCTACTCGCTCGGGGCCATCGGCGTCGGAATCGTCTACACCGTGGCGGTGAACACCGCGCTGAAGTGGTTCCCCGACCGTCGGGGGCTGACCACCGGCGTCGGGACGATGGCCTTCGCCGGCGGGAGCGCCCTCGTCGTCCCGTACGTCAGGGCGAACGCGACGGTGTCGGGCTACCCGGTGGTCCTCACGAACATGGGGCTGCTCATCGGCGCCGGCATCCTCGTCGGCGCGCTCGTCCTCCGGGACCCGCCGACGAACTGGCTCGACGACGACGCGAGCGAGGACGACGCGGAGGCGGACGGCGGGAGCGCCGACAGTCGCAAGCAGTTCACGTGGCGCGAGATGCTCGGCACGTGGCAGTTCTGGCTCATGTACGTGATGTTCATCGCGATGAGCGGCGCGGGCCTCATGCTCACCGCGAAGGTGGTCTCGTTCGCCCAGAACCTCGGCCTCGCGGAACTCATCGCCACCCTGTCGGCGACGCTGCTCCCAGTCGCCGGCGGCGTCGGCCGCCTCGTCATGGGCGACGTCTCGGACCGGGTGAAACGAGAGCGCGCCATGGCGGTGTCGTTTTTCCTCTGCGGCGTCGGCCTCCTGTTCGTGGTCCTGTTCGCACAGTGGGGCCGGAGCTACCTCTTCATCGCCGCCGTCTTCGTCGCCACCTTCTTCTGGAGCCCGCAGTACACCCTGTTCCCGAGCGTCGTCGGCGACTACTACGGCCGACAGCACTCCTCTGCGAACTACGCGCTCCTCTACTCGGGCAAGATGTGGGGCGGCATCTTCGGCGGCGCGATCGCCGGGTGGCTCGTTACCCAGACGAGCTGGACGACGACGTTCCTCGTCGGCGGCGCGCTCGCCCTCGTCGCCGCCGTGAGCGCGCTCGTCCTGCGGCCGCCGTCGCCCGACGCCGCCTGACGACCCCGGACGTGCGCCTCTCTGCAGTCCCGGCCGGAGACCGTCGCACGCGGTCGTCTGACGCCTGACCGACGGATAGCGACGGCCGAAGCCACAAGCGCCAAGTACGGCGCTATAAATGTTCACCCGTCGCGCGCGCCACGGACCTGGGTAGGGGCCTGTCCGGGCGGCGCGGCACTCGCGGTCTCACCCACAGAGTTTTACTAGGGGACCGACCGACAGTGAGGCATGCCCGAAGGAATCGTCGGCGAGTTCCTCTCGCTGAAATCAGAGACCGACACCGACGTGCTCGCGATGCAGTGTGGCGACTTCTACGAGTTCTTCGGCGACGACGCGGAACTCGTCAGCGACGAACTCGACCTGAAGGTGTCTCAGAAGTCCTCTCACGGCTCCTCGTATCCGATGGCCGGCGTTCCGGTCGACGACCTCGAGCCGTACCTGAAAGCGCTCGTCGAGCGCGGCTACCGCGTCGCCGTCGCAGACCAGTCGGAGACCGACGCGGGCGACATCTACCGGGAGGTGACCCGCGTGGTCACGCCTGGAACGCTCCTCTCTGTCAGCGACGACGACGCCCAGTACCTCGCCGCCGTGGTCGCCGGCGCGGACGACGAGTACGGGCTCGCGTTCGCCGACGTGACCACCGGCCGGTTCCTCGTGACGACGACGCCGGACGTGCGCGCCGAACTCTACCGCTTCGCCCCGGTCGAGGTGCTGCCGGGCCCCGACCTCAGAAACGACGACGGCTTCCTCTCGACGATCCGCGGGGAGACCGACGCGACGCTCACGCTCCACGACGCAGAGAGCTTCGCGCCCGGGCGGGCGAAACACGCCGTCCGCTCGCAGTTCGGCGAAGAGACGACAGCGAGCGTCGGCCTCGACTCGGACCTCGCGGTGCGGGCCGCGGGAGCGGTTCTCTCGTACGTCGAGGAGACGGGCGCGGGCGTGCTGGCGTCGGTGACCCGGCTGCAGGTCTACGAGACGGCGGACCACCTCGAACTCGACGCCACCACCCAGCGCAACCTCGAACTGACCGAGACGATGCAGGGCGGGCGCTCGGGGTCGCTGTACGACACCATCGACCACACGGTCACGAGCGCCGGCGGCCGGCTCCTCCGCGAGTGGCTCATCAGACCGCGGCGCTCCCGGGAGGAACTGGAGCGCCGCCTCGACGCGGTGGAGGCGCTCGCGTCCGCCGCTCTGGCGCGAGAGCGCGTCAGGGACGTCCTCGACGGGGCGTACGACCTCGAACGGCTGGCGAGCCGCGCCGCCAGTGGGAGCGCCGACGCGAACGACCTGCTCGCAGTCCGGGACACGCTCGCGCTCCTGCCGGCCCTCGGCGAGGCCATCGAGGGGACCGACCTCGCCGACTCGCCGCTCGCGGACGTCGTCACGCGACCGGACCGGGACGCGGCGCGGGAACTGCACGAGGAACTCGACGAGGCGCTCGCCGAGGACCCCCCGAAGACCGTCACGCAGGGCGGCCTGTTCTGTCGCGGTTACGACGACGAACTCGACGGGCTGATGGAGCGCCACGACGAGGTGACCCGGTGGCTCGACACGCTCGCAGAGCGCGAGAAGCGCCAGCACGGCCTCTCGCACGTCACCGTCGACCGGAACAAGACGGACGGCTACTACGTGCAGGTCGGGAAGTCGGTCGCAGACCGGGTGCCCGAACACTACCGCGAGCTAAAGACGCTGAAGAACTCGAAGCGCTTCGTCACAGACGAACTGGAGGAGCGGGAGCGCGAGGTGCTCAGACTCGAGGAAGCGCGAGGCGAGCTGGAGTACGACCTGTTCTGTGAACTCAGAACGCGGGTCGGCGACCGCGTCGAACTCCTGCAGGACGTGGGACGCACCGTCGCCGAGGTGGACGCCCTCGCCTCGCTCGCGACCCACGCCGCCGGCAACGACTGGACGCGGCCCGAACTGCGAGAACCCGGCGTCCTCGACATCGAGGCGGGCCGACACCCCGTCGTCGAGCAGACGACCGACTTCGTCCCGAACGACCTCCGGATGGACGACGAGCGGGGCTTTCTCGTCGTCACCGGCCCGAACATGAGCGGGAAGTCGACGTACATGCGACAGACCGCGCTCGTCGTCCTCCTGGCGCAGATCGGGAGCTTCGTCCCCGGCCGGCGCGCCGAGGTGGGCGTCGTCGACGGCATCTACACCCGGGTCGGCGCGCTCGACGAACTCGCGCAGGGACGCTCGACGTTCATGGTGGAGATGCAGGAGCTGTCGAACATCCTCCACTCGGCCACCGAGGAGTCGCTGGTCGTCCTGGACGAGGTGGGCCGGGGGACGGCGACGTACGACGGCATCTCCATCGCGTGGGCCGCCACCGAGTACCTCCACCACGGCGACGTTGTGGGGCCAGACGCGACGGGGCGAGGTCCGAACGGGCCGAAGGTCCTCTTCGCGACCCACTACCACGAGCTGACGACCCTCGCCGACAGACTCGACGGGGTCGCGAACGTCCACATGGGCGCAGACGAGCGAGACGGCGACGTCACCTTCCTCCGGACGATTCGCGACGGCCCCGCCGACCGGTCCTACGGGATTCACGTCGCCGAACTCGCGGGCGTTCCCGACCCGGTCGTCGACCGCGCGCGCGACGTGCTTCGCAGGCTCCGCGAGGAGAAGGCCATCGACGTTCGAGGAGCGACTACCGACGACGGGACGACACAGCAAGTCACGTTCGACCTCTCGTCCGGACAGTTCAAAGCGGGCACAGACGGAGGGTCAGCGGCAACCGACTCCGCAGACGACGGGCTCGACCCCGAGACCGAGGAGGTTCTCGAAGAACTGGAATCGGTCAACGTCAACGAGATGTCGCCGCTCGAATTGGCACAGCGCGTGCTGGACTGGCAGGAGGACTTGAGCGAGAAGTGACGTGGCGAGTTCACTCCTCGTCGGCGACCACCGCGTGGTCTTCGACCCGGCGACTGACGTCGAGGCGGTAGTTCTTCAGGATGTCTCGGCCGAGCAGGAGGGGGTGGGTCATGTGCGTGCGGTCCTCGATGTTGGCGGCGACGGTGTACTGTTCGCCGCCGATGCCGACGACGAGGTCGACGACCGGCCGCGTCCGTGACGTTTTGGAACTCCCCGAGCGCACGCGCGAAACGGTGTGGATCGGTCCCGCGCCGATGTCCGCAGCGAGTCGGAGGTCGATGCAGGTTCTGGCGGCCCCGGAGTCCGACTTGGCGATGACCGTCTTCCGACCGCTGGTCCCGCTGATGACGACCTGTTCGGTGAAGCCGATGGTGATGGGCTCTTCGGACGGAATCGGCGTCGGGGCCGGCTTGCAGGACGGCACCGAGTCGTCGAGTGTCGACGCGAGGTTCGCCACTCGACTCTCGTCGACCGACCCCCCGGCGCGTTCGATGGCCTGCTCGGCGATGTACGGAGCGGGGCTCCGGTCGGTCGCCTGATAGAGCCCTTTGAACCCGGCGGTGGGGTTCACTTCCAGTACGTACCACCCGTCGTCCCCCTCGATGAGGTCGACGCCGGCGTAGTCGAGGCCCAGCGTGGACGCCGCCCGCCGGGCGAGGTCCAACACCTCCTCGGTCGTCGAGTCGGTCGCGTCCTCGACGATTCCGCCGAGGGCGACGTTCGTCCGCCAGTCGCCCTCGACTGCGTACCGGAACATGGCGCCGATGACCTGGTCGCCGACGACGTAGACGCGGAGGTCGCGGGGCCTCTCTCCCGCTCTCCCGACGAGTTCCTGAAGGAAGGCGCGGCGTTTGCCGACCCGGGCGGTGAGCGTGTCGGTCGTCAGCACCTTCCACGCTCCGCCGCCGTGTGTCCCAATCGCGGTCTTGTAGACCACCTCGGGTCCGAACTCCTCGCGGAGGTGGTTGAGCTGGTCGGTGTCGAGCGCGAAGGCGGTCTTCGGGACGGGAATCCCATCGTTGACGAGCGAGACGGCCGCCGCCGTTTTGTGGGCGGCCCGCGCCGTCGCCTCCGGAGCGTTCAACATCGGCCGGATGCCCGAAAGCGTCTGGGCCAGACCCAGTTCTTCGGACGGCTGGTCGGTGTTCGAGAGGAGGAGTCGGTTGGCGATCACGTCGACGTCGGGACTGAGCCTGACTTCGCCCCCGTCGAATCGGACCGTCGTGTTCTCCGACCGCAGCCACTCGGTGTCGTGACCGAGCGCTTCGACGGCGTTCAGAATCGCCTTCGTCTCTTTGCTGTTGTGGAGACTGAGGACGCCGACTCGAACCGGGGCCTCACTCATCGTCGGTTCCACGGTGGGGAGATGCGCTGTTCGAGTGCATGGTTCCGTGCGGTCCGCTAGAGACCTATCGTGTCACGTCACCGTGTAACGTGCCGAACGTTCTCAGCGTCTGGGAATACCGCCGGTCGCGAGAGGCCGGCGAGAAGCGTCCGGGAGAGACTGAAAGAGCGACCACCTACGCGTCGAGCAGGCGAACCCGTCCGGCGACGAGGCCGAGAAACAGGCCGACGAAGTGGGCGACGAGGGCGCTCCCGGGCGGACTCGCGGCGACGACGATGACGCCGGCGAGAACGACCACGACGGCCGCCGTGGCCCGCGGCGACAGCGGGAGCAGGTCGTAGAGGCCGCCGGCGACGCGGTTCCCCGCGAGCAGGTATCCGAGACAGCCGAAGACCGCTCCGCTCGCGCCGAGGACGCCGACCGGTCCGAGAGCGAGCAGTCCCCCGAGGGTCACCTGTGCGAGACCCGCGAGCGCGCCGGTGGCGAGGAAGAAGCCGTGGAAGCGAAGCCGCGTGGTCCGCCGTTCGAGGAAGGCGCCGACGAGGACGAGCGCGACGGCGTTCGAGAGGAGGTGCAGGGGGCCGGCGTGGGCGTAGACGCTCGTGAAGAGCGTCCACGGGTGGCGCGAGAGCGGCAGGCTGAGGACGAACGGGGACGCGCCGAACAGGCCGACGAGCCACCGGAGGGCGGTGACGACAGCCATGGCCGCGAGCGTCTCGAGCGTCGGCGAGTCGAGCGCCGTCGCCACCCGGTCGTGGTGGGGGGTGCGGGTCTCTGAGGCCACACCGGAGCGAGGGCCGGCGCGGCCTTAGACCTGTCTTCCGCGGGCGGAACGTGCCACCGGTACATCGGAGCGGGAGCGCCGCGCGGCCGAACCGGCACCGCCGCGTGACAATCAACGTGCAAGTTATCTGTCCAGACGACCGCCCTCCGACATGGACGACCGCACGACTCGGCGAGCCCTCCTCAGAGCGGCGCTCACCGGAACGGCGGCGGGATTCGCGGGGTGCGCCGGGGGGCCACCGTCCGCCGGTGGAACCGACGGGACGACACGGCAGACGACGACCGGAGCGGCGACCACGTCGACGGCGGCCGAGGAGGACGTCCCCGTGTCGGTCGGACTCGAGACGCTCGGGGCGGGTCTCCGCGCCCCGCTGGACGTGGCGTTCGCACCGGACGCGGACCGTCGGTACGTGGCGGACCAGTCCGGACGCGTCCTCGTCCACGAGTCCGGTGGGTTCCGCGACGACCCGTTTCTCGACCTGCGCGACGCGGTGACGGTCGGCAGCGAGACGGGACTGCTCGGCGTCGCGCTCCACCCCGACTTCGCCGACAACCGTCGGGTGTTCGTCCGGTACAGTTCCCCGCCGCGGGACGGGACGCCGTCGGGGTACAACCACACGTTCGTCCTCTCCGAGTTCGCGGCGAACGACGACGGCCGGCGGGTCGCGCGCGACACGGAGCGGACGCTGCTCGAGATTCCCGAACCCCAGCGGAACCACAACGCCGGGTCGGTCGTCTTCGGTCCGGACGGCTGCCTCTACGTCGGCGTCGGCGACGGCGGTGCCGGCGGAGACAGGGGCACCGGACACGTCGACGACTGGTACGACGCCGTCCCCGGCGGGAACGGGCAGGACGTGACCGAGAACCTCCTCGGGAGCCTCCTCCGCATCGACGTCGACGACAGCGCGGCCGGGAAGCCGTACGCGATTCCCGACGACAACCCCCTCCTCGGGGAGGACGGCCTCGACGAGCACTACGCGTGGGGGTTCAGGAACCCGTGGAGGCTGTCGTTCGACGTGCCGGCAGACGGGTCCGACGGGACGGCGTCCGGCGGCGACTGGGACCTCTACGTCGCGGACGTGGGCCAGAGCCGGTACGAGGAGGTGAACCTGGTCGAGCGGGGCGGCAACTACGGCTGGAACGTGAAGGAGGCGACCCACTGCTACGACGCCTCCCGGTGTCCCGACCGGACGCCGGCGAGCGTCCGGGGCGGCGAACCGCTGCGGGACCCGGTCGTCGAGTATCCGCACTCCGGGGCGGCGGTCAGCGGCATCGCGGTCATCGGCGGCTACGTCTACCGCGGTGCGTCGCTCCCGGGGCTGGCGGGGCGGTACGTCTTCGCCGACCTGAACGCCGGGGGGAGCCTGTTCGTCGCCACGCCGCCGGGGAGCGGCGACACCGCGGGCGAGACGGACGGCGGGAGCGACCGGAACGGCGGGACGTGGGAGACGCGGTCAGTGGAGGTGGCCGGGGGACTGAGCCGCGTCCTCTCGTTCGGCCGCGACGCGGACGGCGAACTGTACGTTCTCGGGACCGCCGGCGGGAAGACGGGGCTCCACCGCGTCGTGCCCGCCGGCCGGTGAGACGCCGGAGCACGGCGGGGCGCCGAACGGCGTCGAGCGCTTCGGGTGCGGGCACGTGGTGGCGACGGTCGGAGTACTCAAGGGGGTTCGGCCCCCGATGGGGAGACGAATGAGCGAGGAGACCGAGGGCGGGGAGATTCGCGCACTCGATCAGCGGACGGTCCAGCGCATCGCCGCCGGCGAGGTGGTCGAGCGGCCCGCGTCGGTCGTGAAGGAACTCGTCGAGAACAGCCTCGACGCCGGGGCAACCCGCGTCTCCGTCGCCGTCGAACGAGGCGGCATCGACGGCATCCGGGTCCGGGACGACGGCCGCGGGATTGGTCCGGACGAACTCGCAGTCGCCGTCGAGGAGCACACGACGAGCAAGATTTCGGACATCGACGACCTCGAGGCGGGCGTCGGGACGCTCGGCTTCCGCGGGGAGGCGCTCTCCACCATCGCGGCCGTCTCGGAACTGACCGTCAGAAGTCGACCGCCGGGTGAGACGGGCGCGGAACTCACCGTCAGCGGCGGCGACGTCGGCGAGGTGTCGCCGGCCGGCTGTCCCCCCGGGACGACCGTCGAGGTGGAGGAGCTCTTTTTCAACACGCCGGCGCGTCGGAAGTTCCTCAAGACCGAGGCGACCGAGTTCGACCACGTCAGCACCGTCGTCACCCAGTACGCGCTGGCGAACCCCGACGTGGCCGTCTCGCTGGACCACGACGACCGGGAGGTGTTCGCAACCGAGGGCAACGGCGACCTGCGGGCGACGGTCCTCTCGGTGTACGGCCGCGAGGTCGCAGAGTCGATGCTCGACGTGGACGGCGACCTGACCGACGCGGACGCCCCCGTCGAGTCGGTCACGGGACTCGTGAGCCACCCGGAGACGACCCGCGCCGGGCGCGAGTACCTCTCGACGTTCGTCAACGACCGGTACGTCACCGAGAGCACCCTCAGACAGGCGGTCCTCGACGCCTACGGCGGCCAGCTCGCGCCGGACCGGTACCCCTTCGCGGTCCTCTTCGTGGACCTCCCCCCGGACGCCGTGGACGTGAACGTCCACCCGCGCAAGATGGAGGTCCGCTTCGACGACGAGGAGGGCGTCACCGACGCCGTCGCGTCCGCGGTGCGGGAGGCTCTCCTCGACGCCGGACTGCTCCGCTCGGGCGCCCCGCGGGGACGCTCCCGCCCCGACGAGACGGAGGTCCGCCCCGAACGCGGGCGGGGTACGGACCCGGACGAGCGCGTCGGCGACACCGGAGCGAGCGGCGACCCGACAGCGGCATCCGCCGACGACTGGTCGTCCGATGGCGATTCGGACGACCGGTCACCCGCAGACGACGAAGACGGCCGGGGACCCGCCGGCGACGCCGACAGCGACTGGCCCGACGACGACGCAGACGGCGACCGCCCCTCCCCGACGGAGTCGGACGACGGGCGCGACTGGGTGGTCGAGAGCCAGTCGACGCCGGAGCGCCGGTGGCGAGTGCGGGACGAAAGCGAGGACGAGGCGTCGTCGTGGCCGGAGAGCGCATCCGGGGGCGGAGACGGCGGCGGAGACGTCGCGGACGACGGTGGCGGAGACGTCGCGGACGGCGGTGGCGACAGGCCAGCAGACGACGCGTACGGCGGAACTGACGTCGCGGACGACGGCGTCGCCGGGGCCGGCGCGTCGGTCACGGGCCCGACGGCCCAGCGGACTCTGACCGGCGAGACGGCGACGCCGGAGACGTCCTTCGACAGCCTCCCCGACCTCCGGGTGCTGGGGCAGTTACACGACACCTACGTCGTCGCCGAGTCGCCGGAGGGCCTCGTGCTCGTCGACCAGCACGCCGCCGACGAGCGCATCAACTACGAGCGACTCAGAGGCGACTTCGAGGGGGGCGGGTCCGCGCAGGCGCTCGCCGACCCGGTCGCGCTCGAACTCACGGCGCGGGAAGCGGCGCTGTTCGATGAGTACGCCGACGCCCTCGAACGGCTCGGCTTCCGCGCGGAGCGGACCGACGAGCGGACCGTCGAGGTGCGGGCGGTGCCGGCCGTCTTCGACGCGACGCTCGACCCGGACCTGCTCCGGGACGCCCTGACCGCGTTCGTCAGCGACGGACAGGCGGGCGGCGCGGAGACGGTCGAGTCCGTCGCCGACGCCCTCCTCGCGGACCTCGCGTGTTACCCCTCGATCACCGGCAACACGTCGCTGCACGAGGGGTCGGTCGTCGACCTGCTGGAGTCGCTCGACGCCTGCGAGAACCCGTGGGCCTGCCCGCACGGCCGCCCGGTCGTCGTCGGCTTCGACCGCGAGGACATCGAGAACCGCTTCGAGCGGGACTACCCCGGCCACGCGGGCCGCCGCGAGGAGTGACCGGGGCCCCGGTCGTCCCGAAGGGAGCGCGGGCGCGGTCGGCTGACGTGGGCGCGAAGAACCAGCGCCGGTGGTCTCGGCGAGCGAGAACGCGGGCAGAGACTTATCAGCCCCCCGGACGAGTGCAGAGCCATGGCAGCCGACATCGTCACCTTCGGTGAGACGATGCTCCGTCTCACACCGCCGCGGGGCGAGCGCCTGGAGACGACCCGGACGCTCGACGTCGCCGTCGGCGGCGCAGAGAGCAACGTCGCCGCCGCGGCCGCGAATCTCGGACTCGACGCGGTGTGGCTCTCGAAACTCCCGGACTCGCCGCTCGGGCGGCGTGTCGTCCGCGAACTCCGGAGCCACGGCGTCAGGGTGGGCGTCTCGTGGGCCGACGAGGGCCGCGCGGGGACCTACTACCTCGAACACGGCGGGAACCCGCGCGGGACGGAGGTGGTCTACGACCGGACAGAGTCGGCGGTGACGACGGCGACGCCGTCCGACCTCCCGCTGTCGATACTCAGAGACGCGAGCACGTTCTACACGAGCGGTATCACGCCCGCGCTCTCCGAGACGCTCCGCGAGACGACGGCGGCGGCGCTCGAACTCGCCCGCGAGGCCGGAACGCAGACCGTCTTCGACGTGAACTACCGCCGGAAGCTCTGGGAACCGGGGGAGGCCCGGCAGGTCTACGAGTCGCTGTTCCCCGCCGTCGACGTCCTCGTCGTCGCCGAGCGAGACGCGAGGGAGGTCCTCGACCGGGAGGGGACGACCGTCGAACTGGCGAACGGACTCGCCGCCGAATTCGGCTTCGACACCGTCGTCGTCACCCGCGGCGACAGGGGGGCGCTCGCGCTCCACGACGACGAGATTCACGAACAGGAGGCATTCGAGGCCGACACGTTCGACCCGGTCGGCACCGGCGACGCCTTCGTCGGCGGCTACCTCGTCCGGCGGGAGCGCGGCGGGTCGGTGGCCGAGTCGCTCGCCTACGGCGCGGCCACCGCGGCCGTCAAGCGGACGGTCGACGGCGACGTCGCCGTGGTCACCCCGGAGGAGGTCGAGGCGGTGCTCTCGTCCACCGAGCGCGACATCTCGCGGTGAGCGGCTGGCGCTCGTCCGGAGTCTGCCCCGTCGCTCACCATCGCGCCGCCCCCACACGCGCCGGTTCTCCTCGTCGCCTCCCGTCTGGCCCTCACCCCGTTCGTCGCCTCCCGTCTGGCCCTCACCCCGTTCGTCGCCTCCCGTCTAGCCCCCACTCCCCTCCTCGTCTCCCGCCCGGTCCTCTCGCTCCTCGTCGCCGGGCGCTTCGCCCTCGTCAGTCGGGAGTTCACCCTCACCTGTCGGGAATTCACTCTCGGAATTCGCTACCCGTCTGCGGACGCAGACTCGCGTGATGCGATTTCCCTCCACCGACTCGACCCGAAGCGAGACGTCGCCGACGACGACCTCGTCGCCGACGTCGCCGATGCGGCCGAGCTGGTCGTTGATGAGCCCGGCCACCGTCTCGAACTCGCCCTCGCGCGGGAGCGACGCCTCGAAGGCGTCGTTCACCTCGCCGATGGTCACCTCCCCGTTGACCAGCAGGTCGCCGTCTCGCCAGCGGATGCGGCGCTCCTCGCCGGTCTCGAATATCTCGCCGACGATCTCCTCGAGGATGTCCTCGACGGTGACGATGCCCTCCGTCTCGCCGAACTCGTCGCGGACCACCACCATCGGGACGCGGCCCTCCTGCATCTCCGCGAGCAGGTCGTCTATCTCGCGGGTGTCGGGGACCTGATAGACGGGCAGGAGCGCCTCCCGGAGCGTGCGCCCCTCCCGGGCGGCGCGTTCGGCGTCGCGGATGTCGGCGATGCCGACCACGTGATCGAGCGTCCCGTCGTAGACCGGCACGCGGGTGAGCCGCTCGGTCGAACAGACCTCGATAACCTCTTCGATTGGCGTCCCGACGTCGACGGCGACGACGTTCACCCGCGGGACCATCACCTCCCGGGCGATGGTCGAACTCAGGTCGAAGACCCCCTGCACCATCTCGTGTTCGTCCTCGTCGATGACGCCGCGCGTCCGGCCGGTCTGCAGGAGCGTCTCGAGGTCCTGGCGGGTCATGTACGGCCGCTCGATCTCCATCTCGCCGCCGGTGAGTCGGTTGATGCCACGCGAGACGCCCTCGAAGAAGACCACGAGCGGGTAGAGCGCCGCCTGAATCACGGAGAGCGGCCCGGCCACCCGGAGCGCGAACGACTCCGCGTTCGCCACGCCGTAGGACTTCGGCGTTATCTCCCCGAAGACGAGGACGAGGAAGCTCATCCCCACGGTCGCGACGGTCAGCCCCACGCCCGGACCGAGGAGGGCCGTCAGCACGAACGTGGCGATGCTCGCCATCGCGATGTTGACGATGTTGTTGCCGACGAGGACGGTGACGAGCAGTCGGTGGGGGTTCGTCCGGAGGCGAGAGAGCGTCTCTCCGCCCGGTGCGCCGGCGTCGAGGAGGGCGTCGACGCGGTGGCGTTCGAGAGAGAAGACGGCGATCTCGCTGCCGGAGAAGAAGGCGCTCAGGGCCAGCAGGACGACGACGACCCCGAGGCCGGCGTACAGGAACGATCCCGAGAGTACCATGGCGTGTCAATTCACCGACTGAGGGATAACTCCTTGGCCCGGACGGCCCGGTGTGCTCCCCTGGCACGAACCGTCCGGCGTGCTCCCCCGAGTCCGGACCGTCCGGCTTTTGTCGTCCCGCCGGGTAGGTCGCCCATGGATCTGACGACGAGCGGCCGGTTCCGCGTCCTCGAGAGCCCCAGAGCGCCGTCGAAGCTCCTCCTCGTCGACGTCGCCCCCGAGGACCCGGAGGCGCCGGACGCCTACGAACCGACCGTCGTCGACGCCGCCGGCTACGGCGAACCGCTCGCGTCGACCGTCGCGGACCTCGAACCGGGGAACGTCGCGGAGGCGACGCTCGCGTGGGACGCCGGCACCGCCCGGTTCACCGACCTCTCGGTCGTCAGGCGCTCGGTCGTGGCGTTCGCCGACGACGTGACGGGCGTCTTCGAGGCGGCCACCGAGACGTGGGAGGCCGCCGTCGCCGACGGCGCGGGGATGAACTCGCGGGTCACCTACGACACCGACGGCGAGGCGAACGGCGTCCTCTACGTCTTCGCCGAGCAGTCCGGCGCGCGCGACGTCTTCGAGGAGTTCCGGACCGGCGCGCTCCCGCTGGAGCCGCTCCTCGCACGGGTGAACCAGAACCACGACGCCGGCGAGCGCGAGGTGTTCGTGATGCGCCCCGTCGACCACCCCTTCGTCCTCGTCTACATCGCCCTCCGGAAGGGGGGGCTCCTCGCCGAGACGGTCCGGGACACCTACGACGTGGGGTGAGCAGACGGTGGCTCCCGGTCTCTCCCCCCGCAGACGCCGGTAATCACTTGTCGCTCCGAGGAGTCAGGGGGGACATGGCCTCGCTCCCCATCGAAATTCTCTTCGGCATCTACCTCGGCCTCCTGACGGGCATCATCCCCGCGCTGGTCGCGTGGACGCTGGGGTTCATCTTCCGGTACTTCACCGGCGTCTCGATCGCCGGATTCGCCGTCGTCGTCCTCGCTGTCGCCATCGCCGGGGTCAACGGCGGGCTGCTGGCCCTCGCGGACCCGACTATCCTCCGGACGGGACAGGAGCGCCTCATCGTCGCGCTGCTGGTCGTCCTGATGCTGGCGCTGTACGCCCACGCCAAGGGCGACCAGATGGGCGCGGAGTTCCCCCGGCGCATCTCGCTCAAGAAGCTCCGCGAGCGGACGCTCTCGACCGACGTGGTCGAACTCGTCGGCGGGCGCGGGCAGGTGCGCGTCCACGTCGTCGGCGACGTCGACGACATCGAGGGCTACCCGCCGCTCTCAGCAGACCTCAGAGCGGGCATCCGGCGGGGCGAGTGGACCTTCCCCGCGGACGTCCCGCTCGTCGAACTCGAGACGCGGGTGACAGACCGCATCCGGACGGAGTTCGACCTCGCGGAGGTGTCGGTCACGCTCGACGAGCGGGCGCGGGCCACCGTCCGGGCCGCGCCGCCCGCCGGGAGCGTCTCGAAGCGGGTGCCGGCCGGCGAGCGCGCGGTCTCGCTCTCGGGGCTGATTCCGACCGGGCTCGCCCGCGGCGACGAGGTGACGGTCCACGCCGGTTCGGGCGCGGTGGCGGGAACCGTCGTCAGCGCGGGGACCACCGCCCCGGCGGCGACACGGCGGGTCGAAGCGCACCCTGAGGACGGACAGGCGGACGGCGGCGAGGACGAGGCGGGCGACGAGACGCCGCCGGAAGCGGTGCCGGCCGCGCCCGTCACGACCGGCGGCGAGGGGCGGCTGACCGTCTCGGCGTCTCGCGCCGAGGCGGAGCGACTCCTGCAGGTCGGCGACGCGAAGTTCGTCGTCCGGTCCCGCGGGACCCACCGGGAGTACGAACTCGTGGCGCTCCTCCAGCGGGCGGGAAAGCGGTTCCGGAAGTTCACCGTCGGCGCGGACAGCGACCTCGCGGACGCCAGCCTCCGAGACGCCGCGGTGCGCGACACGTACGACGTGGTCGTCCTCGGCGTCAGGCACGGCGGCGACTGGTCGCTGGCCCCGCGGGGGGCGACGAGGCTGGCGGCGGGCGACGAACTGTTCGCGACCGGGGCGTCGAGCGCGCTCGCGTCCTTCGAGGAGGCGGTCCGATGAGCGCCCTCGCGGTCGTTCCGGTACGGACCGTGTCGGCGCTCGCCGGCTCCCCGGCACCGGTCGACTCCGCGCTCCCGGTGCAGACGGGGTCGGCGCTCCCGGTCGTCGCCGAGTCGCTCGTGCGGTTCGTCGCGGGCGTCGCGGGCTTTGCCCTCGTCGCGGCGACGGTCGCCGCGGTCGCGGCGCTCGTCCACCGGTGGTACACCCGCGAACCCGTCCCGCAGGGCGTGACGGTCCTGCTCGGTCTCGGCGCGGTCGCCCTCTATCTCAACTCGACGACGGCGCTCCAGCAGGTCATCGGCGGCGGCGGTGCGTCGCTCTTCGAACTCGAGGACGTCCTCCGGAACGCGGTCACGTTCTCCGTCGCCGCGCTGGCGACGCCGGTGGGGCGGGCCGTGGGCGACCGGGTCGCCACCGACCTGTTCGCCATCGCGGGCGGTCGCCAGCTCGAAGGGGAGGTGAGCCGCATCGTCCGCTCGGTCGGGGGCGTCACCGCGGTCACGCTCCCCGAGGAGATAGACGACATGGAGGCCTACGACCCGGTGCCCCCCGAGGTGACCGCAGAACTCGCCGGGAAGACGCTCCTCTTTCCGGGTCGGCTGACCGTCGAGGAGTTGCGCGACCGGTTCGTGACCCGGGTGAAGACCGACTACGGCGTGGGCTACGTGGACGTGGAGTTCACGGACCGCGGCGACGTCGAGTACCTCGCCCTCGGGAGCAGGGTCGCCGGCCTGGGGCCGACGCTCGCGCCGGGGACGGTCGCCACCGCCATCCGCGCGGACCCCGCCCACAGCGCGAGTCCCGGCGACGTGGTGCAGGTGTGGACCGGTCCGCCCGACCCCCGACCGCTCGCCCGGGCCGAGCTCCGGGCGACGGCCGGGGACGTGGTGACGCTCGCGCTCGACGAGGCGGACGCGGGGGCGCTCGACCCCGCCGAGGCGTACCGGCTCGTGACCCTCCCCGCGTGGGGGCCGACGCGACAGGACCGGGAGTTCGCGTCGCTCCTGCGCAACGCAGAGGAGACCATGGGCGTCCTGACCGTCGCCGAGGAGAGCGACCTCGCGGCCCGGACCGTCGGCGACCTCGACGTGCCGGTGGTCGCCGTCCGGTCTGTCGAGGGCGAGGTGGAGGCCATCCCGTCGCGGGCGCGGGCACTCACCCCCGGTGAGCAGGTGTACGTCGTCGGCCGACCGGACGACATCCGACGACTCGAAGAGCGCGCCGGCTCCCCGGCCCCGGAGGCGAGTCTGCCCGCCGACACTTAAGCGTCCGCGGGCCGAATCCGGGCGCATGACGGTCTACGAGACCGACGTTCCGGGCGTCGGGCGCAAGTTCGAACTCGAACTCGACGGCGACGCGCGAGCGGTGGTCGTCCTCCACCACGACGGGCGGCGGGAACTGTTCTACCGGCCGACCCCCGACGCCGACAGCGAGAAGCTCCTGGACCTGCACGCCGGGCAGGCGAGTCGCCTCGGCGCCATCCTCGAGGGGGCGTACTTCGAGACGGTCGACGTCGACGAACTCGACGTGCCGCTCGGCGACGCCATCATGGAGTGGCACACTGTCGGCGAGGAGTCCCCGCTCGCCGGGCAGTCGCTCCGGTCTGCGAACGTCCGGGGCGAGACGGGCGCGTCGGTCGTGGCGATTCGACGCGACGGCGACACGGTCGCGAACCCCGAACCCGACCGGGTGCTCCGCGCCGGCGACGTGCTGGTCGTCCTCGGAACGCGGACCGAACAGGCCGCGGTCCGGTCGCTCCTCGCTGACTGATGGCCGGCGTCCTGTTCGAGGCGGGTGTCGTGTTCGCCGTTCTCGCCCTCGGGGGTGCACTCGCCGCCAGAATCGGGCAGTCGGTCATCCCGGCGTACATCGTCGCCGGGGTCTTCCTCGGGCCGAACGCGCCCACCGTCTCGGGCGTCTCGCTCGCCCTCGTCGAGACGCGGGAGTTCGTCACGCTCCTCTCCGAGTTCGGCGTCGTCTTCCTGCTGTTTTTCATCGGACTGGAGTTCAACCTCGACCGCCTGCTGGCGAGCCGGAACCGACTCGTCCGGGCCGGACTGATCGACCTCGGCGTCAACTTTCCCGTCGGCTTCGGACTCGGCCTGCTGGTCGGGTTCTCTCCCTTCGAGTCGCTGTTCGTCGCCGGCGCGGTCTACGTCTCGTCGAGCGCGATCGTCACCAAGACGCTCATCGACCTCGGCTGGATAGCGGACCCCGAGAGCGAGGCCGTCCTCGGCGTCCTCGTCTTCGAGGACGTCGCCGTCGCCGTCTACCTCGCGCTCCTCTCTGCGGTGGCCCTCGGGGGCGGCGACCCGGCGTCGATAGCGGCGTCGCTCGGGCGGTCGTTCGCGTTCCTCGGCGCGCTCGTCGCGCTCGCCGCCGTGGGGACCCCGCTGCTCGAACGCCTCTACGACGTCCGGTCGGACGAGCGCTTCCTGATTCAGGTCGTCGCGGCGGCGGTGCTGGTCGGGGGCGTCGCGCTCGAACTCGGCGTCAGCGAGGCCGTCGCGGCGTTCTTCCTCGGGTCGGCGTTCGGCGGAACCTCGCACGCGGCCCGCATCGAACGGGTCATCACCTCCGAGCGGGACCTCTACGCGGGCGTCTTCTTCCTCTCTATCGGCCTCGTGACCGACCCCTCGGCGTTCGGCGGCGTCGTCGTCCCCGTGGCGGCGCTCGTCGTCGTCACGGCGGGGACGAAGGCCGTCAGCGGATTCTACGCCGGGCGCGCGTTCGGCCTCACCGACCGGCGCTCGCTCCGGGTCGGCCTCTCGCTGGTCCCGCGCGGGGAGTTCTCGCTCGTCATCGCCGCGCTGGCGACGGCCGCGGCAGCGACGCCCGCGCTGAGCCAGACGATTCCCGCCCTCGTCGTCGGCTACGTCCTCGTCATGAGCATCCTCGGGACGACGCTGATGCGCCACTCCGAGCGGGTCGAGCGGACGCTCGGCCTGTCGCCAGCCGCGGGCAGTTCAGGCGATTCGAGGGGGGAGCGGGCGGAAGAGTCTGTCAAGTGACCGTGACGGCTCCGGAGCGGTGTCCGCCGACGTCGAGGGGAGCGGCGGATGGTTCAGTCCATAAACATATTCAGAAATATTTT
>JBDGSQ010000077.1:16363-31891 GCA_042217455.1 Haloferacaceae archaeon | reverse complement strand
CGAGGAAGAACACCTCGCGGGCCTTCTTCTGGCCGATCTGTCGGGCGAGGTAGGCAGAGCCGAAGCCGCCGTCGAACGAGGCGACGTCGGGATCGGTCTGGAGGAACTTCGCGTGCTCCTCGGAGGCGAGCGTCAGGTCGCAGACCACGTGCAGCGAGTGGCCGCCGCCGACGGCCCACCCCGGGACGACGGCGACCACCGGTTTGGGCATGAAGCGGATGAGTCGCTGCACCTCCAGGATGTGAAGTCGACCGGCCTTCGCCTGCTGGACTGCGGGGTCGTCGTCGGCGGAGGCCCGGTCGTCGCCGCGGTACTCGTAGCCCGACCCGCCCCGGACCGACTGGTCGCCGCCCGCGCAGAACGCCCACCCGCCGTCCTTCGGGGAGGGACCGTTGCCGGTCAGGAGGACCGCGCCGACGTCGGCCTGCTTTCGCGCGTGGTCGAGGGCCGCGTGGAGTTCGTCGACCGTCCCGGGACGGAAGGCGTTGCGGACCTCCGGGCGGTCGAAGGCGATGCGGACCGCCGGGACGTCGACCGCGCGGTGGTAGGTGATGTCGTCGAAGTCCCCGGAGACCTCCTCCCATCGCCCCGGGTCGAACAGCTCCGAAACCATGTACACACCGCGGTGTCCCGTCGCAAAAAGGTACCGTGGTCTGCCGCCACCGACGTGGCGCTGGGCCGAAGCGTGTAAGCACCCCGCACGTGAGATGCCACCATGGACACGGCAATCGTACACACGCTCTTGCTGACGATGCGCGGCGACCGACTCGGTATCGTCGACGACGGCGCGGTGGGCATCGAGGACGGCGAACTCACCTACGTCGGCCCGTCGGACGGCCTCGACGAACGCGCCGCAGACGACGTCGTCGACGCCGACGGGTGCGCGACGCTCCCGGGATTCGTCAACGCCCACACCCACATGCGACACACGCTCTTGCGCGGCGGCGCGCAGGACGTCCCCGAAATCGAGTGGATGAACCGGGCGCTCGGTCCCCTCTCGACCCACGTCGAGGACGAGGACGCCGTCGCCAGCGCGCGACTCGGCGCGATGGAGACGGTCCGCTCGGGCGCGACGACCGTCTGCGAGTACGGCACCGACGTCGGCACCCTCGTCGAGGAGGTGTACGGGCCGCTCGGGGTCCGGACCGTCGCCACCGAGCGGATAAACGAGGTCCCGGAGGACCGGAGCGACCTCGGGCCGCGGGACCTCTACCCCTTCGACCGCGAGAAGGGCGAGGCGGGGCTCTCGCGGGCCGAGTCGCTGTTCGAGACCTACGCCGACGACCCGCTGGTCACGCCGATGTACGGCCCGCAGGCGGTCGACATGGTCTCGCTGGACCTGCTCTCGACCATCTTCGAGCGCTGTCGCGAACACGACCGCGACGTCCACGTCCACGTCGCACAGGGGGAGCGAGAGCGACTGCAGGTGACCGAGCGACACGGCGCGTCGACCGTGGACGTCCTCGAGGCGGAGGGACTGCTCTCGCCGCACCTGCTCGCGGCGCACCTGCACGGCGCGACCGGGGACGAGCGCCGGCGACTCGCCGAGGCGGGCGTCAGGATGGTCGGCTGTCCGAGTTCCATCTGCGCCATCGACGGCATCGTCCCGCCGATCGCCGAGTACCGGGGGCACGGCGGCGTCGTCGGCATCGGCACCGACCAGGCGCCGGGCCCCGGCGGGCACAACGTCCTCCGCGAGGTCCGCACCGCGAGCATGCTCTCGAAGGCGGACGCGGGGGACCCGACGGCGCTCCCGGCGTGGGTGGCGCTCCGGCTGGCGACGGTCGGCGGCGCACGCGCGCTCGGCGTCGCCGACGAGGTCGGGACCCTGGCGGTCGGCAAGCGGGCGGACGTGGTGACCGTCGACCTCGACGGACTGGGGCTCGCGCCGTCCGTCTCGGACCCGCTCCACACGGCGGTGCCGAATCTCGTCTACGCGAGCACCGGCGCGGAGGTCCGCGACGTGTTCGTCGACGGCGAGGCCGTGGTCAGAGACGGGTCGTTCACGGCCGTCGACGAGGCCGCGGTCGTCCGGGAGGCGAACGAGCGCGCCGAGCGGGTGTTCGCGGAGGCGACAGACGACTGGCGCGCCGCCGACTCCGAACTGGTCGCACGCGCCGACGAGGGGTGGCTCTGAAGGTCGCGGTGGCTCCGAGAATCGGCGTCGGGAGAGACAGCGAGCGCTGGTCGGTCGCCGCCGTGACCGAAGGTCCGACCGTTCCGGGTCTCAGGCACCGTCACCGTCCGAACCGCGGAGGTACGCCGCGACCGGCCCCACCGGATTCGTGACCCACGAGACGGCCACGACGAGCAGCGAGACGAGCACGCCGAGGAGAATCTGGGCGGCGACGAGCACCGAGTACGCGAGCACCAGTACGACGAGGACGGCGGTGACTATCGCGCGGGGGCGAGAGAGGTGCGTCCCGAGACCGCCCTCCGGCGTCGCAGTCGCGGCGAGCCACGCGAGGAGGTAGAGCATCGCGGCGGCGAAGACGCCGAGGAGGGGTCGAGAGGCGACGACGACGGCGTAGCCGACGACGAGAGCGACGAGGGTCCAGACGGCGACGTGCCAGCGTGTGGAGGGCATGCGTATCTCGACTGGGAGCGCGGTCTTGAACCTGACGACCGGCGGGAACGCGGGCCGATGTCGAACGCCTGCGATGGGGGAACGCGGGCCGATGTCGAACGCCTGCGACAGGGTGGCGATGGGAAATCTGACGCCAGATACGAGGGGCGAACGGACGCCAGACACCAGCGGCGAGGGGGCGAACAGCCGACGGCGACTCCTCGAAGCGGGGCGTCGGACTCCCGCGGACCGCTCCGAGCGACGTCTCAGGTCACGCGCGGTGGTGGCCCCGTCTCCGTATTTGAACCCTCGCCCCGGGTTGCCTCCTGGCGCTCAGTCGGACAGTCGCTCGACGACCGCCTCGTGGAGTCGGTCTCTGGTGCGGTGACTCGCCTCCCCGTCGCTGACGACTTCGACCACCTGCGTCCCCTCGCGGGCGACCGAGTCGGCGTAGGCCTCCCGGAAGCCCTCGCGGTCGTTCACGCGGGCGAACTCGAGGTCGTAGAGGTCGCCCGTCGGCTCGAAGTCGAGGCCGTGGGGCGTCCTGAACTGGCTCGTGAACGGCGGGTCGAACGACTCGATGGGGAGCAGGTGGAAGATGCCGCCGCCGTCGTTGTTCACGAGGACGACGGTGGCCTCGACGCCGCAGCGCTCCAGCGCGAGCAGGCCGTTCATGTCGTGGTAGTACGCGAGGTCGCCGGTGACGAGCGTCAGGTGGTCGGTCGTCGCGCTGCCCGCCCCGAGTGCGGTGCTGACGATGCCGTCGATGCCGCTCGCCCCGCGGTTCCCGAGGACGGTCCGCGCGGCCTCGGAGGGCCTCGCGAAGCGGTCGGCGTCGCGGACCGGCATGCTGTTCGAGAGAAAGAGCGTCGCCGGTTCGGGCGCGAGTTCGGCCACGTCCGCGAGGACGCGCCCCTCGAAGAAGGACGCCTCGCCCTCGACGACCGACCAGTGGGTCGACTCGGCGTCGGTCCAGAGGTCCAGCCAGTCTGCGTCCGCCCGCCCGCCGCCCGCGAGTCGAGAGAGGCGGGCCGCGAGCCGATCGGGATCGGCGACGACGAGGTCCGTCGCGGTGAACTCGGCCTCGCGCCACTCGCCTGCGGGGTCGACCAGCAGCTGTCTGGCGTCGACGCGGGCGAGATACTTCCGGAGCGCCTTCGAGGTCGGCGACGCGCCGACGCGGAAGACGACCTCCGGGTCGGGCCAGTCGGCTGTCACCTCCGGGTCGAGGTAGCTGTCGTACCCGCCGAGGGTCGTCGTCACGCGCGTGTGACCGCCGAACCGGAGTCCCGAGAGCGGGTCGGCGAGTATCGGGAAGCCCGTCGCGTGCGCGAGCGCCGTCAGCGCCTCGCGGTCGTGACCGGGCGGGTCCGCCGGCCCGGCGACGAGGAGCCCCCGGTCGGCGTCGAGGGCGCTGACGACCCGATTCAGCCCCTCGTCGTCGAGTTCCGGCGCGCCCGCCGTGGTCCGGACGAAGGGGCCGTCGCGTCCCTCGACGGCGAGTCGAGAGAGGTCGCCCGGCACGTCGCCCTCGACGGGCGTGGGTTCGAGCGGCTTGCGGAACGGGAAGTTCAGGTGGACCGGTCCCGCGGGGGTCCCCGTCGCCTCCGCGAGCGCCCGCGCCGCGGTGGTCCGGAGCGACCTGAGCTTCCGCTCTGTCGCCTCCGGTTCGGCGACGTCGCGGTACCAGCGGACCGCGTCGCCGAACAGCTTCTCCTGGTCGATGGTCTGGTTCGCGCCGCTGTCGCGTATCTCGGGCGGGCGGTCGGCCGTGAGCAGGAGCAGCGGCACGCGGGCCCGACTCGCCTCGACGACGGCCGGGTGGTAGTTCGCCGCCGCCGTCCCGGAGGTGCAGACCAGCGGCGTCACTTCCCCGGTCCGGCGGGCCCGGCCGAGCGCGAAGTACGCGGCTGAGCGCTCGTCTAGCTCCGAGTAGATGGTGATCTCGTCGTGGCGGTCCAGCGCGGCGGTCAGCGGCGTCGAGCGACTGCCCGGGGAGACGACGACCGCGTCGACGCCGCCGGCGACCAGTTCGTCGACGAAGGTACGTGCCCAGAGGGTGTTGCGGTTCGGTGCCGTCATCGGAGTGTAGCGCGCGTCATGCGGGTCGTTCGAGAGCGTCGAGAATCGGTCGGTACTTCAGCTGCACCTCGTCCCACTCGCGGTCCGGGTCGCTGTCGGCGACGAGGCCGACGCCGGCGAACAGCGTCGCCGTGTCGTCGCGGGCGACCGCAGAGCGGATGGCGACGGCGAACTCGCCGTCGCCGGCGGCGTCGAACCAGCCGACGGGGGCTGCGTACCACCCCCGGTCGAAGGGCTCGGTCTCGCGTATCGTCGCGAGCGCCCGGTCCGGCGGGAGGCCGCCCACGGCTGGCGTCGGGTGGAGCGCCTCGACCAGCGAGAGGACGTGTTCGTCCGTCGCGAGTTCCGCGGAGATGGGCGTAAAGAGGTGCTGGACGGTCGCCAGCCGCCGGATGCGGCGCTCGCCGGTCGTCACCGAGGAGGCGACGGCAGAGAGCTGTTCCCGGATGGCGTCGGCGACGAGCTGGTGTTCGTGGACGTTCTTCTCGTCGGCCAGCAGTTCGGTCGCCAGCCACTCGTCTTCCTCCGAGGTGTCGCCCCGGCCGGTCGTCCCGGCGAGGGCACCGGTGTCGACTCGCCGCCCGTGGCGGGCCACGAGCCGTTCCGGCGTCGCCCCGAAGAACCCGGCGTCGCCGGATGGGGGTTCGACGAGGAACCGGTAGCAGTCCGGGTTGCGCTCGCCGAGTCGCGCGAGCACGTCCGGGAGCGACACCGGCCGCGACAGGTCGGTCCGGAGCGCCTGCGCGAGGACCACCTTCCGGAGTTCGCCGGCGTCGATGCGGTCGATCGCCTCCGTGACGCTCTCGCGCCACGCGCTCGGCGACGTCGTCCGGGTGCGTGCGACCACCCCGGGCGGGTCGGCGACCGGACCGGGGTCCCCGAGGGCGTCGAGTCGCTCGCGCGCCGTCGCCAGTCGCTCCTCGACGGTCGCCTCCGCGTCCGGCCCCGTGGCGTTGACGGTCAGCCACGCGTCGCCGTCCGCACAGGTCACCTGCACGCTCGGGAGAACGAACCGGGCGCCCGGGAATCCGCGCCACGGGGACTGCTCGTCGCCGTCGGCGTGGAACGCGAACCCACCGAACAGGCGGGGCCGCGCCGGGTCGGCACCGACACCCTCCGAATCGCCGGCGAACAGCCCCTCCGCGCGGGACCGTATCGCCTCGAAGCGGTCCTCGCCGCTCGCGGTGAGCGCCGCCGCCGTCCCGGAGGCGACGACGGTCGGCCCGTCGGGGGCGTCCCACACGACTCTCGGCGAGGGCGACGACGCGAGGAACGCACGGACGTCGGGGGATGAGACGGCCGCCGACCTGCTGACGAGGCGCGTCGCACCCTCTGTCTCGCCGGTTCGCGGAGATTCCATTTGGTTCGGTTCGAGGCCGACGGCTCTTTTACCTAACTATACGCGCTCCGGCTAGCTGTACCGCTCTTCGTTCCACGGGTTCGCCGTGTTCGAGTAGCCCCGTCGCTCCCAGTACCCCAGTTCGGGGTCGGTGAGGAACTCCACGCCGTTCACCCACTTCGCGCCCTTGTAGGCGTACCTGTGCGGCGTCACGACCCGGAGCGGGCCGCCGTGTTCCGCCGGGAGGGGGTCGCCGTCGTACTCGAAGACGAGGAGGACCTCGTCGCGCGTGCACTCGGCGAGCGGGAGGTTCGTCGTGTAGCCGTCCATCGCGTGGAACATGACGTGGACCGCGTCGTCGTCGACGCCGGCGCGCGCCGCGAGTTCGGTGAACGGGACGCCCGTGAACTCGCAGTCGAACTTGCTCCACCCGGTGACGCAGTGGAAGTCCTGCACCTGCGTCTCGGTCGGCAGCGACGTGAACGCCTCCCAGTCGTAGGCGCGTTCCGTCTCGACTGCGCCCCACACGTCGAAGGTCCACGTCTCGCGGTCCCACGAGGGGGTGCCGCTCTTCGAGAGGACCGGGAACCGTTCGGTCTTCCGTTGCCCCGGCGGGAGTCGGTCCTCGCCGAACTCCGTGTAGAGGTCGGTGACGTCCTCGGCCATGCCAGTCACTCCGGGTCCCGCTCACCTATGGTTAACGACTCGGCCACCGACGGGAGCGGGTATGTCTTTTGTTCAACTAGGATTTTAGTTCGAGAAAATTTTGTTTTCACTCACAGACTCTGTACTCCCGTAGGCGTAAGTTTGGCCCGCAGGACTTATAACGCCCGTCGTCAAACTCAGCCATAGTCAATGCCGAAGATAGAGCTCACCGTCCCCGAGCACCTCGAGATGCAGATCGCCCAGCTCGTAGAGCAGGGCGAGTTCGTGAACCGCGAGGAGGCCGTCGAAGAACTCCTCGCGACCGGGCTCAAAGCGTACAAGACCAGCGGCCCCATGGACGACGAGGACGACCCCTTCGAAGACGAGGGCATGATGGGCCACGAAGACGAGTACGTCTTCTAGCGACCACCACCTCCCCGCGAGCGGGTGTGAGATGGCAACTCAGGCAATCCTTAAAGTAGCCACGCGCTTACGTCCGCCCATGCACAAGGACGAACTGCTCGAACTGCACGAGCAGATGGTGACGATAAAGGACTACTTCAAGGAGCAGGACGGGGTCGACCCGCAACTGTTCGAGGCGTACGAGTCGCTCGACGTCGACCCGTCGCACGTCCACAAATCGAAGAGCGAACACAAACACGCCGTCTTCGTCCTCGGGAACGCCCTCGCCGGCGCGATGAGCGAAGACGAGTTCTCGAACGCCGGCCGCGTCGGAAAGCGAATGCAGGAACTCGCCGACGACGCGGAATCGAAGCTCTAGTTCGGTCAGTACCCGTCGGGGCGCTCGGTCGGTGACGACGATGCCGTCGGATTGAATAACGCCCGCTCAGAGGGACGGATATGTTCGCGGTTCCGGACTGGCTCCCGCTCCAGCAACTCGCGATAGTTCTCTCGGTCGCACTCGCTGGCGGCGTGGTCTGGGCGCTCGAACGACCTACCGACAGCTGGGGTGCCAGCCTCCGACGCCGCTTCGTCCTCGGCGTCCCGTGGGGCACGCTCGTCACGATCGCGTTCGTCCTCTGCGTCTACCTCTTCGTACAGGGCGGGTGGGACCACTGGTACGCGCCGGTCACCATCCCGTTTCGCGCGTGGTCGTACCTCTACCCGCTCGGCATCCTCACGGCCCCCTTCTCGCACATGGGTCCCGGCCACCTGATGGGGAACCTCATCGGGACGGTGACGCTCGCGCCCCTCGTCGAGTACGCGTGGGGGCACTTCCCCCGGGAACGGGGGTCGTCGTCGTTCGGGTCCTGGCGGACGAACCCCTACGTCCGGTCGCTCCTGGTGTTCCCCGCGGTCGTCGTCGGCGTCGGCGTCCTGACGGGGGCGTTCGCCGTCGGGCCGATAATCGGGTTCTCCGGGGTGGTCTTCGCGTTCGCCGGCTTCGCGCTGGTGTACTACCCCTACCGGACCGTCCTCGCGCTGCTTGCCGGCAGGGTCGTCAGACTCGTCTACGACGCCTTCCTGAACCCCCGAACCGTCGCCAGCGCCTCCCCCAGTTACGGCGTCCCGTGGTGGGCGCAGATAGCGATTCAGGGTCACGCGCTCGGCTTCCTCGTCGGCGTCGTCGTCGGCATCTGGTGGCTCCACCGCCGCGGCGACGAGCCGCCGACGCCGCTCCGGCTCTGGACCGGGGTGCTCCTGCTCGGCGTCGTGCAGTCGCTCTGGGCGGTCTACTGGTTCCGCGGCGGACAGACCTTCGTGCTGTTCCGAGCGGTCGGCGTGGCGCTGGTGATGTTGCTCGCGACGCTCGTCACCTACGCCGTGACCGCCTCCGAGCGGCCGGTGGTCGACCTGCCGGACGTCTCGGCCGACGCGGTCAGGTCGATTCCGCGGTGGCGCGTCGGCGCCGTCCTCCTGTTGCTCGGCGCGGCGCTCATCTCCGGACCGGCCGTCCCCGTGAACCTGATGCGGGCGAGTCAGGAACCGCTCCCCGGACAGACGGTCCAGGTCCGGGGCTACGAGGTGACCTACGCCGAGAACGTGACCAGCGGCATGGTCGCGGTGCTGGACGTCTCGGCCTTCGGCGAGACCACCGACGTCCGCACCTCGGGGGTCATCGTCAGGAACAGGCGCCGGAGCCTCTGGACGACGGCCATCTCGAAGGGGCGACTGCGCTTTACCGGCACGCGGGCGGTGCGCCTCGGCGGCCTCGGGTGGCGCGACCGGGTGGTCGCCAACCGGACCGGGTGGCAGACCGTCGGCGGCCCGGCGGCGTACCGCGTCAGACTCACCCACGACGGCGAGACGACGACCGTCTTCACCTCGCCTCCCGCCCGCGCCGACCCCGTCGTCGCCGGGCGGAACGTCTCCATCGACCCGGCGGTGGACGATTTCGTGGTGGTCGTGAGCACGAACAACACCACCGTCGAGACCGCTCCCCTCCCCGGGAAGAACGAGACGTCGTCGGCCGGCGGCGTCCGGTTCGTCCGCGACAAGCAGAGTCTGTACGCCGTCAGAGGCGACACGAGAGTGCGCGTCGCCACGCGGGAAACGTACGAGTAGCCGGCTGACCGCCGCGGAGGAGACGTACGCGTTGCCGGCGCGTCGCCACGCGGGAAACGTACGCGTTGCCGGCGCGTCGATGTCGGTGACTCGGTTGCGGTCGAGCGCCCGGTGACGCGGGACGGTCGGACGTCGCCGCGGGGGCGACGCCCGCCTCACTCCCAGACGACGCGGAAGATCTCGACCGGGTGGGCCTTCCGGTCCTCGGTGTGGAACTCGAACTGCCGGTCGAGCGTGAGTTCGGCGCGGAACGCGTGGGTGACCTCGCCGCCCTCGTCCTCGGCGAACGACTCGACGAACGCGCGACTCCCCTCGTTGTGGACCGAGTAGGAGACGTCAGCGACCCCCGCTGCCGTCTGCAGGAACTTCCGGTCGACGTGCTCGCTCTCGTTCTGGGCACCGAACGGCGGGTTCATCACCACCGTCGTCTCCCCGTCCGGGCAGAGCGGTGCGCGGGTCGCGTCCGCCTGCACCCAGTGTATCGGCGTCGTCGTGCCGACCCGTCGCCGGTTCTCGCGGGCTATCTCGAGGGCGTCCCGGTCGAGTTCCACGCCGACGACGCGCGCGGGACCCCGGAGCGCCGCACCGAGAGCGAGCATACCGGTCCCCGTCCCGAGGTCGACGACCGTCCGCCCCTCGATGTCGCCGTTGAGGTCGGCGACGTGGACGAGGTGGGCCGCGAGGTCCGGCGGCGTCGGGTACTGTTCGAGGGCGACCCGCGGGCTCTCGAAGCCGGCGACGACGGCGAGCTGGGTCTCCAGTGCGGCCTTCGTCGCCATCACGCACCCCCCGGCGACGGCTGTGCTCGCCTGCTCGCTCCGATGGTTACCATGGCGACGAATATACTCCAGTTATACAAAAGGATTTCCTGATGCACGAAGATAATAACCGGGGGTCGGTAGTCGATAACCGGGGGTCGGTAGTCGAGACTCTCAGCCTGCGCGAGGGCGCGCGCGAGCACGGCGGTCCCGAATACGACCGTTCAGCGGGGTATCTCCGCCGCCTCGCGGAGCGGAATCTGCGGTTCGGAGCGGCGGCGACGTCCTCTACTTCTGAAAGATACGCCCGCGATATCCGACGGAGAACGGCGCTCGTGTGCGAACGAACCACGACTGATTCTGCCGGTAGGTGGCGTCTGTCGTCGTCAATCGACGGCGTCGGCGTCGAGCGGTCTCCGGTTCGTTCTCGCGCGAATCGTCGAAATGTATCCAAACAGACTATTACAAAGGTTTAAATTTGCCGTTCTCCACAAACCTTTTAATGGAGCGTCCGAGCCGACAGCGACAGCGAGCGGTCCAGGAGGAACAGACATCGGACGAACAGGTGGAGTGTCCGGAGTGCGGGTCGGAGCACATCGTACAGGACGCAGAACAGGCGGAGCTGGTCTGTGACGACTGCGGACTCGTTCTCGACGAGCGGAATCTAGACAGGGGGCCCGAGTGGCGGGCGTTCAACCACTCGGAGCGGCAGAGCAAGTCTCGCGTCGGCGCGCCGATAACGGAGACGATGCACGACAGGGGGCTGACGACGACCATCGACTGGAAGGACAAGGACGCCTACGGACGGTCGCTCTCCTCCGAGAAGCGCAGTCAGATGCACAGGCTCCGGAAGTGGCAGGAGCGCATCCGGACGAAAGACGCCGGCGAGCGGAACCTCCAGTTCGCGCTCTCGGAGATAGACCGGATGGCCTCCGCCCTCGGCGTCCCGCGGTCGGTGCGGGAGGTCGCCTCGGTCATCTACCGTCGCGCGCTCAACGAGGACCTCATCCGCGGACGCTCCATCGAGGGGGTCGCCACGAGCGCGCTCTACGCCGCCTGCAGACAGGAGGGAATCCCCCGCAGTCTCGACGAGGTCGCGGAGGTCTCTCGCGTCCCGCAGAAGGAGATCGGGCGCACGTACCGCTACATCTCCCAGGAGCTCGGGCTTGAGCTCAAGCCCGTCGACCCCAAGCAGTTCGTCCCGCGGTTCGCCTCCGAACTCGGCCTCTCCGAGGAGGTCCAGTCGAAGGCGACCGAGATAATCGACGTCTCGGCCGAGCAGGGACTGCTCTCGGGGAAGTCGCCGACCGGGTTCGCGGCGGCGGCAATCTACGCGGCGAGTCTGCTCTGCAACGAGAAGAAGACCCAGCGCGAGGTCGCGGACGTCGCGCAGGTCACCGAGGTCACCATCCGGAACCGCTACCAGGAACAGATCGAGGCGATGGGCTTCCGCTAGGTCGGACCCGGGCGAGGCGAGGACGGTCGGCTGGCTGCTCTGACGAAGACGACGATTTTCCGCTAGTCCGAACGGACGAAGACGACGACGTTCCTGTCCCACAGCGCGAGTTCGTACTCCGTCGCCTCGTAGCCCGTGAGCCGACGGGCGAGGTCGTCTCTCGCGGCGGGGTCGGCGACGACGACCGGCGGGATCTCTCCGTCGTACGTCGAGAGCGACGTCGCGCTGTCGGTGGTCGCCCCCGCGCGTTCGAGATACCACGGGAGGGGGAGCCTGTTGCCCCACTGGTCGGGGACCGGTGGCTCGTCTGCGGCGCGCTCGTCAGTCAGGTAGAAGCGCTGCCCGTAGAACAGCACGTCCGTCCCGTCGTTGCCGGCTGACGCGGCCAGCACGTCCTCGTAGAACCCGTCGAGGCCGCTGTTCGGCTGTGCGTACTGAGCGAATCTGTTCTGCGGCTCGCTCGGCCCGTACACCCCGCTCGCGGTGACGGCGCCGGCCTGCCCGCCGACGGCGACGAGAACGAGGACGGCGGCGACGGCTCTGCCGGCGTCGTCCCGCCGGAACGCGCTCACACCGTATCGGACGAGCCCCGCCGTTCCGACGGCCGCAGGGACCGCGAGCGGCGTCACGACGTGGACGAGTATCCACGGCGCGCTCAGTTCGGTGATAACGGGAAAGACGAGCAGGCCGGCGAAGCCCCAGTAGGCGTGGAACGCCACGACCGGGCGGGGACCGCCGGCGCTGTACCGGTCGCGCAGGAACGCGCCGACGGCGAGGAGCGACGTCGGGAGCGCGGCGTAGGCCAGGAGTTTCACCGCGTCGCCGACGAAGGGGACGAGCGGGTGGGCCGCCTCGCGGGCGCGGAGGGCGACCCGGACGCTGTAGAACTTCTCGACGGTGCCGAAGAGCGCGGCGTCGAGCGCGTACGTCCACGTGCCCGGCCGGGCGAGCGAGACGTCGCCGCCGCGGGGGGTGTAGAAGACGAGCACGACTGCGACGACGACGAGAACCACGCGCGCGGCCGGCGTCGCCAGTCGGCCGGCGCCCTGGACGAGGCCACGGACCCGCGCCGTCGCGGTGCGGCCCTCGCCGAGCAGGCGCTGGTGGTCGAACACGAGGAGGCCGGCGGCGGTCGTACAGGCGAGGGTGCCGACGAAGAACCCGGAGGTGGTCGCGGCGAGGCCGAGCGCTGCCGCCCCGAGGTAGAGAAAGCGCCGGTCGCCGTCGTACGCGCGGACGAACGCGCCGACGGCGACGAGTGAGAACGCCGCCAGCGGGAGGTCGCCGCGGAGGAAGCGCGAGTAGTAGACGAGGAGGGGACTCGCGGCGAGGAACGCCGCGAGCGCCACCGTCTCGAGGTCGTCGAGGCGCTCGCGGTACAGGAGCGCCGCGAGCGGGAGGAGCCCGCCCGCGAGGGCGACGACGAGGCGCGCGGTGGCGTCTGTGGCGCCGAGGAGCGCGAACACCCAGCGGTTCACGAGATAGAGGAACGGGCCGCCGGCCACCGGGCGATAGCTGTAGACGCCGGTGTCGAGGTACCGGAGCGTCCAGTAGCCGACCCGGGCCTCGTCCCAGTGGAACGGGCGGGAACCGAGACCGACGAGGCGGGCGAGGAGGGCGAGCGCGGCGAGCGCGGCGACTGCGAGCGTCACCCGGTCGAGGGCGCGGTCGGACGACGCGGGACCGTCGGCAGGCATGTACGCTCCTCCAGCGCCGCGTGTTAGGAACCTTTCGGCTTCGGGCGCTCGACGCGTCGACGATGAGCAAGAGCCAAGCCGCTCGGCCGTTCCTCTCCGGACGTGCTCTCGTCGCTTCCGCCCCGTCCGCTCGCGGAATCGGAGGTCGTGAAACTGAACCGGGCCGACAGCGTGAACCTCGCCGTCGCCGTCGACGACGACAGCGGCGAGACGACCGGACTCCTGCTGGCCACCGGCGCGTGGGTGAAGGGACTCGCGCTCGGCGAGGAGGGCTGGGAGACCGTCGAGACCGTCGACCTCACGGAGACCGAGCGCTACGACGCGCTCAGGACGTGTGAAGACGCGGTTCGAGAGCGGTGAGCGTCGGTCGGACGATGGCCACTAGAAACCGACCCAACGCTGTCAGCGGCCGGTCGACGTCTCTCGGTATCCCGTCGTAGTCGATTCGCGCTGGTGGGTGCCTCTGTCCCGACCGGTGCCCTGACGGCGATTCACCGACCGGGATACCGACGTCGTCGGACTCACCGCTGTTTCGTCGTGAACCACCAGTCGTAGTACTCGAGGGAATCGTCGCCTTCGGCCTCCTCGCGGCGTGCCTCCGCGTCGGCCTCGGTACTCGGCGGCGGGAGGAGGACCCGGTCGCCGAACGTCTCGTTGTCCGGCCAGTCGGCGGGCGTGGCAAAGCCCTCCTCGTCGGACGTCTGAAGACCATCGAGCGCCCGGAGGATCTCGTCGATGTTGCGCCCGACGTCGAGCGGGTAGTAGAGGACGAGGCGGACGACGCCCTCGGGGTTGACGATGAAGACGGACCGGACCGTCGAGGTGCTTTCGCCCGGGTGAATCATCCCGAGGCGGTTGGCGACGCGGCCCGTCTCGTCGGCGATGATGGGGAAGCCGACGTCGACGTCGAGGTTCTCCTCGATCCAGTCGGTCCACTTGATGTGCGAGTGGACGCGGTCGACCGACAGGCCGACGAGCTGGGCGTCTCGCTCCTCGAACTGCTCGCGGTGCTGCTCGAAGGAGACGAACTCCGTGGTACAGACCGGCGTGAAGTCGCCGGGGTGGCTGAACAGCACGAACCACTGGCCCTCGTAGTCGTCGGGGAGGGTGACCGGTCCCTGACTCGTCTGGACCTCCATCTGCGGGAACTCGTCGCCGATGAGCGGCATCGACGCCGTTCGCTGACTGTCGTCCGGAGTAGACATTGCAGGACGTTGTACGAAGACAAAATTATTAGACGATTCCCTAAACGTAACTTTGTCGTGTAGTAACTCTCGTTCGGACTGTCGTAGCAACTATTTCGTACAGCACCAGCGAATCTCACGGCACTACCTATCAATCTACAATCGGGAGATGTTTGCTGTAACTCGCCGCCCGTAACAGCGCGGCGGCTCGCGCCACGGTCGCGACGGTTGCGTCCGTGACCCGCGAGAGGATACTTTCTAACCGGATGCCTCCGTAGCCCCACTCGGAATGTACGACGAGATTCTCGTCCCGACCGACGGGAGCAGGGCGGCCGAGCAGGCGATCGAGCACGCAGTCGACATCGCGAGCCAGTACGGGGCGCGCATTCACGCGCTCTACGTGGTCGACGCGAGCGCGTACTCCTCGCTCGAAGCCGGGTCCGAAGTCGTGATGGACGCCCTCGAAGAGGAGGGCGAGGAGGCGGTCGATCACGTCGCGGCGCGCGCAGCGGAGGCGGACGTCGACGTGGAGACGACGGTCATCGCCGGGGCGGCCTACCGCTCTATCCTCCGGTACGCGGACGACAACGACATCGACCTCATCGTCATGGGGACCCACGGGAGGCAGGGTCTCGACCGGTACCTCCTCGGGAGCGTCACAGAGCGCATCGTCCGCACCTCGGACGTCCCGGTGCTGACGATCCGTATGCAGGACGAGGAGTAGACGCGGGCTCGCGGCATTGCGTCGCTCACCGACCGACACTCGTAAAGAGTTTTGCCGGGGTCACTCGTAGGCGGGGACATGACCGAGTACACCGTCGAGTACGTCGGCACCGGGGAGACGATTCAGGTGTCGGACAAGCAGACCATCCTCACGGCGGCGATGGAGGCGGGCATCGCACAGGAGTACTCCTGTCGCGTCGGGATGTGTCTGGCCTGCTCTGCGAAGATCGTCGAGGGCGAGGTGGTCCAGCCCGCGGCGCGTGGGCTCACCGACGAGGAGGCAGCGGAGTACGCCCTGACCTGCATGGCGCGCCCGCAGAGCGACCTGAAACTCGACCGCGGGGTCTACCCGCCGAGTATCGAGGGCGACGCCTCTGCGGTGGGGGGAGAGACCGGACCCACCGTGGCGGACGACGACTGACCGGCACACGCACGCGCCGGGGTTCATCCCGGCGCACCCGCTGTGCCGGTCAGGTGCGACGACCACACCGAGTACCCACGCACGCGCCGGGGTTCATCCCGGCGCACCCGCTGTGCCGGTCAGGTGCGACG